>JBOGWU010000259.1:0-2714 GCA_050693935.1 Actinomycetota bacterium | reverse complement strand
GCCGTGGTGTGGGCGCTGGCCGGCTCGGACGGGGAAGCCCCCGAGGTCCTCCACGCCGGACGTCACGCCCGCAAGGAACTGATCGAGCAGGCGAGCAAACGCCTCGCCTCAGGGGAGGCGAGCTTCGAGGTCGAGGGTCCTCCCGGAGTGCGCGGCAAGGTGGTGGTGTGCGGCACCGGCGGAGACCGAGCCGCCTACGGGCTGTTCCTACACGGCGAGGGCACCCCCCACCTCGGGGCCACGACCGAGGGCCTGATCGAGGCGACCGAGCGTTCTCTGGGCAAGCGAGTCGAGGACATGTCTCGAGTGGAACGCCAGGAGGTCGTGCGCTTCCTCGACGAGCGGGGCGTGTTCATGCTCCGAAGGGCGGTCGAGACGGTTGCCGACCGCCTTGGCGTGACGCGCTTCACGATCTACAACTACCTGGGAGCCTCGGCCGACCCCGAGGGTCATCCCGAAGCTGATCTGTGACGAAGACGATGGCGACTAGCTGAGCCTCGGTGGAACCGGCGTTTCGCAAAGGGGTGTGTGTCCTCCCAAACGGGGTGGTGCCCCTGGTGCCCCTGGTGCCGGCACCACGTGCACCACGTGCACCGGGCACTTCTCGGCAGCGGGCACCCGCCCGAAGTGAAGCAGACCAGCTCGCGACGGCGTCGGTCTGCGTCAACGCCTGACAACGGGATTTTGCTAGATCAGGCGAGCCAGTCCCGCACGTAGAAGATGCCGAAGTAGACGACGAACGCCGCGGCGGCGACGTACATCATCGGCGCGACCTCCTTCGATCGCCCACGGGCGAGCTTGAGGAACACGTAGGTGACGAAGCCGGCGCCGATGCCGTTGGTGATCGAGTAGGTGAACGGCATCACCACCATCGTCAGAAACGCGGGGAGCGCTACCTCGATGTCGTCCCAGGGGATGTTCCTGACGCCCGTCGTCATCATCAGGAACCCGACCAGCACCAGGGCGGGCGCCGACGCGTGCAGCGGGATGATCGTCGCCAGCGGCGAGAAGAAGATCGCCAGCAGGAACAGGATGCCGGTAACAACCGACGTCAATCCCGTACGCCCACCGTCGCCGATCCCCGAGGCGGACTCGATGTAGGTCGTGTTCGACGACGCCGAGAACGCACCACCCACTCCCGCGGCAACCGAGTCGACCAGCAACACCTTCTCGATGTTCGGAAGCTGGCCGGCCGGGTCGAGCGCTCCCGCCTCCTTGCCCAACCCCACCACCGTGCCCATCGTGTCGAAGAAGTCGGCGAGCATCAGCGTGAACACCGCCAGGGCGGCCGCGATCAATCCCAGCTCTCCCCAGAAGCCGAAGATCGTGAAGTCCCCGATCAGGCTGAACGATTCTCCGCTCGGCAGATCCATCGGCGATTGCCAGTTGGCGTAGGGCCCGAAACCCTCGCCCTCGAGAAACGCCTCGTTCACGATGACCGCTACGACGGTGGCCGCGAGGATGCCGATCAGCAGCGCTCCTCTGACGCGTTTCGCGTAGAGGAACGAGATCAGCAGCAGGCCGATGACGAAGATGCCCACGGGCCATCCCTGCAGCTCCCCGGCCGTGCCCAGCTGAACCGGCGTGCCCTCGCCGGGCGTGACGAAGCCCGCGTCGACGAAGCCGATCAAGGCGATGAACAATCCGATGCCGACGGCGATCGCGTGCTTGATCGCCAGGGGTACGGCATTCATCACCGCCTGCCTGAACTTGGTAAGCACGAGGATGGTGATGATGACACCCTCGGTAACCACGACTCCCATGGCCTGAGGCCAGGTGAGCGAGTTGCCCGCCACCAGCTGGAACGCAACGACTCCATTCAGACCCAGACCGGCGGCGATGGCGAAGGGATAGTTCGCGTACGAGCCCATCGCCAAGGTCATCAGCCCGGCGGCCAGGGCGGTAACGGTGAGCACCTGCGCGGGGTCGAGACTGAGACCGTTTCGGTCCGGCACCGACGAAAGGATCGCGGGGTTCAAGAACAGGATGTAGGCCATGGTCATGAAGGTCGTGACCCCGGCGATCACCTCGGTTCGGACCGCAGACCCTCGTTCCGAGATCCTGAAGTACCCGTCTAGCCCACCGAGCGGCGATCGGACCGACTGTGCCAAGTGGCGCACCCCCCTTGGTGCTCGTCACTGCGAGACGTCGTCTTTGGCTCCCCCGAGTCATATCAAGCCAGTGCCGCCGATGGAAGCACCCGCGACGCTGAACTCGTGAGCACCAACCGGACTAGGGTGGCTAGCAGATGACGTCGAGCGATGAGACCGCGCAACTGAACCGGCTATTGGCTGGTCTGGCCGCCGCGCACGATCCGGAGGCGGGGCTGGTCGCCGCGCTTCCTGAGATCGCCGCCACGCTCGACTCGACCGCGGCGCTGCTCTGGGCCGACGGCCGGATCCTGCACCGCGTGGGAGACATCCAACCGCCCCGACTCGAGCGGCGTGCGGGACGCGTCGCGCTGGAAGACGGAACTGGAAGTAACCTCTCAGGTTTGGTGGCGCCGCTGCTCGAGGACGGCTATCTGCTCGTGGCTCGGGAGGGGCGACATTTCGAGCGCCCCGAGCTCGAAGCGTTGATCGGCTTTGCCTCCAGCCTCGACCTCTTTCTGAGGATGTGGCGAGCTCGCGACAGCGAGAGGCAGTCGTCCGAGCGCGGCCATCGCCAGGCGGTCGAGAACGTCCGCCTGCTGGACTCACTCATCGAACGTCAGC
>JBOGWU010000258.1:0-12304 GCA_050693935.1 Actinomycetota bacterium | reverse complement strand
ATCGGTCTCACAGCCGCTGGTGGAACCTGGTTCGGCCGGAGGCGGGAGCTGCAGGTCGACGTTCGTCACGCCGGCCGTCACGTCGCCGCTGCCGGAGAACTCCATGTAGGCGAAGTCCTCGTCCACTCGGTAGGTCGTGGGCGTGGGAGCGGTTTGCTCGAGCTCGGCGGGAGCGTTCTCGACGAAGGCCTCAAAGTCGAACTCCTGCTCCGTGAGCTCGTAGCCGGCCGCCTCGAGCTGGTCGGCGACATAAGCAAGCGAGGCGTCGTAGCCCGTGAATCCGGAGGCCCGGTTGCCCTCGTTGGCGACGGCGATGTCCTGCAGTGCCTTGGTGTGCTCCTTGATGTTTTCGGCCGAGACGGCCCTGCGCAGGCGAGCCGAGTCGCCCTTACTACCGTTCTTGGCCTCCGAGTTCGCCGGAGCGAGTACCAGCACCAACATGGCGCAGGCCAGGCCCCCGGCGAGCAGCGGAAGTAGCCGCGACGATTTGCGAGTCAAACTCAACGCTTCCCCCTATGGTGAAGCCCCTCGGCCTTGAGGGGCTAGTCCAAAGTGAACAGGCGGGCAATCTATTCCGCGAGATTGGACTAGTCAAAAGGGCAGGCGGAGACGCCTAGCCGGCGCCGAGTTCCAGAGATTCCCTGCGCAACGAGTCGATCTGCTCGGCCAAGCGCCCCGGAGCCGGGCCCCCGTGGGACTTCCTGGCCTCCACCGAGCGGGCCGCGCTGAGCGACTCCAGGTCCGAGGCGGCGAGCAGCTCGTGATGTTCCTCCAGGAGCCGTGCACTCAGCTTCTCGCCCGAGTTCTCGAGATGAGCGACGAGCCTCCCCGCGACCTCGTGAGCCGTCCTGAACGGCAGGCCGCGGGTCACCAGCAACTCGGCGAGGTCGGTGGCCCAGGATCCACCGAGCTCGGCCGTCGACGCCAGGCGCTCCTCATCGAAGGTGATGCCGGTCACCATCGCCGTCGTCCCCTCGATGCATCCGCTCGCGCGGTCGACCGCCCGGAAGACGTAGGCCTTGTCCTCCTGCAGGTCCCGGTCGTACGCTAGCGGGAGTCCCTTTAGCAGCGTGAGCAGCGACGTCAGCTCCCCGATCGGAGCCGCGGCCCGGCCGCGTACCAGTTCGGCCATGTCTGGATTTCGCTTCTGAGGCATCATCGACGACCCCGTCGACCACTCGTCCGGGAGCCGGGCGAAGCCCCACATCGGGGACGTCCATTGCACGATCTCCTCGGCGAGGCGGCTGAGGTGGACTCCCAGCGTCGCGGTCGCGTAGACGAGGTCGCATGCGAAGTCCCGATCCGAGACCGCGTCCATGGCGTTTTCGAAGACTCCGGCACAGCCCAGCTCTTCGGCGGCCACGGTTGCGTCGAGTGGAAGCGTCGTCCCCGCCAGCGCGCCCGCGCCCAACGCGCTCACGTCGGCGGCAGTTCGCGCCACCCGCAGACGATTCCCGTCGCGCGCCAGCGCGAAGCCGTGAGCCAGAAGGTGGTAGCCGACCGTCACCGGTTGCGCGGGCTGAAGATGGGTGAAGCCCGGCATCAAGGTCGACGCGTGCTCCTCTGCTCGAGCCGCGATAGCTTCGAGAAGCGCGCCGAGCCTTCTCAGCAGGCCGTCGGCAGCATCGCGGCACCAGAGTCTGAGATCCTGAGCGACGAGATCGTTTCGACTACGTCCGGCGTGGATGCGCGCGCCCAGCTCGCCGAGACGCTCGGTGAGGGTTCGCTCGATAACAGAATGTACGTCTTCGTCGCGCGGCCCCGCCGTCACCTCACCGGCGCGCCAAGCAACGACGAGATCGTCGAGCACCGCGTCTATCGACTCGAGGTCTCCGGGCGCGAGGAGTCCGGCCCGGACCAAAACGCGGGCGTGAGCCTTCGTCGCGCGCGCGTCACAATCGAGCAGCGCCATGTCGATCTCGGTGGATGCCGTCAGCCGCAACATCTCGTCCGAGGGACCGGCGCTGAACCGCCCGCCCCAAAGCATCTCGTTGTCGCCCACCGGTACCTAGCGCGTCCCGGTGCCGCGGACCTTTGCCCATTGCTTCGCGGGGAGCCCCCAGAGACGAACGAAGCCCGCTGCATCGGCGTGATCGAAGGCGTCGGCATCCGCGTAGGTGGCGAGTTCCTCGTCGTAAAGGGAACTCGGTCCACGCCGCGCCACGGCCAGGCATCCTCCGGCACTGAGACGCAGCCTGACGTCGCCGGTGACGGCGCTCGACGTTGTGGCTGCGAAGGCCTCGGCCGCCTCCTTCAACGGCGTGAACCACAGACCCTGGTAGGCGAGGTCCGCCCACAGCGAGTCCATGCGGCGCTTCTCGCGAGCGAACTGACGCTCGAGCGTGAGAGTTTCGAGATCCCGGTGGGCGGCGATCAAAGCCAGGGCGGCCGGCGCCTCGTAGATCTCGCGCGACTTGATTCCCACAAGCCGATCCTCGACCAGGTCGATGCGCCCGTAGCCGTAGTCACCGACGATCTTGTTCAGCGACTCGATCAGGTTCAGGGGGCTGAGACTCTCGCCGTCGACGGCGACGGGGACGCCCGAGTCGAAGGAAATCTCGACGTCCTGAGGCTCGCCCGGCGCCTCGGAGGGTGACCGCGTTAGCGCGTAGATGTCCTCCGGAGGCGAAACCCAGGGATCCTCGAGGACGCCGCATTCGATGCTCCTTCCCCACAGGTTCTCGTCAATCGAGTAGGGCGACGCCTTCGTTGTAGTGATCGGCAGCCCGCGTTCCTGCGCGTAGGCGATCGTCTCGTCGCGGCTCATTTCCCAATCGCGCACGGGAGCCAGCACCTCGATCTCGGGTGCGAGGGCTCCCAGGCTGACCTCGAAGCGGACCTGGTCGTTGCCCTTTCCCGTGCAGCCGTGGGCGACCGCGCCGGCCCCCGTTTCCTCGGCTACCGCTATCAGCACTTTCGCGATCAATGGGCGCGACAATGCCGACACCAGCGGGTAACGATCCTGATAGAGAGCGTTCATCATGAGCGCCGGAATCACGTAACCATCGACGTACCGGTTCTTTGCGTCGACGAGCCGGGCCTCGGCCGCCCCAAGCTTGGGAGCCCGGTCGATCGCGTCTCGCAGATCGCCGCCCTGGCCGATATCGACGGCGACGGCGATGACCTCGTAGCCCTGCTCGGTGAGATACGGAATCGCAACCGAAGTGTCGAGCCCACCGGAGTACGCAAGAACCACCTTCTTGTTCATAGTTGCTCCTCCATTGCCTTTGTCGTCGTCGGATTCCAGGTCTCGACCAGGTGGCGCGCACTGGCGTCATCCGGTGTAGCGACGAAGATCGTGTCGTCGCCGGCCACGGTTCCCATCACGTCGTCGCGGGGGGCAAGGTCGATGGCTCGGGCGACTGCGGCCGCGTGACCCGGCGCGGTCAGGACGATCACGAGGTTGCCGGCGAGACGGACGTCGACCGCGAACTCCTCGAGTGTGTGGCGGAGGTTGCGGGCCATGAGGTCCCCGCCGCCGTGCTGCATCTCGTCGGGCAGCCGGTACACGAAGCCTTCCTCGGTCCGAACCTTGAGCGCGCCGAGTTCCTGCAGGTCGCGCGAGATGGTCGCCTGAGTCACCTCGTGGCCCGCCGCCCGCAGTGTTTGGACGATGTGCCGCTGACTGGACGCCCGCCCTTCGCGCAGCAGTTTCCTCAGATCACGTCGTCGCGAGGACCGCACCGGCCACCTCCTCGAGGATGGCGAGACCGCTGTCGATCTCCTCGTCCGAGATGACCAGGGGCGGAGCGATGCGCAGCGTGCTCGAAGAGGTGGCGTTCAGCACCAGGCCGGCGACGAGCGCCCGCTCGACGATCTCGGCGGCCGCGTCGGATGCGAACTCGACGGCCACCAGCAGGCCGCGCCCTCGCACCTCTGCTTCGGGAAACAGCTCACCTAGTCCGGAGGACAATCGCTCGCCCGCCGCCTTTGCCCGCTGGACGAGGCCTTCGGACTCGATGACGTCGATCGTTGCGATAGCTGCCGCGCTCTGAACCGGGCCGCCGCCGAAGGTGGTCGCGTGGTCGCCCGGTTGAAAGCTCGCCGCGACCTGGGGAGTCGCCAGACACGCGCCCATCGGCAACCCGCCGGCGAGCGCCTTGGCCAGGCACATCACGTCCGGAGCCACGCCCTCGTGCTGGTAGGCGAACCACGCGCCGGTCCGGCCCAGCCCGGTCTGCACCTCGTCCAGGATCAGCAGCGCACCCACTCGATCGCAAGCCTCCCGCGCCGCCTCGAGGTATCCCGGCGGCGGCACGATTACGCCGGCCTCACCCTGGATCGGCTCGAGCAGCACCGCCGCGACGTCGTCGCCGACGGCTTGTTCGAGGGCGCCGATGTCCCCATAGGGGACGTGCGTGAACCCACCCACCAGCGGTTTGAAGGGCGCCTGCTTGGAGGGTTGCCCGGTGGCGCTCAGCGCGCCGAAGGTGCGCCCGTGGAAGCCGCCCTCCGCGCAGACGAAGCGCGTCGCCTTACGTTCTTTGACCAACGCATGCTTGCGCGCCAGCTTGAGCGCCGCCTCTATCGACTCGGCGCCCGAGTTGCAGAAGAACGAACGCATGCCCCCGCTGAGCTCGAACAGGCGGCGGGCAAGCTCCTCCTGTGGCCCGGTCTCGAAGATGTTCGAGACGTGAACCAGCGTGGCGGCTTGCTCGGCGATCGCCGCCGTCACCTTCGGGTGCGCGTGGCCGACGCTCGCTACCGCGATGCCGGCGAGGAAGTCGATGTAGTCGCGTCCATGGGCGTCGGTGAGCTGCGCGCCCCGACCTGAAACGAAGCGCACCGGTAGTCGTTTGTAGGTGTCCATCTGCCGGCCGGCGGCGCGCTCCCCTAGCACGGCAGCACCTGGGTCCCGATCCCTTCGTCCGTAAACACCTCGAGCAGCAAAGCGTGCTCGACGCGGCCGTCGAGGATGTGGGCCTTGCCCACTCCAGCACCCAGTGCCTGTACGGCCGACGAGGCCTTGGGGCGCATGCCGGCGGACAGGACCGAAAGCATGCCCTCGAGGTCGGCCAGCTTCAACTCGCTCACCAGCGAGTCGGTGTCGCCGAAGTCCGAGTACAACCCCTCGACGTTTGTCAGGTAGACGAGCTTTGCCGCGCCAATGGCCGCGGCGATCGCGCCCGCAGCGGCATCGGCGTTGACGTTGTGGACAACACCCGAGGCGTCCGGAGCAACCGTTGCGATGACCGGCGTGCGGTCGTCCCTCAGGAGGGACTCGACGAGGGTTCCGTCCACCGCGCTGACTTCGCCCACGAGACCGAGATCCTCGCCGTCGGGGCCGGAGGTCGTCTCGACCTGGAGGAGGCCGCCGTCGACCCCCGATAGCCCAACGCCCGACAACCCCGCGGCGTTCAGCCGGGCGACGAGATCGGAGTTGATTGAGCCGATCAGCACGCGCCGCACGATCTCCATCGATTCGGGATCCGTGACACGAAGTCCGCCCACGAACGCCGGCTCGATACCGGCCTCGTTCATCGCCGCGCTCACCTGCGGACCGCCCCCGTGCACGACGACGAGCTTGATCCCCACGAGAGCCATGAGGGCGAGATCGTCCGCCACCATCGCGGCCAGGCGCGAATCGTCCAGCGCCTGGCCGCCGATCTTCACGACGACGGTCTGGCCGCGATAGGTGCGAATGTAGGGCAATGCCTCGGTGAGCACTCCGGCCTTGCCCAGGGCTTCGACGCGCGAGTTCACGTGGTCACCTCCGCGTTGAGGGTCACGTATTCCTCGGAGAGGTCGCAGGTCAGCACCTCGGCAGACGCATCGCCCGCGTCGAGCGTGACCGTGACCGTGAACTCGTCGCCGTGCATCGCCGCGGCCGCGTTGGCGAGGAAGCCTTCGGGCTCGCCGGACGCGAACACGACCTCGTCGGCGATCGCCACCGATGCCCCGGTGATGTCGAGCGTTCGGTCGACCGACCCCATCGCCGACAGCACCCGGCCCCAGTTGGGATCGGCGCCGTGAGCGGCCGCGCTCCACAGATTGGAGGCCGCGACCGACTTGCCAAGGGATACCGCGTGGTCCTCGTCGCGCGCACCGTCGACTCGTACCCGTATCAATTTGGTTCCGCCCTCCGCGTCGCGCGCCATCTTCACCGCAAGCTCGCCACACACCTTTAGCAGGGCCGCGCGTAGCTCCGACTCATCCATCGCTGGTCCCGCGCCCGTCGCGAGCGCTATGACCGAGTCGTTCGTCGACTCGCAGGCATCGATGCACAGCCGGTTGAAGCTCCGCTCGACCGCATAGGACAACGCCGCCTGCAGCTCGGCCGCCTCGACGGTGCCGTCGGTGCCGATGAACGCGAGCATCGTCGCCATGTTGGGCGCGAGCATCGCCGCGCCCTTGGCCACACCGACAACGCTCGCCGCTCCGGCAGACGCAGTCGATATCTTGGTGTAGGTGTCGGTCGTCAGCAGCGAGCGCGCGAAGTCGTGGGTGTCGGGCGAAAGTGCCGCAGTCGCCTGGGGAAGCGAAGCCGCGAGAAGTCCTGCGTCCAGTGGTACTCCGATGGGGCCGGTCGAGCAGACCAATACGTCATCCGGTTCGCAGCCGAGCTGCGCAGCCGCAGCGTCAGCGGTGGCCGCGACCGTTGCTCGGCCGGCCGTACCGGTGCAGGCATTGGCGTTGCCGCTGTTGACCACGAGTGCGCGCGCCAGGCCCCCGCGCCTTACCCTGCACCACTCCACGCACGCGGCCGCGGCCGCGTTCTGGGTGAAGGTCCCCGCCCATGTCGCAGGGTGCTCCGCGACGAGCAGGCCGAAATCCAGAGCACCCGAAGCCTTGATGCCGGAGGCGACCCCCGCCGAGCGAAGACCCGACGGCCACTTCGTGCTCACGGCCACACTCCCACCGAGGTCAGCCCCATGGTCTCGTCGAAGCCAAGAGCGAGGTTGGCGTTTTGGAGAGCCTGACCGGCGGCGCCCTTGCCGAGATTATCGATCGCCGCCGAGCACACCAGCCACCCCGTGCGGGCGTCGACGTGGGCGGCGACGTGAGCCGCGTTGGATCCGGTCACCGACTTGGTCGAGGGCCAATCGTTCAGAACCCCAATAAAGGGCTCGTCGTCGTAGGCCGCGTGCAAGACCGACGTGGCTTCGGCTTCCGAAAGGGGGCCGTCGAGCCGCGCTCGCACCGTCGCCAGCAGGCCACGGCTCATGGGGGCAAGGTGCGGAGTAAAGGAGACCAATGCGTCGAGGTCTCCGAAGGCCGACAATCCGCTCTCGATTTCGGGGAGGTGCCGGTGGTCGGTGGTGCCGTATGCGGTCACTGAAGACGAGGCGGTGGCAAGCAAGAGCCGGTCCTGAAGCTTGCGCCCGGCACCGCTGATCCCGGAGATCGCGTCCACCACCACCGGCCCGGTCACGAGACCCGCTACCGCGAAGGGAAGCACCGCCAAGAGCGCGGCAGTCGGGTAGCAGCCGGGGTTGGCGATGCGCCCGGAGCCGGCAACCTTCGCTCGGTTGAACTCGGTCAGCCCGTAGGTCCAGGCGGAATCGGCGCGGAAGTCGTCGGCGAGGTCGACCACGAGCGGGGCCTCGATGTGCTCGAGATGCTTGGCCAGCTCGCCCGCCGGCAGACACGAGAAGCACACGTCGGCAGGAACGGTGCGCGCCTCCTCGGCGGTAACAAGGGGCAACTCGGTAGCGATCAGATTGGGGTGGACCTCGCCAAGCGGCTCACCGGCGCGGCTCTCGCCGGAGATCGCTTCCAGGCCGATCCCCCCGTGGCGCGCCAGGAGGCGGAGGAGCTCTCCCCCGCCGAATCCCGATGCGCCGAGTACCACCGCCGAGCGTTCCATCGTGGAACTTTATGCAGCTTGGCGCATCTATGCAAACGGGAACCCTCGCGAAGGAGTCGGGAGACGGTCTCCGAGCGCTCTAGGAGCTCCTGCGGGCGGAAGCCGCATCGAGGATGTCCCGCACCTCGTCGTCGCCCACCTGGGCAAAGTCGTCGAAATGCTCGCCGACCGCTAGAAAGGGGCGGGGGGTGGCGAGAACCACTACGTCGTCGTAGAGCTCGCGCAACGGCTCGACCGATTCCGGGGGGCACACGGGAATCGCCAGCACCAGACGGGTGGGACCGTGCCCCCTCAGCACGCGTTCCGCGGCCTTGGCCGTCCCTCCGGTCGCAAGTCCGTCATCGACGACGATCACGGTGCGTCCCTTCAGGGACGTCTCCTCCTTGCCCCCGATCCATTTCTGAACGCGCGCTTCGACCTCATCCGAGGTGGCGGCCACGAGTTGGTCGAGCACATGGGGGGCGATGCGCATGCGCTCGACGAGAGGTTGGTTGATGTAGACGACGCCGCCGCTCCCCACCGCGCCCACACCGAGTTCGGGCTGGGACGGAGCCCCGACCTTTCGCACCACCGCGATCTCGAGAGGCGCGTTCAGCTCGCGTGCGACCTCATCGGCCACCTCGACGCCGCCCCGCGGCAGCCCGACGACAACGGGATCGGCCTCCCGGTAGGGGCCAAGCTCGACGCCCAAGAGGCGACCCGCGGCCCTACGGTTGGGCCATCTCACATATGCCATGAAGGGCTAGCAAAACCCCTCGGCCGGACCAGCGCAAACGCTGCGGTTGCGTAATCCCGGCGATGCGTAACCCTAATTACATGACGACTTCAACCACGCTTGGCCAGCTGAAGGCCTCGGGCTACCGCTACCGCACCGTCAAGGAGGAGCTGCGCTCCAACCTCGTCGAACGACTTCGCTCGAACCGGCCGGTCTTCCCCTCCATCGTCGGGTACCAGGATACGGTGGTGCCCGCCCTCGAACGGGCGGTCCTGGCGGGACACGACGTGATCATGCTCGGTGAGCGCGGCCAGGCGAAAAGCCGCTTGATGAGGGCACTGGTCGATCTACTCGACGACGTCATCCCGGTGGTCGAGGGCAGCGAGCTCAACGACCACC
This sequence comes from Actinomycetota bacterium, assembly GCA_050693935.1. GTDB lineage: Bacteria > Actinomycetota > CADDZG01 > CADDZG01 > WHSQ01 > WHSV01. The sequence continues at coordinate 3,383 of JBOGWU010000258.1, read as the reverse complement.
CCTACAACCCGGTTTCCGCCATGGCGCGCGCCAAGGTCAACGAGCTCGGCGATGAGACGCCCATCGTCTGGGTCGGCCGCGACCTCCGGTACTCCGAGAAACTGGCAACGCCGGACACGGCCGTGGCCGACCTGGTAGGTGATGTAGATCCGATACGGGTCGCCGAGGGCCGCTACCTCGGTGACGAGCTGACCATTCACTACGGCCTCGTGCCGCGCACCAATCGCGGCATCGTTGCGATCAACGAGCTGCCCGATCTGCCGGAGCGAATTCAGGTCTCTCTTTTGAACATCCTCGAGGAACGAGACATCCAGGTGCGCGGCTACAAGATCCGCCTTCCGCTGGACGTCATGCTGATCGCAAGCGCTAATCCCGAGGACTACACGCATCGCGGCCGCATCATCACTCCCCTAAAGGATCGTTTCGGCACGCAAGTGCGCACCCACTACCCCGAACGCATCGACGACGAGATCGCGATCATGGAGCAGGAGGCGAAGCGCGTTACGGAAACCATTCCGGTGCGGGTGCCGCGCCATCTGAAAGAGGTCATCGCCGAGTTCACCGCGCAGTTGCGTTCCTCGTCGCAGGTCAACCAACGATCCGGTGTTTCGGTGCGCTTTTCGATCGGAGCTCTCGAGACGATCGGAGCCAGCGCGCTGCGGCGAGCCATCGTCAACGGTGAGGAAGCAGCGGTGCCCCGGGCGGTCGACCTGTATGCCACGGTTCCGGCATCCATAGGGCGTATCGAGTTCGACATGCTCGAAGAGGGACGCGAACCCTCGGTGCTCGAGCGCGCTCTCAAGCGGGCGATCCTCGACGTCTGGCACTACCGTCTGGGCGGCGAGGACACAACCGTTCTGACCAACTCCTTCGACGAGGGCCTCGTGGCGGAGACCTCCGAGACGATGGGCTCGAGTGACTTCCTCGGACAGTTCGAGGGCGCGGCCGAGGCGGGGTTCCTGATCGAGCGACTCGTGGGCCGGCTCGACCTCGAAGACGACTCCCCCGCTTCCAGGGCGAGCGCGCTGGAGTTCGCCCTCGAGGGACTCCACCTCACCAAGCAGCTGAACAAGGAGACCACCGACGCCCCGGGACGCTGGCGCTTCGAAAGCGAGCGCGGGGCCGGACCGCAGGACAACCTCGCTTGAGCCGGAGTCGCTTCAGCCGGTGGGACGGCTCGCAACATCCGCTTGACGACGAGGTCGACGTCGCGCAGGTGCTCGAGGAGATGTCCGACGAACTGCTGTCCGGCTATGGGGGCCGGTGGTCGCTGCGCGAACTGCAGAGACGCGGGATGCAGGGCCGCAGCGGGCTCGATTCCATGCTTGGGCGGCTACGTCGAGCGAGGCGCGAAATGGCCGAACGAACCAATCTCTCGGGGCCTCTTCAGGAGATCCGAAACGAACTCGACAAGATCCTCGGACTCGAGCACCAAGCACTGAATGAGCAGACCGGAGACGACGCCGACTTCAAGAAGATGCAACTCGATGCGCTGCCCAAGCATCCCGCAGGCGCGCTGCGCGAACTAGAGAACTACGATTTCAGCTCCGGCGAGGCCAAGGCTCGTTACGACGCGTTGATGGACAGGCTCCGCCAGGAGGTTCTGAACAGCTACTTCAAGAGATTGATGGGCTCGATGCAAAACGTCACCGCGGAAGACGTCGCGCGCATGAAGGACATGATGGCGGAGCTGAACGAGATGATCGCGGCGCGCAACCGTGGCGACGAGCCCGACTTCGACGGCTTCATGGAACGCTACGGCGACATGTTCCCCGAGAACCCGAAGGACCTCGACGAGTTGCTCGAAATCCTGGCGAAGCGCATGGCCGCGATGAGCCGGCTCCTCGCGAGCATGACGCCTCAGCAGCGCGCCGAGTTGCAGGCGCTGGCCGAGTCGGTGCTTAGCGATCTCGACCTTGCCTGGGAGATGGATCAGCTCAACCAGAATCTGCGCGAGCTCATGCCCAACCTGCCCTGGGACGAGGTGAGTCCCAATTTCGGGGAGCAGGAGATGCCGATGAGCCAGGCCGTTGACGCGATCGAGCGCGTCAGCGAAATGGAGGAGCTCGAAGCCACCATGAGTGGCGACTACGCGGGGGCGACTCTCGAGGACATCGACGAGGACCAGGTGCGCCGCGCGCTCGACGACGAAGCCGTCCAGGACCTTCAGTGGCTAAAGCGGATCGAGCGCGCGCTCGAGGAGGCCGGGGTGGTCAACCGAGTGAGGGGGAAGCTCGAGCTCACCGCCCGTGGCGCACGCATGATCGGCGAGCGCTCGCTAACGCGCGTGCTCGATCGCATCAGGCGTGAGCCGTCGCACCGCGCGCGTGGGGGCCAGGCCGAGCCAACCGGGCAGACGAAGCCATGGACCTTCGGAGACACCGATCCGATCTCGGTCGAACGCACGGTTTATGACGCCGTCCTCCGGTCGGGACCGGGGCGAGCGGTCAAGCTCGCCGCGGAGGACTTCGAGGTCGTCGAGACCGAGTCCCGCCCTCGCACCGCCACCGCGCTGTTGCTCGACCTCTCGTTCTCGATGCCGTTGCGCGGTCACTGGGTCCCGGCCAAGCGTATGGCGCTTGCGCTCCACGCGCTCATCCACGGCAAGTACCCGCAGGACTCGCTGTACCTGATCGGCTTCTCCGACTACGCGCGGCGCATGGAGGCCACGGACCTGGCATCCGCCGGATGGGAGGAGGTCCATGGGACCAACATGGAGCACGCCTTCATGCTTGCGAGCCGCGTCCTGGCCGAGGATCCGCGCTCGATCAAGCAGGTAATCATGGTCACCGACGGCGAGCCGACCGCTCATCTCGAAGAGGGGTACGCGCTGTTCAACTGGCCCCCGGTCCCCGAAACCATCGAGAAGACTCTCCGGCAAGCCATGCGTCTGGCTCGCTCCAACATTTCGATCAATGTGTTCATGCTCGACACCTCACCGGGTCTCGAGGCATTCATGGCCAGGCTGTCGTCCATCACCGGTGGACAGATCTTTCGCGCCGACAGCGCCGAGATAAGTCAGACCGTCATCGGGAGCTTCATGCGCGAACGGCGAAGAGCCTCCTAGTCTTCTTCATCTCTCCCGACCAGTCCGCGCATGGCGCGCTCGCCGCACCAACGCAGTCCCAGCGCAGCCGCCGCTCCCCCTAAGGTCGCCAGGAAGCTCCCAAGTGGGCCGGCGTTCACGACGACCGCGACGACGAGCACGAGAACGACCAGCGCCAGCCGGAGCCTCAGCACAGCCGGCGCCGGTGGCTGGACCAAGCCCTCAACCACACCCGTCACGAGCCCGGCGATACCGGCGATGACGCCGACCGCGATCACGGGCCCCAGGATTCCGCGATCGATCGGGTCCGCACGCCGGGCGGCCAGAGCCGCGATCA
>JBOGWU010000257.1:0-9259 GCA_050693935.1 Actinomycetota bacterium | reverse complement strand
CCATCGAGCCGGGCACGACTCCGTACAGCTCCTTGATGCGCTCACCAAACTTCTGCGCGTGCCCCAACTCCTCTTGGACGTCCGCCTTAAGGGATTCGATGATCTCCTGAGCGCGAACACCGTCGGGATTGATGGAGTTAGCCATGTAACTCATGACCGTCTCGATCTCCATCCAGTACGCCCTCTCGAGCATCTGAAGGAGCTTTTCGCGCTTCTCGTTGTGCTCCTTGCTCAATACGCCACGTCCTGTGTGTGTGATTCCCATAGCAAACCTCCCAAAAGGATTCGTTTAGTCAGGAACCGAAAAGGCCCTACCCGATCCAACAAGAAAGGCCCTCTCAAAAGTCCTATCCCGAAGGTGCCGATGTAAACGAGTCGCTCGGACGCTCGAAACAAGCGATGACTTCGAGGGTTTGGAGCGTCAGCTCGAGGTCGGTCCAGCCCCGCTCGGGTGCGCCGGAGGTGAGCTCGTCGACGAAACCCTCGACCGAGGGGTGCTCGGAAGGCAGCCCGGCGGCCGCCCAGAAGATCAGGCCGGCCACATGTTCGGCCGGACCCCACCATTCCTCGGACCATTCGCGCGTCCAGCGGAGCGCCCATTCCGCGGTTTCGGTGCGAGGTCCTTCCGCGAGCCAGTACGCGCCGGCGGCCGCGAACGTCGGGTAGGTGCCTCCGGTGAAGTGGCCTTCTTGATCGGTCTCCGACCGCAGCAAATCGAAGGCTCTGGTTCCGGGGTCCCGCCCCACCGCAAGCAGTGAGCACGCAGCCGAGGCCGTGGCCCAGACGCGGCCCGCACCGGGGTCGTCGATGATGCCCGGCACGTCGTCGGGTGCGTCGAGCCAGGCCTGCGCGGGAGTGCGCGTCGCCTCGAGCCAGTCACCCGCGATGACCGCGGCGGGCTCTTCATGAAGACCGATCATCTTCAGGTGGCACAGGGACAAGCCCGTTGCCCCCGGCGACAGCCGCCCGCTCGGGCCCCCCCAGCCGCCCGTCGCATCCTGCCCCGGAATGGGCGGGAGCCCTCCGGCGTCGTCTCCGCCCAGCCGGAGAGCGCGCCAGGCGCGCCACTCGTCTCCCTCGGCGAGCGCGCGTTCAAGAGCGCGCTCCACGTCGATCGTCATGTCGACCGACGATATTGGGCGGGGCACCTAATCACTCCAGGTCCACCACGTGATCGCGACCGGGGATATCGCGATCACCTCGCCCCGCGGAGGAAACGAGCGGTACTGGGGATAACGAGCGGCCAGGGCGCCGTTGGCGCTGCCGGGGGCATCCATCCGGGCGAGTCCACGCACCATCACCCAGCCGAGCCGGATCCATTGCTCGTCGTAGCGGTCGATCAACACCGTCACGTGGGGATCGCGCTCGAGGTTGGCTACTCGCCCCAACGAGGGAGTGGTCTTCGGCTTGTGGTCGATTGCGCTAACGACCTCGCCACTTCGTAGTGCAAAGGAGATCGGAACGAGGTGTGGGCGCCCACGGGAATCGATGGTGCCCAACGTCGCCCGGCGCGCATCGGTCACGATGGACTGAACCTCGCTCGGCAACTCGGCAAACCTTCGACACCTTCCCGACGCCATGTCCCCACCCTCCCATCAGATAGCCTCGCAGGCGATCGGAAGATTGCCCGACGGCCTCCAAGGGAAGCAGCCCAGCCATGAGTAACAACCGATTCATCGACGGCTTGTGGGATTCAATCGCCCCCATCTACAAGGAGATTCTCCGGCATCCTTTTCTAACGGGTCTCGCAGACGGCTCGCTCGACAAGAATGCCTTTCGCTTCTACGTCGTGCAGGACGCGCACTACCTTCGTGAATATGCCCGCGCGCTCAGCATCTGCTCGGCGCGAGGCCAGGACGAGGACGACATTCTGATGTTCGCCCGCCACGCCGCCGGAGCGATCGAGGTCGAGCGCGCATTGCATGAAGGATTCTTCGCCGACTTCGGGCTGAACGAACACGAGGTTCGAGCCGAAGCTATGGCTCCCACGACTCTCGCTTATACGAGCTACCTGCTGGCCACGGCTCAGGGCGGCGACTTCAGCGACGCGCTCGCCGCCGTGCTCCCCTGCTATTGGATCTATTGGGAGGTCGGCAAGGAGCTGTTGAAATCGGGCTCCCCCGACCCGCTGTTCATGCGATGGATCGACACTTACGGAGGCGACGAGTTCGGCGACATCGTGATCGAGGTGCTCGAGCTCGCCGAGCGCGTGGGCACCAGGGCCTCTCCGACACAGCGAGATCGCATGCGCGTCCACTTCATCGCGACGAGCCGCTACGAATGGATGTTCTGGGACATGGGCTACACGCAGCAACAGTGGCCCATCTGAGATCGGTTAGGCCTGCCACTCGATCTTGTCGTGGCGAGGTTCGTCGCGCTTGGGATCGTCCGGCTTCCGGTTCGCCGGACGTTGCGGCACGATCATCACATCGGGAAGGTGTGTCCGATGCCCGCTCCAAGGAGCGGGCGGGGCGACGATGAGGTCGGCAAGCTGGTACGCGATCGACTCGTAGTTGACGCGCCAGCCCTGGAAGTGTGGCCACGCCTCCTCCGGAGTGCGCTCCATGGGAAAGTCCATCTCTTCGAGACGACCCATCGCGCCCTTGAACTCGTCGAAGGTCAACTCGATGGGGTCGTCGGGCATCGGGTCCGGATCGTAGGGCAGACGCAGCACGCTGGCGATGTTACGCAGGCAGGTGAACCCCATGCGAAGACACAAGCGCGCCTGAACGGGAGCCGATTCGGGGCACAGCGCCGCATATATCGCCGCGGAGTCCATGACCGCAAGCATCGCGATCAGCCAGGAACGCAGAGCGTGGGGCGAACGGAAGAAAAGCAGGACTACGTAGTTGGTGTGGGTTTCGGCGACATCGGCCTCCCACCTCTCCCACTCCGCGTAGAAGTGCGGAAGATCGGGCACCAGTCCCGTCATGGCGTGGCGAGCCAGGATCTCCGGCCCCCACGCAGGCGAGCCCGCACGGCTCTGCAGCACCGTTACCTGTGTCTCCCGGCGATTGAACGCGCTGTACAGCGTGGGCAGGTAAGCGATCTGGAGCGCGATCACGACGAGGCCGGTGGCGGCCGCTGCGAAGTGAATCCAAAAGGTGTTGGGGTTCTGCGGTTGATCGAAACCGAGCGTGAGCATCGCCGACCCGCTCTCCCGCAGCGCGTTCGCGAACGTGATCTCCGAGAACGGCCACAACACCAGCCCCCAGGCGATCCAGAAAGCCGACATCCAGGTCAGCAAGAGGGCGAGCAGGAAGGTCGGGGCCTGCAGGGCGAGGATTCGGTCCTTGGCTTCATAGTTGTCGAAACGATTGGCGACGAACAGGTAGCTGCGCCGCACGATGACACCCACCATCGCTCCCAATTTGGAGGTCAGCCCTCGGGGCACGATCAGCGTTCGCATCATGCTGCCGGCGACGGTCAGGACCAACAGGATTCCGATCCCGAACCCGAACCACTCGAAGACCTTCGTCACCTGATGCACTCCATGGATGCATGTTAGGGCTCAGGGTCCGGGTCGGGAAGGTCGACGCCACGCACTACTCTGGGGGTCATGCCGAACATCGTTCTCGTGGAAGGTGACATCACCACGCAACAGGTCGACGCGGTGGTCAACGCGGCTAACTCGACCCTCATGGGTGGGGGTGGGGTAGATGGCGCCATTCACCGCGCGGGCGGACCCTCGATCAAGCGGGAGTGCGAGCGGATACGCAAGGACCAGTACCCGGATGGTCTGCCCACCGGTGCTGCGGTAGGCACCACGGCGGGCGACCTCCCCGCGAGGTGGGTCATTCACACCGTCGGACCCACCTACACGAAGTCCGAGGACCGCTCGCATCTGCTGGCGTCCTGCCATACTCAATCGTTGCGCGTAGCGGACGAGCTTGGGGCGGAAACGGTTGCCTTCCCGGCAATCTCTACCGGCGTCTACCGCTATCCGGTCGACGAAGCGGCCGGCGTTGCCATCGGCACAGTCTTGGGGGCGACCACCGAAGTCACCGAGGTGCGCTTCGTCCTCTTCGGGGCAGAGGCCTACGCCGCGTTCGAACGGGCCCTCAGGGCGGGGCGCCGATGAACGGTCCGCGCAGCTAGGACTAGAAGTTCAATCCCTTGTCGAGCAGCTCGGCACCCTCTTGTTCGTGCACGGTCGGGCTGCCAGTTGCGGGGCTCCCGGATTCAGCACGAGCCGCTCTCCGGAGTGAGAACCGCTCCGCCAGGTCGGCGCGGATGTTGCCGTAGACGAACCACCACGCGCCCATGTTTTCGGGCTCGTCCTGCACCCACATGACCTCGTTTGCGTTCGGGTAGGCGTCGAGGATTCCGTACAGCTGCTCCTTGGGGAACGGATAGAGCTGCTCGAGGCGCACGATCGCGACGTCGCTCTCCCGCGCGTCGCGCTCGTTCATGAGCGTGTATCCGATCTTGCCGGTGCAGAGAACGACTCGCCTGACCGACTCTTTGTCGAGCGCACGCGAGTCATCGAGGATCTCGAGAAAGTGACCCGTCGTGAAGTCGTCCAGCTTGCTGCGCGCGTCCGGGCTGCGCAGCAACGACTTCGGCGTCATTACGACCAGCGGCTTGCGTATCGTGCGGTGCATCTGACGTCTCAAGAGGTGGAAGTACTGCGCCGGGGTAGTGGGCTGGGCGACCTGCATGTTGTCCTCGGCACACTGGGTGAGGAAGCGTTCGAGCCGAGCGCTCGAGTGCTCGGGCCCCTGGCCCTCGAAGCCGTGCGGCAGCAACAACACCAACCCGCTCTCCTGGTTCCACTTGTCCTCGCCCGAGCTGATGAACTGGTCGATAACGATCTGCGCTCCGTTGACGAAGTCGCCAAACTGCGCCTCCCAGCACACGAGCGCGTCGCCGTTCGCAACCGAGTACCCGTACTCGAACCCGGTTGCGGCGTACTCGCTGAGCAACGAGTCGAAGCACCGGAAGCGCGCCTGGTTTCCGGACAGATCATTCAGCGGCGTGTACTCCTCGCCGGTGCGATGGTCGACCAGCACGCTATGACGCTGACTAAAGGTCCCCCGCCGCGAATCCTGTCCCGACAACCGCACGTCGATGCCCTCCATGAGGAGAGACCCGAACGCGAGCGCTTCACCGTGCGCCCAGTCGATAGCCTCCTTGTCGAGGATGGCTCCGCGCTTCTCGATCATCTTCTTGAGCTTGGGGTGGGGCTCGAAGCCCTGCGGGAATTTCGTCAGCACTTCGTGAATATGTCTCACTCGCTCTTCGTCCACTCCCGTTTCTACCGGCGGGAGCACACCGACGACCTTGGGAGGCAACGCCACCACGGGTTCCGGGCGCTTGCTCTCTTTGGTCTCGTCAAACGCTGTCTTGAGCCGGTCGCGGAACTGATCGAGAGCTTCCTCGGCCTCCTCGACCGTGATCTCACCGCCGTTCAGCAATTGCTCGGTGTAGAGCTTTCGGACGCTACGACGGTCGTCGATCTTTGCGTACATCAGCGGTTGGGTGAACGCCGGCTCATCGGCCTCGTTGTGGCCGTACTTGCGGTAGCAGATGAGGTCGATGACGACGTCTTTCTTGAAGCGCTTGCGATATTCGTAGGCGATTCTGGTCACGCGCACGCAGGCCTCTGGATCGTCGCCGTTAACGTGAAGGATCGGAGCCTGCACCATCTTGGCGATGTCGGTTGCGTAGGTAGTCGAGCGGCCGGCATGAGGCGCAGTTGTGAAGCCGATGAGGTTGTTGACCACCAGGTGGACCGTTCCGCCGGTGCGATATCCGGGGAGCTGGCTCATGTTGAAGGTCTCGGCCACGACTCCCTGGCCCGCGAAGGCGGCATCGCCGTGCAGCAACAACGGCAACACCTTGCCCGTCGAGTCGTCGCCGAGCAGATCCTGTTTGGCTCGAGTCATGCCCTCGACGACCGGATCGACGGCCTCGAGGTGACTCGGGTTCGACGCGAGCACGATGGCGATGTCGTTGCCGGCCCGGCTCGTGAAGCGCCCGGTCATTCCGAGGTGATACTTCACGTCGCCCGAGCCCTGGACCGTGTCGGGATCGATCTCGCCCTCGAACTCCTTGAAGATCTCCTCGGGGGCCTTGCCCACGATGTTAGCGAGCACGTTGAGCCGGCCGCGATGGCTCATGCCCATTACGACCTCGAGGTGCTCGTCGTCGGCGGCCTGCTCGATCAGAGTGTCGAGCATCGGGATGGTACTCTCCGCGCCCTCGAGCGAGAAGCGCTTGTTGCCGGTGTACTTGGAGTGCAGGAAGCGCTCGAAAGCCTCGGCCGCGCCGATGCGATCGAGGATATGGATCTTCTCCTCCTTGGAGAACTCCTCGATCTCGCCCTCGACTCGCTCTTGGATCCAGCGCTTTTCCTCGGGCTCGGCCATGTGCATGTACTCGACACCGGTGGTACGGCAATAGGCGTCCCGCAGCGCGTCGATGATGTTGCGGAGCGTCTGCTTGCGGGGGCCCGGTAGACCGTCGGTCAGAAACTCGCGATCGAGATCCCACAACGTGAGCCCGTAGTGGCTTAGATCCAGCTCGGGATGTTGAAGCACCTCCCACCCAATCGGATTCAGCTCCGCGAGCTGGTGGCCACGCACCCTGTACATGTTGATCAGCCGGATGACCCGGCTTTGCTTCTCGAGCGTCGCGTCGACATCCTCGAACGCGGCGAAGTCGCGGCTCCAGCGGACCGGTTCGTAAGGAATCTGAAGGCTCGCAAAGAGCTCGTCATAAAAGCGGTTCGCTCCCTGCAAGAGGTCGTGGATCATCGCGAGGAACTGACCCGACTCGGCCCCCTGGATGACGCGGTGATCGTAGGTCGAGGTCACGGTGATGAGCTTGCTGACGCCGACGCGAGCCAGCATCTTCGGATCGGAAGCCTCGTATTCACTGGGGTAGGTAATGGCACCGGTGCCCACGATGAGGCCCTGGCCCTTGACCAACCGCGGCACGCTCTGGGTGGTGCCCACAGTGCCCGGGTTCGTCAGGGTGATGGTCGTGCCGGAGTAGTCGTCCGGCGCCAGGGTGTTGGTCTTGACCTTGTGGATGAGCTCCTCGTAGCCGTTCCAGAAGCCGGCGAAATCGAGCTCGTCGGCCTCTTTGATGTTCGGCACGATGAGCACGCGCTGTCCGCCGCGTTCGAGATCGACGGCCAGTCCGAAGTTCACGTGCTTCGGCACGATGACGTGAGGCTTGCCGTTGACCGCCGCGAAGCTTGCCTTCATGGCGGGGCGCGCTTCGAGCGCCTTGAGAATGGCCCATCCGATTATGTGCGTGAAGCTGACCTTGCCGCCCCGCTTGGCCGCGAGGTAGCGATTGATGGTTCGGCGATTCTCTTCCAGCAGCTTGGCGGGAATGGTCCGCACCGAGGTCGCGGTCGGGACCTCGAGCGAGGCCTCCATGTTCTCCGCGATCACCGCGGCGATGCCTCTCAGCGGAGCGGCGTCCTCGGGCACCTTCTGCTCGGCGGCCCTCTGCTCGGTCCTGGGATCGGCGGGCCTTTCGGGAGTTCGGGCGGGCTCGGTTTCCTGCGTCGCCGTGCGCTCACCGTTGGGCTGTCCGCCTCGTTGGGGCCGATAGTCCTCGAAGAACTCCCGCCAGGACTCGCCCACCGATTGTGGCGACTCCTGATACTGCCGGTACATCTCGTCCACGAGCCAGATGTTGGGCCCGAAGGCTTCTTGTTGCTCGTTCTCCTTGTTGTCCATGCCACCTGTTTCGGTGCGCGGCCGTTCTCGGCGCCCGCGCATACTTGTCGATTGTGGTCGTTCCTAGAGTAGTGGCCGCAGACTCGGGAAGGAAACATTCCGATCGGGCGGCGTGGTCGCCTCCGCAGCGGGCTCCGCGGTCCCTCTATTGTGAACCGTGCGCCCGCCCAGGTATTCCAAGAATCAGGAATCCTCGAGGACTCGGGCGCGTTGACCAATCGGGAAGTGAGTTGGGCCCGGGCGACCATCGGCGCGACCATCGGCAAGAGGAGATTGCTTGTTCCTGGATCAATACCGTCGGACAAACAAGAACGGTGTGGGGCGACCTCAACTGGTGGGGCCGCTCTTTGCATTGGTGATGCTGGCGACGTTCTCTTACTTCATCTCGGTCGGCGCCCTCCAACCGACGCTCCCCCGCTTCATCGAGGGTCCCCTCGGCGGAAGCGATGTCGCCGTCGGGGTGGGAATCGCAAGCTTCAGTCTCGCGGCCGTTCTGTTGCGACCCTTCGTCGGGCGGATCAGCGACACCTACGGGCGTCGCATACTGATCATCTCGGGTGGCTTGGTCGTCGGCGGTTCGTCGCTGGCCCTCGTGTGGGCTTCGACCTTGCCGGTCCTGATCGTGTTGCGATTCTTGGCGGGCGTCGGCGAGGCGGCCTTCTATGTCGGCTGCGCGACCATCATCAACGACCTCGCTCCCGACGAGCGGCGCGGTGAGGCGTTCAGCTACTTCTCGCTGGCGCTGTTCGGCGGCCTCGCGGTCGGGCCGATCATCGGCGAGACGATGCTCGAACACTTCGGTTACAACGCCGCCTGGCAGATCGTGGCCTGGACATCGGTGCTCGCGTCGCTGGTCGGGTTGCGGCTCCCAGAGACCCGCCCGGCCGTCGAGAGCGACGCGGCCGTCAAGCGCAGGCGGATCATCCATCCGGCCGGTCTCCTCCCCGGTACGGTGCTCGCATCGGCCATCTTGGGTCTGGCGGGCTTCTCGACCTTCGTTCCGCTCTACGCGCTGGAGATCGGGCTGGACGGCTCGCGTCTCGTGTTTGCGCTCAGCTCGGTTCTGATCTTTAGCATTCGACTGTTGGGAGCGCGCATCCCCGACCTCCTCGGGGCGCGCAAGGCCGGACGCATCGCTCTCCTTACGAACACCTCCGGCTTCTTGGTTATGGCGTTGTGGGCCACTCCCGCGGGGCTTTACCTAGGTACCGCGCTGTTCGCGGTCGGCCAGTCGCTGGTGTTTCCCGCGCTCATGTCTCTTGCGATCGGAAACGCCCCGCCCACCGAGCGAGGCGCCGTCGTTGGAACCTTCACCGCGTTCTTCGACCTGGCCTTCGGGATTGGGGCCCTGACTCTCGGTTGGGTGGCGTCGCAGTTCGGGTACAACGGAGTGTTCATGGGAGCGGCGATCTCGGCAGCGTTGGGTCTGGGAGCGCTGCAGATGGCGACGAAATCGCGGACGGCGTCGATGGCGGCTTCGGAACCCGTCGAGGCCACCGAAGGCTAGCGGTCCGATCCTTCGGGACTCACGCGGGCTGCCTGCTAGGCTTGGACGCTGCTCG
>JBOGWU010000256.1:0-15712 GCA_050693935.1 Actinomycetota bacterium | reverse complement strand
CCTGAACTGGAGGTTGCCATGTTGCTGGGAGTGTACGTGTGGGCGAGGTCTCGGATGGATGAGATGCTCGATCAGCGCGGGGCCACCGCTGCCGAGTACGCGCTGCTGATCACTCTGATCGCAGTGGCCATCGTAGCGGCCGTGACCGCGTTCGAAGACAAGATCAGCGGTTTCTTCAACGACTTCGACTTCTAGGTGATCTGCCTGGACCCCAGTTTCGAGCCGTCATAACATCCCGTCTGGACCGTTGGAGAGCGCGTGTGGCGAGGGTCGGTCTGTCATCGGCGCCGCGTGACGAGCGTGGTGCGGCAGCAGTTGAGTTCGCGCTGGTCGTCGGGCTTCTTCTAACCGTTCTATTCGGGATCACCGGATTCGGTCGCGCCTACAGCGAGGTCGTCGCTCTTACCGGCGCTGCCCGCGAGGGCGCGAGACGTGCAGCGGTTCGAGCCGATCAAGGCGAGGTGGTGGGTGCCGTTCGTGACGCAGCGGCGCCCTACGTGGTCAACGGCAACATCTCCGTGAGCACGCAATGCGACGAGGAGAACCAGGGTGAGCAGGTGAAGGTGAGCTGGACCGAGCCGATCGTGATCGACCTCGTTCTGCTCGGGACCAGGACCGAGACCCGGGACATTGCGGCCGTCTTCAGGTGCGAATGATGACAGGCATGGCGGACGAACGCGGCGCCATCGTGGCCATGGTTGCGGTGATGCTCGTGGCGATCATTGGGATGGCGGCTCTGGTCATCGACGTCGGAGGAGCGCTGGTGACGAAACGGCAGCTCGTGGTCGCCGCGGATTCGGCGTCCCTCGCGGCCGCGCAGTCCTGTGCCAAAGAGGAGGCGGACTTCGCGTCGAAGGCCGCTCAATACGCAGCGCAGAATTTGGCCGGAGCGACGGGGACGGTTACGCCGATCGGCTGTGCGCCATACCAGACTGGAGGAACCGTCGCGGTCTCCTACAACGCGGATCAAGAGCTCTACTTTGCTCCCTTCCTGCCCGGTGTCGACGACGTCGTCTCGGTGGATGCGTCCGCGACTGCAACTTGGGGACCGGCGTTGACCGCGGAGCCGATCCCCGTGGCGCTCAGCCTCGTCGATCACCCCCAGGCCTGCACCGTTCCCTGCCCGTTCTGGCTGGATAGCTCCGGCTACGCAGACTTCTCTGGTGGGGAGGCCGGGCTCGTCGATCTCGACCGTTGGAACGGAGGCTCGTGCAGGAGAAACGTTGGCCGCCTGGAGCGGTGGATCTCCGGAACGCGGACCGTCGAGGTGACATCGCCGGGCACGCCCTGTGGCCCGACCCGACGGGGTCAGACCGACGGTCTCCTCAATGCGCTCAGGGGCCAGATCGGGCAGGACCGGCTGTTCCCCGTGGCCGGTGGGTTCGGTGGGAGCACGTTTTCCGTCCGAGGGTTCGCCCCGCTGCGCATAGTGGACGCCATCCCCACGACGAGGGGTGCCTCCAACGCGACATGTCCCAACCAGCCGGACAACCATGACTTCGCGGGACCGAACGACACCCATTCGATAAACGGAGAGGTGCTCGCATGCAGTCTGGCGAACGGCGCCGACGCGATCTCCGTCCAGCTCAGCAAGGGCGCCCGGTGTTGTTCGCCCGGCGACTACACCTTCGATTCCAATACCAACGTCATCTCCTGGAACACGGAGGAGACCAAGAACGTCAGAATCAGGATCTTTTGGAGCAAGGCCGCCGACTCCGGCGGCTGTCCCAACGAGGTGATCACCGGCAACGAGATCTGTCTGATGGTCTCGTGGCAGGGCCCCCGGGTGGGTGGATCCAAGCCCGCCGAGGACGGCTCCGCAGAGGACTACGGGTTTCGAGCCGTGCGGCTGAAGGACTAGAGAGGAAAGGGCGGAGGAACGATGAGATCGAGAGGGACGGTCGTTGCGCTGGCCATGGTAATGGCCGCAACCGCGACGCTGGCCGTGTTCCTGTACATCCAGGGGATCGAGGAGGCGGCCGCGTCCGGTGGCGACAGCGTCTCGGTCATCGTCGCCAAGGAGGATGTTCCCGCCGGCGCGGCCCTCAACGACCTGATCTCCGAGGGCATCTTCGACAAGCAGATGGTGCCCGAAGACCTGATGGTTCCGGGAGCCGTGACCTCGCTTACGCAACTCGACGGCCGAGAGACGAGCGCCGGGATCGTGGCGGGCGAGCAGGTCACCACCGCACGCCTGCGCGGTGGCTCGGGACGGATACCGGGAGGTGCTCTGGGTATACCCGAAGGACACCAGGCCCTGACCATCCCCCTGGAATCCGCACGCGTCGTGGGCGGAGCGGTCCAAGCAGGGGATCACGTCACGATGTTCGCCAGCTTCAGTGGATCGGGCCAGTCGCAGGCCGCCGCTACGGTTTCGCTCGTTCCCGACGCAAAGATCCTCGAGGTTGAGCGGCCCAGCGCGGATGAGGGTATCGGCGAGGGCGCAGTCGAGACGCTGGAGATCACGCTGGCCCTCGAGCCGCGCGACGGGCAGAAGGTTGTGTTCGCACTCGAGCAAGGGTCGATCTGGCTCTCGTTACTGGCCCCCGAGCAGCAGGGCGCCGCGCAGCCGCCCCTGTCGTTCTCCGAGGTGATCGAATGACCGATCTCGACGATCGAAGGGAAGAGAGATGAGCCAGCCGCGTGTCGTCGCAGTCGGTCCTCCGCAGACATTCAAGGTCCAGATCGCTCAAACCCTGGACGCCGATCCTGAGGACGTCCAGTGGGTGCCCACCGTCACAGCCGCCGAACAGATGCTCGACGATGGCACCCGCGGACCGGATTTGCTCGTCCTTTCACCCGAGGTAAAGGACGCCGATGCCTTCGGCGTCGCCGAGGTCTGCGCGCGATCGTCGCCCGCGACCGTCGTGATCCTGCTGCGCGACCAGCAGCTGAACGGGCTGCTCCCGTTTGCCATGCGAGCCGGTATACGCGACGTCGTCGACCTGTCGCGCGGCACCGCGGAGCTGCGAGAGGCAATCTGGCGAGGCCTTACCTGGTCCTCTAGCCTCCGCAGCGTGAGACCCGACATGAACGGCTCCGCAGCCGGGAACCGCGGGACCCTCGTCTCGGTCTTCTCCTCCAAAGGTGGGACCGGCAAGACCTTTCTCGCCTGCAATCTTGCCGCCGCAATCGCGAAGCAAACCGAGAGCGATACTGCGCTGGTCGACCTCGACCTTGATTTGGGCGACTGTTTTTCGTACTGGGGTCAGGAGGCGACCCACACGGTTCAGGATTTGGTGAACCTTCGTGACTTGAAGGACTCGGCGTCCATACTCGCGATGGGAACGCAGCTGATCGATCACCTGTGGTGCTTCGGGGCTCACCCGGACCCCGCCGCGGAACCCGTTGCCGGTGGGGTCATCGGAAGGATGCTGAAGACCATTCGGACGTCATTCCCCTACACGGTTGTGGATGCCTCGGCTGAGTATTCGGATCAGGCCCTCGCCGCGTTCGACTCCTCCGATCTCATCTGCCTGATCTCCGGCCTCGACGTGGTGGGGATCAAGCATCTCTCCAGGGCGCTGGAGACACTGATGTCGATCGGGCTGCCGCGCGAGCGCTTTCGCATCGTCATCAACCGTTCCGACAGCAAGGTGGGACTCTCGCCTTCGGACGTAGAGCGCGTGATGAGCGTCAGCATTGACGCGCTCGTCCCGTCGAGCCGGCTCGTTCCTGCGTCTCTCAACAAGGGGCGCCCCGTTTATCTGGACTCACCGCGCTCGGACGTAGCCAAGAGCATCGACTCCCTAGCGGCATCGATCGTGAGCACGGTCGAGGGCGGGGACCAAGCGGAGCCGAAGGCCGCCAAACGGCGGCTCTTCGCCGGGAACTAAGGAGGACGGCGCCATGTCTCTCGCCGAAAGACTCTCCAAAGCGGAACTTCCCGACCGCCTGGCCGAAGTCAGGACCCGGCTCCAGTCGCGGCTGGTCGAGGTGCTGGGGCCGCGTCTGTACGACACTGCGGTCTCGGAGTCCGAGCTGGCGACGTTGGTTCAGCAGCGTCTCGGGGAGCTGATCGACGCAGAGGAGCACCCGCTCTCCAGTCGCGAGAAGGCGCTGATCATCAAGCAGATCGGCGACATCGTAATAGGGCTGGGTCCCCTCGAGGAGTTCATGTCGGACCGTCAGGTGACCGAGGTCATGGTGAACGGTCACGAATCCATCTACGTCGAGCGCGGCGGAAAGCTGTACTGGACGGGGGCGAAGTTCCACAACTCCGAGCAGCTCTACCGCACCATCGACAAGATCGTCGCGAAGATGGGCCGCCGCATCGACGAGGCCTCTCCCTATGTGGACGCACGTCTTCCCGACGGCTCTCGCGTCAACGCGATCATCCCTCCACTCGCTCTGGACGGGCCCGCGCTTACGATCCGTAAGTTCGAGACCGACCCCTTCGAGGCTCAGGATCTCGTGGTGCGAGGTACCATGTCCTCGAGCGTCGTCGAGTTCCTCGAGGGTTGCGTAAAGGGCCGAGTCAACATCTTGGTTTCTGGCGGCACCGGCTCGGGGAAGACCACGACCCTAAACGTGCTGTCGTCGTTTCTTCCGCACGACGAACGGATCATCACTATCGAAGACGCGGCCGAGCTCCGCCTCCAACAACCCCACGTCGTTCGTCTCGAGTACCGGCCACCCAATATCGAGGGTAAGGGCGAGATTTCGGTACGTGACCTGGTACGCAACGCACTGAGAATGCGGCCCGATCGGATAATCGTTGGAGAAGCGCGCGGGTCCGAGGCTCTGGACTTGCTGCAGGCAATGAACACCGGTCACGACGGATCGATATCGACGATTCACGCAAACACCCCGCGCGACGTCATCTCCCGAGTGGAAACCATGACTCTCATGGCCGGAATGGACCTGACGGTGCGCGCAGTCAAGGAGCAGATCGCGTCGGCCATCGATTTGATCATCCATCAAGCTCGGATGAAGGATGGGACGAGGCGCGTGACCCACATAACCGAGGTGGTCGGTATCGAGGGTGACGTCGTGACTCTTCAGGACATCTACCTGTTCGACTACAGCTTAGGTACCGATCCCTATGGCAGATACCTGGGCCAATTGAAGCCGACGGGCCTCCGGCCCCGGTTCCTCGACAAGCTGGAGGACCACGGCATCGTCATCCCTGCCTCGGTGTTTGCGCCAGATTTCGTGGGTCCGGTGTGACGAACAGCGAACGCGACCGGATCGCAAGACGGGGGCGCCGCCTCGTCTGGCTTGCTGTGGTCGTCCTTCTCGTGGTTTTGGTACCGGCAGAGGCGTTCGCCGCGCCCGAGAGCGTGCGTGTTCGGCGCGTGGACACGGACGGCTTTCCAGAGGTGTCGGTTCAGATCTCGTTGGGCACGTCCCAACCGTTGTCGGACGATGACGTAACTCTGACCGAGAACGGCGCAACCGTGAGCCCGGTCGACGTCCGCCCGATCGACGCTGAGGTTACGACCGTCGACGTGGTTCTGGTGATCGACACGTCGGGGAGCATGAAGGGCGAGCCTATGGCTTCAGCGATCGCGGCGGCCCAGTCGTTCGTAAACGAGCTGCCGCCGGACATCCGCGTGGGGCTCGTATCGTTTGCCGACACGCCCCGCGTGCTGCAACCACTATCCACCGAACGGACGGGCATGCTGGATGCCATCGCTTCGCTGGAGGCCGGCGGAGAGACGGCTCTCTACGACGCCGTCACCGAGGCTGCGGGTCTCTTCACCGGCCAGGGGCAGCGAAACATCGTCCTCTTGTCGGATGGGGGAGACACGGCGAGCAAGTCTTCGCTTCGCTCTGCAACCTCTACGAACGCGCCGGTGTTCGCGGTCGGCCTGAAGTCCGGCGAGTTCGACGAGAGGGCTCTCCTGCGCATCGCAGATGCCACCGATGGTGAGTACTCACCCGTGGCAAGGGCCGATCTCGGGCGCCTTTACAAGGGGCTGGCCATGGAGCTCTCCAATCAGTACGTGCTGACGTACGAGTCCGAGGTTCTGTCCGGCGGGGAAGCAACCGTCTTCGTAAGCGCCTTCGGGCAGACGGACAGCATCCTCACGTTGTTGCCGCCGGCACCGGTGGAGGCACCTTCGGACGCTGGGGGCCCCGCCGGGGAGGGGCCTTCGCAGCCGCTCGTCTCCGGCTCGGCGGGCCTCTGGGTGTCGCTTGGGCTGTTGTTCGCGGCGTGCTTCTGGATCCTGGCGCTGGTTCTGGGAGGGCGCTACCAGCATGATCGGGACCAAGAACTCGCACGTCTGATGGCCATGTCGGGAGGCGACCGCCCCGCCGAGCCCACGCAGTCGAGATCCGATCGGCGGTTGAGGTGGATTCCGCAGACGTTGATACGAGCCGTGCACGGGTTGGCGGATAGAAGAGGCGTCGGCGAGGCCCTGGATCTCAAGATCGAGCGGGCCGGCCTGCCGCTCAGCCCCGAGGAGTTCCTGGCCATGTCGGTCGTCACGGCATTCGGGGGTGCAGTCCTGGGCCTGGTTGTGTTCGGAAACCTGCTCGTCGCTCTTGCGGTGGCCTGCGCGACCTCAGCGATCCCCAACTTCTTGCTGACGCTAATCGCCCGTCGCCGGTTCAACCGCCTCCATGGTCAGCTTCCCGACATCCTCATGATCCTCGCCAGCTCGATTCGCTCGGGACACAGCTTCCTTCAGGCCCTCGACATGGTCTCAAAGGAGACGGGCGAGCCCGGAGCAACCGAGTTCGCGCGGCTGGTCGCGGAAATCCGCCTCGGGCGTCCCATCGAGGAGGCGATGACGGCGATGTCGGTGCGCGTGGGGAGCGAAGACTTCAGCTGGGCGGTCATGGCAGTCAACATTCAGCGCGAGGTCGGGGGGAATCTCGCCGAGCTCCTCGACGGTGTCGCCGACACCTTGAGGGACAGGGAATCACTCAGGAGGCAGGTCGACGTCCTCTCGTCCGAAGGTCGGATCTCGATCGGGATACTGACCGTGCTTCCCATAGCCGTCGCGCTTTATCTAATGAGGGTGAACCCCGAATACGTCGGGCTTTTGTTCAATACTTCGATCGGGATGCTGCTCGTTGCTGGGGCGACCACCCTGCTGATCGCCGGCTACGTGTGGATGAAGAGGATGGTGAAGATCGATGTCTAGCCTCTACCTTCCGCTGGCCCTGGTGGCCACTTTTTCGACGGTGATGGTTGCGGGATTGGTCATAGACTTCGTTCTGTCCCGGCGCAGGCGAGCCGTGGATCTGCTCGAGACGCAGATCGAACACGTGTCATCCAGCCTCAGGGACCAAGCGATGTCTCGCTCCTTCATCGAGCGAGTGATCTCACCGCTCCTGGGTGGGTTGGGGAGCGTGATCAGGCGCATAACTCCCTACGGAATGAACGATCGCATCGAGCAGAAGCTGGCGCTCGCCGGAAGCCCGGCGTGTTGGGACGTGGAGCGCGTGGCCGCCGCCAAGGTTTTGGGCGCCCTGGCCGCATCGGTACTTGCTACCCTCTTCGGCTTGAGCAGCGGCGCATCACCCTTGCGCACCGCGATCATGGCGGCGTTCGTGGCGGCGCTCGCGTTCGTGACGCCCGACATTCTGTTGTCTGGCATGGGTACGCGGCGACAGGAGGCGATCAGAAAGGCGCTGCCCGACACGATGGACCTTCTAACCATTAGCGTCGAGGCCGGCATCGGATTCGACGGGGCGCTCGCGCAGGTCGTTAACAAAGTCCCGGGTGAGCTTTCGGACGAGATAGCTCGCATGCTCCAGGAGGTGCAGCTCGGGGAGTCGCGCGTGGACGCGTTCAAGAATCTCGCTCAAAGAACCAAGGTCGAGGAACTCGACAGCTTCGTACTTGCGATGATCCAAGCCGACGTGTTCGGGGTGAGCGTGTCCAAGGTCCTCAGGGCTCAGTCTGCGGAGCTTCGCACCCGGCGGCGACAGCGAGCGGAGCGTAAGGCGATGCAGGTTCCGGTCAAGATCCTGTTCCCCACCATCTTCTGTGTGCTGCCGTCGCTGCTCGTGGTGATCCTCGGCCCGGCCGTCATCCGAATTGCCCGCGACCTCTTCGGAACATTGTGATGAAGGACCACGGCAAGCGAGGCCGAACATGACGAAGGTATCGGGCCCCGGTCCATTTCCAGCGAGGTCCAAGCTCCTCATTCTGGCCTGGGAGGGCGCCAGGACCATGAGGGTGAGCCAGCGAGTGCTCGAGACCTTCATCGAAGCAGGAAGTCTCGATGGCTACTATCTGCCGACTTCCCGGCTCCTCTATGTCGATCCCGATCAGATCAGAGCCTTGTCCGGCCGCGCCCCCGCGGCGCGAGGCGGCCATGGAGGCAGCGACAGGAGCGCGCCCGCCGGGAGTGGAGCCGCAGCCTCGGATGAGATTCTGCGCCTGAAGGAGCACCTAGACAAAAAGGAGCGTGCCGCCGAGGCTGCCGCCGACCGTGTGGCCGAACTAGAGAAACGACTCGAGGCGAGTTCCGCGTCCATCGAGCGCTCAAAACGCGAGATCGCTGTGCTCAAGGATTCGATCTCCGTGCTCGAGCGCGAACGAGACGAGCTGGCTCGGGCCGTCGCGGAGGCAAAAAGCGACAACGACCAACTGCGAACAGAGATCGAGAGGCTCTCCGACCAGGCTCCTGCTGCCGACGTGCAGGAGCTGACCGCCAGCCTCGAAGAGGCGGTGAAGGCGAGAAGCGACGCCCAGAAGAGACTCCGGAAGTCAGAGGAGGATCTGGCCAGGCTTGGGGAGCAGCTGGAGGCGGAACGGGCGCGGTCTTCGGACGTGGTTGGCACGATCCTGCGCGACAAGTTGGCTTTCGAGAAGTCGCAGCGCGAGCTGGCCGCGCTGAAGGACTCGATCTCCGCGCTGGAAACCGAGCGTGACGAGATGGCCGAGGCTCTCGAGAGGGCCCGGCTCGTCAACGACCAATTGCGAGGCGAGCTAGAGCAAACGCGGCCCGAGGACCCATCGATCGCGGTGGACGATTTGACCGCCAGGCTGGAAGAAGCGGTCGAAGCGAGATGGCAGGCGCAACAGCGTCTCAGGAAGGGCGAGGAGGAGCTCGCCGCTCTGGCCGAGCAGATGGAGGCGGAACGCGCTCAGACGGCGGACGTGCTGGGGAGGATCGCTCGTGAGAAGACCGCTCTTCGGGAGCGCGTGAGGGTCCTGGAAACGGTCGCAGAGAAA
This sequence comes from Actinomycetota bacterium, assembly GCA_050693935.1. Lineage (GTDB taxonomy): Bacteria > Actinomycetota > CADDZG01 > CADDZG01 > WHSQ01 > WHSV01. The sequence continues at coordinate 6,573 of JBOGWU010000256.1, read as the reverse complement.
CGAGATGAGTCTGCTGCCCGAAGCTCTGAGGCCGTGACGGAGGAGCTGCGCTCGGTGCTGCGCGAGAAGGAGAAGGTCGAGTCGGAGCTCCTCCGGCTGCGGCTGCGTGTCAAGCACCTCACGGAGGTCGAGGAAAGCCGCGACGCCGCGCTGGCGCGTTTGGAGCGCAAGATGCTTGAAAGCACGACGCTGGAGGCCGAGGTCGCACGGCTGCGGTCGCGGCTTGATGGCTTGTTCGACGCCGAATCCGAACGCGACCGCCTCCGGTTGGAGCTCGACGGGGCCAACGAGGAGAGCGAGTCAGCTCGAAACAGTGTGGCCGAGCTCCAGGTCATGGCGGAGCGAATCGAGGCGGCCGAGACCGAACGAGCCGAGCTGCTCGCCAGGTTGGAGTCGGCCCTCGAAGAGAGGGAGATGCTCGAGGGCGAGATGTCGCCGCTGCGGGTCGAGCTGACGCGGCTGTCTCAAATCGAGGCCGATCGAAACCGGTTGGCCGCTCAACTCGAGAGTGCGCAGCTCGAGAGACGTGTGTTCGACGCCGAGGTCCATCGAGTCCGAGCCCAGACGTCGCTTCTCGAAGAGGAGCTCAAGCGCTACAAAACGGATGAGAAGCGCACCGCGCGCCGGCGACGCTGAAAAAGAAATCCGGCTCCCAAGGCCCTCAACCCTCTAGCAACAGGTCGGGCCGGCCAACTAGTTTAAGAATCCAATGATCGACGGACAGCGGGTGGAGCTCGACGTACGAGGGAACGTCTGTCCGGGGCCTACCGTCGACACCCTCCAAGCACTGAAGAAGCTGGGCGCGGGCGACCGATTAGTGGTGATCTCCGACTATCTTCCCGCGCGGCAGACGATCCCCCGGCTGCTCGAGGAACGCGGTTGCTCGTGGCAATTCACCGAGGATGACGGAACTACGTTTCGCATCGAGATCGTGAAGGGAGAGAACTGATGGCCGAGACCAAGCCGCTCATGTACGTGGGTCTGCACGGAACCAACGACCCGACCAAGGCGACGATGCCGTTCTTGCTCGCCACCGGCGCCGGCGCCGCGGAGATCGATTGCAGTGTCGTGCTACTTGGTGAGGCGGCGATGCTGGCGAAGCCTGGAATGATCGACACCATAAGAGGGGTCGGGTTTCCACCGCTGGCGGAGTTGTTGCAAAAGGTCAGGGAATTCGAGATCCCGGTCTACGTCTGAGGTGCGTGCGCGGTCGCCCGTGGGGTGACCGAGGAAGACATGCAGGCGCTCGGCGCAACCTTCGTGGATCCGGTCTCGTTCTCCCAGATGGCCTCCGAGCGAAGCGTGGCGACTTTCTAGAGGTCGAAGGACGATCGGAAAGGAGGCGGTTCTCGATGACGGTGCCGGCCATCCGCACTGATATCAAAATCGACGATGTAGCGATCCGCGAGTTGGAGGAGTCCTTCCGAGGTCGGCTGGTTTCTCCTGCGGACCCTACCTACGACGAGCATCGGAAGGTCTGGAACGGATCGATCGATAGATCCCCGGCTCTGATCGCGCGCTGCGCGGGCGTTGCCGATGTCATCGCCGCCGTTCGCTTCGCGAGTAAGACCGGCCTGCTGGTGGCGGTGCGAGGTGGGGGACACAGCTTCCCGGGTTTGTCCACCAACGACGGAGGCATCGTTATCGACCTCTCGTTGATGAAAGGGATTCGAGTCGATCCCGAAGCGCGGACGGTCAGAGCTCAGGCAGGTGTGCTGCTCGGGGAACTTGATCGCGAGACACAAGCCTTCGGCCTCGCACTTCCGGCCGGGATCGTCTCGCACACGGGTCTGGCGGGGCTCACGCTCGGCGGGGGGATCGGCTTCGTGATGCGGAAGTACGGGCTCACGATCGACAACCTGCTCTCCGTCGATGTGATCACGGCCGACGGCGAATTCGTAAAGGCCAGCGAGAACGAGAACAGCGATCTCTTCTGGGGCGTTCGAGGAGGAGGCGGCAACTTCGGAATCGTGACAGAGTTCGAGTTCCGTCTCAGTTCGCTGGGGCCTTATGTGGTTGCCGGTCCGGTCTTCTGGGCGATCGATGAGGCACCTAAGGTCTTGCGCTTCTACCGCGACTGGATTGCAGAGTGCCCCGACGAACTCATGACGATCGTCGTGCAGCGCAGGGCCCCGGATCTTCCCGTCGTGCCGCGCGATCTCGTGGGGAAGCGCGTGGTGGGAGTGGTGTGTTGCTACGCGGGCTCAGTCGAGGAAGGCGAGAAGGTCGTGCGCCCGCTCAAAGAGTTCGGCACCCCCGCCCTCGATCTCTGTGTGCCCAAGCCCTATCTAACGCATCAGATGACGTTCGACCCGTCGTTCCGGCCGGGGTGGTGGTACTACGTCCGTTCCTGTGACGTCGCAGAGATCAACGACGACATCGCCGACGTCATGATCGAGCACGGCGAACGGATCACGTCTCCGGTCTCGAGTCTCGCTCTCTGGCAAATGGGGGGAGCGGTTTCACGCGTCGGTGAGAGTGAGACCGCCTTCAACGGCCGCAACGTTGGCTACACCTTCAACATCAACGGCAACACGGTCTCCGCCGAAGGTTTCGATGAGCAGCGAGAGTGGGCCCGATCGTACTGGACGGCGCTTTCCCCATACCACACGAGCGTCTACGTGAACTTCCTCATGGAGGAGGGAGAGGAGCGGATCAGGCAGGCGTACGGCGCCGAAAAATATGATCGCCTGAAGGACCTAAAGCGGAAGTACGACCCGGACAACTTCTTCCGGCTGAACCAGAACATCTCCCCGACCTAGATTCTTTGGTGGCCGACATTCGGTCTGCCGGGAAGCTTCGTCGGGATTGGTCGATTTGACCGCGCATTCTCTGGTCGAACCCCGTTGCCCACTCGACGCCGGGGTGGGAGCTTAGCGAGGGCGGCTTGAAGGGAGTTCGGAATGGCTAAACCGACCGTCGATGAGCTGCGCGAGCTGGTCCGGGGCGAGGTCGTCACCTCCGACGATCCCGGTTACGAAGAGGCGCGGCGCGTCTACAACGCGATGATCGACAAGCGTCCTCTTTGCGTGGTGCGCGCCTCGGGTGTGCCTGATGTGATCGCGGCCGTCAACTTCGCTCGCGAGGCCGAGGTCGACCTGTCGGTGAGGGGTGGAAGCCACAGCGTGCCCGGCTTTGGCACCAACGACGGCGGTGTCGTCATCGACCTGTCACTCATGAAGGGTGTGCGCGTAGACCAGAAGAACGGAACCGCGCGCGCGGAAGGCGGAGCCACCTGGGGCGACTTCAACCACGCGACGCATGCCTTCGGCCTGGCTACGACCGGCGGCATCATCTCGACCACGGGAATCGGAGGGCTAACCCTGGGCGGGGGCATCGGCTATCTGGCCCGTGGTTGCGGCCTGTCCTGCGACAACCTGCTCTCGGCCGACGTCGTAACCGCGGACGGCAGGGTGTTGTCGGCCAGTGCGGATGAAAACGCCGATCTCTTCTGGGCGCTCCGCGGTGGTGGTGGCAACTTCGGTGTAGCCACCTCGTTGGAGTACAAGCTGCATGCGGTAAAGGATGTGTACGGCGGTCCCATGTTCTTCGAGCTTGAGCACGCCGGAGAGCTCCTGCGCTTCTACCGCGAGTTCATCGCCGACGCGCCCGAGGAATTTGGCGGTTTCCCGGCCTACCAGATAGCTCCTCCGCTGCCCTTCATCCCGGAGGAACGACACGGCGACACGTTCATCGCATTCGTAGCCTGTTGGGTCGGGCCTCTCGAAAGAGGCGAGAGCGCTCTCAAGCCGGTCCACGATGTCGCTCCCGTCGTCGCCGAGCACCTGGGCCCGATGCCGTACCCCGCGCTCAACTCGGCGTTCGACGCGCTGGTGCCCCCGGGTTTGCAACACTATTGGAAGGCAAACTTCGTGACCGAGTTGACCGACGCGGCGATCGAAGCGCACGTCGAGCACGGAGCCAAGGTTCCGGCCGTCAACTCGACGATGCACATCTATCCCATCAACGGGGCATGCCAGCGGGTCGGTCCCGAAGAAACTGCGTTCGGGCACCGCGAAGCCAACTTCGCAACGGTGATCGCCGGGATGTGGCCCGATCCGGCCGACAACGAGGCGAACATCGAGTGGGTCCGCGGCTATTCCGACGCCACCGCTCCTCACTCAGAGGAAGGCGGGTACACCAACTTCATGGCCGCGGATGACGACGACCGTGTTCCCGCCAACTACGGCTCCACCTACGACCGACTCGTCGAGGTCAAGCGGAACTACGATCCACACAACCTGTTTCACATGAACCAAAACATCACTCCGTAAGACGCGGGAAAACCCGTGCGGGCGAGCCTGGGTAGTATGTGTCCTTCGCAACTCGCCGGGCTTGACCAACGCAGGACACGAGCGTGGAGTTCGGCGCGACCGGCCGAAAGATGGCGCCCGGCTCGCATTCGCCGCGTCCCAAAGGGGTATGAACGAGCACATGAACCAACTCAACTTGTACGGCGTCGGATCAGCCGGGCGAGCGACCACGAGCATCCACGATGTCGCCGGCCTGGAAACACTGCTTCGCTACCTGCTGATCCTCAGCACCGCGACGATTCCGTTACTGGTGCCGCCCCTGCCGGGCAACAGCGTCGCCGTCGACGTCGTGAATTTCGCTTTGATCGGCTTCGGAGCACTGTGGATCGCTCCAAGAGAGGTGCGACTCCCGCTGCTGGTGCCCGTCTTCATGGTCGTGCTCGGCGGGTTCATGGCAACTACTCAATCCGCCGACGTCGTCAGGTCTCTGCTCGCCCTCGCACAGGACATCTACCTGTTCGCCCTGTTCATCATCGTCTTCAACCTGCTGCTCCAGGATCGCAGCGGGCGCGTCGGGCGAGCCATCGCCTCTACCTGGAGCATCGTCGGCATCGGCAGTGGAGCGATCGTGTGGTTCTGCGGGGCGGTGGGTCTCGACTTCTTCTTAGGGGCTCGCATGGTCGACCCGTACGGGCGCGCACATGGACCGCTGCGAGATCCGAACATGGCCGGCGTTTACCTCGTGATGTCGTTGTTCGTGATGTGGATGTCACCGTGGCCGCGTCGCGTGCCGACCAAGCTCGCGGCGAGCGTGCCGTTCATCCTTGGAATACAAGCCACGAAATCCAACACCGCGCTGTTTACGCTGCTCGGCGGTGCGATTGCGGTGTGGGCGGTGACACTGATAGCCCGCAGGAGATCGCGGCCCGAACGGCTCGCGATGACCATCGTTCTCACCGGAGTGATCGCGCTCTTCGTTCTCCTGCTTCCGGATGTGGCGGGACTCGCCGATCGCTCCGTGCACGCACTCGGTGACACCTCGGCGTTCAAGGGTTCGCTGGGCCGGATCGACGAATCCACGGGTCCTCGGATCGACCGCTGGGGGGAGTCGCTCGCCTTGTTCCAAAGCGAGTTGGCGGTCGGCATCGGACCGTCGGCGACAAACGAGTGGCTCGAAACCATCCACGCCCGAATCGGCGGCGAGATTCACAGCGACTACGTCGCCGGCTTCCTCGAACGAGGGGTGCTCGGGGGCATCGGCAACCTCTTGCTGCTGGGGAGCCTGTTGCTGTGGACGTTGCGGCTCGCCTTCAACGACCGACTACGACGCGAGGGGTGGTTCCCCGCCGCCGCACTGGGGGCCACGGTGGCCTTGCTGATGGCGGCCAACGCCCTGGAGACCCTCCACTTCCGCCACATGTGGCTGCTTGCCGCGCTCGTGATCGGATTGCAGATGTCGTTTAAAGAGCAGGCGGAGAGCGAGGGACCGCCGCTCAGACGTAGCCCAGACCCCTGAGGGACTCCTCGATCTGAGCTTCCTCCTCCGGTGAGTACGGGGACTCACCACCGGCATCGCGATTCCCGGTCTGTAACTCGGTGATCCCCACGGGTCGCGCCTCCAGAGCCCGCTTATCGAAGGCTCCCGCGACGATCGAGCCGTCGAGTCCCTGCGGCACGTCGAGCCCGGCCAGATAGAGGAGCGTCGGGGTCACGTCGAGCACCGACCCCTCGAGCTTGCCCGACGGCGTTACGCCGGGTCCCGCCACCACGCCGATGCCGTCGAGGTGGTGCACGCCGCGCGGCAGGTGCCTCACGTCGGAGAAGGCTTCGCGCTCGAACAACTCGTCGTCGAGGTCGTAGCGGCGGTCACGCAGCACGGGCACCAGATCGGGCGCGCCCGCGAGGGCCTCGCCGCGAAAGATCTCCTCGGAGCGCAACACGCGATCGGTCGCAGGGGCGCCGTCGGGCCCCCGAAGCTCCAGGAAACGCGCGGCGATCTCGTCTTTGAGCTCGGCGAGGCGGGCCGGCGGGACGATTCCGTGCGGCTCGCGGCCCTCGAGGTTCACGAAGACGCCCTGGTGGGTGCGCGGTGTGGCGAAGGCCGACGTCTTCGACCAGTCGACCGCGGCCGACGTCCGATGCTTGACCCTCCGGGCGATCTTGGGATCGAGGATCCTGCGAGCGAGCAGCTTCTTGGCCAGCGGGACCGCGCGCCGCGCCAGCCCGGTCTGCATCGCCCGGGCCCTCGGCTTGAGCTTGAGATAGCCCCACTTGCGCAGCAGCGTGTTGGTGTGGACCGACATCTCCCAGGCGGTGAAGC
>JBOGWU010000255.1:0-15496 GCA_050693935.1 Actinomycetota bacterium | reverse complement strand
GCATGAGGCGGGCGCACTGGCGCGTGAAGGCGCCGACGATGTCCCGTTGCCCGCAGTGCCGTGAGCCCAAGCAACCTCACCGCGTCTGCGCGAATTGCGGCTACTACGCCGGTCGCCAGGTTGTCGAAACCGACTGACCCTGCGTCGCTGCTGACGGCACTTGGACTCCCTGCTCCCAAGGGCTCCATCTACGAGCTCGCGCTCACTCACCGGTCGTTCGCCTTCGAAAACGAGCCCCCGCTTCCACACAACGAGCGGCTCGAGTTCCTCGGCGACGCGGTCCTGGGCTTCATCGTCGCGGACATGATCTTCCGGACTCATCCCGAACTGGACGAGGGCGAGCTTACGAGGCTGAGAAAGTCGGTGGTCGAGGGCACGGCCCTGGCCCAGCTTGCGCGCGACATGGGCCTCGGTGCACATCTGAGGCTCGGCAAGGGAGAGGAGGCATCGGGGGGACGGGACAAAACCTCGTTGCTCGAGAACACCTTCGAAGCTCTGATCGGAGCGGTCTACCTCGACCGTGGTTTGACGGCGCTCACCGAGATTCTCGAGCCGGTGTTCGGCTCACTGCTGGTCGATCCCGCCGCCGGCGGGGGCATTCACGATCCCAAGACTTCGTTGCAGGAGTTCGTCGTGCGGGAGCGCGGCAGCAGGCCCACCTACCGGGTCTCGTCGTCGGGTCCGGACCACGACAAGAGATTCGACGCAGACGTTTTCGTCGACGACGAGCTTTACGGAGTGGGATCGGGGACCAGCAAGAAGGCGGCCGAGCAGGTCGCCGCCGCCGAGGCGCTCGAACGCCTCGAGGAGGAAGCGAGGCCCGGTGCCCGCGCTTCCTGAGATCGAGGTGCTTCACCGCGACCTCGAGAAAGAGGTAGTAAGCCGTCGCTTCAAAGACGTCGAGGTGCGGCCCGGTTCGACCTCGATGAAGTTGATCCCGCGACACGGGAGACGCAAGGAGTTCCAGGACCTGCTCGTGGGCGCCAAGGTCGAAGGGGCGGCACGCTCGGGGCGGCACCTGCTGATGGAGCTCGACACCGGACACACGATGGTGGTGCGACTGGGGCCGCGTGGCCAGATGATCAAGGTGAGCGCCTCGGGTGAGGTCGCGCCGCACACGCATCTCGTCATGAGCTTCACGATCGGCGGGCAGCTACGCATCATCGATCCGGATGCCGCGAGCGAAGTGTTCGTGACCCCGACCGACGAGCTCAAGGCCATCGAAGACGAACTGCATGGATTCGAGATCGACCCGCTACAGAGTCCACTGGCGTGGCAGCACTTCTCGGCGATCCTCGAACAGAAGGCGCGTCCCATGAAGGAGCTGCTCGCCGACGAGAGCTTCATAGTGGGGCTCGGAGACCTTTACAGCGACGAGATCCTGTTCACGTCGGGCCTGCGCTACGACCGCGCCTCGGATCGGCTCTCGTCTCAGGACGTCCGCCGGCTGTACCGCTCGCTGATGGAGACCCTCCAGGAGTCGGTAAAGGCCCGAGGCACGAGCTACGGGGAGTTCGAGTTCACCGACCTAACCGGGCAGCCCGGCGCCTATCAGATCGAGCTCAAGGTCTACGAGCGAGAGGGCGAGTTCTGCCGCCGCTGCCGCACGCCCATTCAGCGAGTGTCCTTCCACGGCGCGGACACCTACTTCTGCCCTCAATGCCAGTCATGAGCCACTCAAGCGGTCGACAGATGAGGAGGATTCAGGTTGGAAGATAGGACCCGGGTCCACGTTTTCGTACACGGGGACATCGAGGGCACCGGCTTCAAAGAGGCCATCTACGAGAAAGCCACCGAGCAGGGCGTCGTCGGATGGGTGAAGGAGCTGTCCGACGGCCGGATCGAGGCCGTGCTCGAAGGGCCGCGCGACGAGGTCTACAGGGTGGTCGGGTTGTGCCGAGCGGGGCCTCGCGGCGCCCACGTGTCCGGTGTCCAGGTCGACCGCGAGCCACCCAAGAACGAAAAAAGCTTCAAGATGAAGTAGCGAGTCCCCAGAGCCGCGAAACGTGAATCCCGATATCCGTCGGGCGGGGCTCGGGCGCTGCTACCGTGATCCGGATGTACGTAAAGCGACTGAAACTGGCGGGCTTCAAGTCATTTGCGGCCCCGACTGCGATGGAGTTCGAGCCCGGAGTCAACGTGATAGTCGGCCCCAATGGCTCGGGCAAGTCGAACATCTCGGATGCGCTGTCGTGGGTGCTGGGCGCGCAGGCTCCGTCGACTCTCCGTTCGGGCTCGATGGAGGACGTCATCTTTGCGGGCTCGGAGTCCAAGTCCCGTCTCGGGATGGCCGAGATCGAGCTGACTCTGGACAACAGCTCGGGGATCCTGCCTCTGGATCTCGCCGAGGTGACCATCAGCCGCGTGGCCGACCGCTCCGGCGGGTCCGAGTACCGGATCAACGGAGCCGCCTGCCGTCTGCTCGACGTGCTCGAGCTTCTCAGCGACACGGGGGTCGGACGCAGCATCCATACCGTCGTCGGCCAGGGCAATCTCGACGCCGTGCTGCAGGCGCGGCCCGAGGACCGGCGCACCTTCATCGAAGAGGCGGCGCAAATCGGAAAGTACCGGCGCCGGAAAGACCGGGCTCTTCGCAAACTCGAGCGAGTTGACGACAACGTGATGCGGCTGAACGACGTGCTCACCGAGCTGCGGCGCGGGCTCAGGCCGCTCAAGCGCCAGGCGAACGCGGCGGCGCGTTATTCGGAGCTCATGGCCGAGCAGCGCGAACTTCGTCAGCGCCTTGCCGCAACCGAGATCCACCGGCTCGCCCTCGAAGAGGTCGACCTCGACGTCGAGGCCGAGGAGCGCAAGACGCAACTCCTCACCGACGAGCTCGCGAACGTGCGCGCCTTGCTCGAAAGCGCAAGCGACGAGCGCGACGCCATCGCCACCGCAGTCGAGGAACAGCAACGCACCGCCAATCGCATCGGACGGGCTGCCGACAGGCTGGAGAGCTTGGGGAGGCTCGCCGGCGAACGCGCCCAGGGGATCACCGCCCGGCTCGCAGCCGAGACCGAAGAGGGATACCGGGAACGCATCCGGTTGCTCGAGGCGGAGCGCGAGCGGTGGGGCGGCGAAACGAGGGAGCTCGAGGAGGCATCGGCGACCGCCGCGAAACTTGCGACCCAGACGCGAGCGACGGCCGAAGCAGCCAGCGGGGCACGGGACGAGGCCGAGCGCGCGCTGGCTCAGGCGCGCGGTGCGGAGACCGCTGCGGCCCAGGACCTGGTGCGGGCAGAGGGCAGCGAGTCCGCCAGCCGTCAGACACTTGGCGCACTCGAGGCGAGGGTGCACGCCGCCACCGAACGACGCGAGGTGCGTGAGCGCGAGCTGAAGGCGGACGAACACGGTCTCGCAGCGGCCGAGAAAGAGGTCACCGACTTCGAGTCCGAGTTGGACCGCGTCACCGAGCTTGCAGCCGGAGCCGAGATGGAGCTCGAGTCCCGGCGTGCCCGGGCCGACTCGCTCAAGGAGAAGCTCAACTCCAGCCATGCCGAGCGGGCTGCCGCGCGGGCGCGATTTGAAGCCCTCAGAGAGGTGACTGCACTCCTCGCCGATATCGGCGCGGCGTCCGCCAGGCTCCAACCCCTTCTATCGCGTGCTGCCGAGCAGGCGCGCGTGGCTTCGGCCGGCGAAGACGAGGCGGGCCGGATCGTGGCGGAGGCGGAGAGCGCGGTCGAGGAAAGCTGGCTCGTCGTTTCCGGCCACGACGAGGAATTGAGAAGGCTGGACGCGCACATGTCCGGTGCTGCTGAGCGGCTGGCGGGCAAACGCCGTAAGCGCGAGACGCGCGAGATCGAGCTCGCCGCACTCAACGAAGAGCTGGCCCGAGTGCAGGACGCGCTGGCTCAGGCCGAGCGCGCCTCCATCGAGGAGCGCGCCTCGCTTCCCGCCCGGCGCCAGGCTGCCGAGGAGGCACGCGAGCGGCGCGAGAACGCCGACCGGACGCTTGCAGCCGCGCGCAGCAAGGCCGAGGCCGCAGCCGGAGCCGCTGGTGAGGCAACCCTCGATGCGCGCAGCGCGGCCGAGCGCATGCTCTCGGCCAAGCTCCGATTCGAGGAGGCCGAGGCGGGCATCGCCGATGCCCAGAAGGCGCTCGCTGGGTTGGCGGATCTTCGAGCGTCGCTGACCGAGGCGCGCGACCGCGCAAGGACGGTGTCCGAGATCGCGACGATGAGCGCTGGTCAGGCCGCGACGTGGTCGGCCGAAGCCGAGGAGCGGGCCTCCGATGCGCGCCGGAAGGCCCATGCGGCCGACGAGCGGCTCGGATCGCTGCGCCGTCGCGAGCGCGAGCTCGAGGGCACGCTTGCCGATGCGGCCCAACGCAAGAACCACGCCCAGGTGCGACGAGCGGAGACACACGCACGGATCGAGGCGCTGGGCGAGAGGGCGCTCGACGAATGGGGCCTCACCGTGGAAAACCTCAAGTCGCTGGAGCGCCTCGACTCCGAGACTGAGGAGGAGAGCCGCAGCCGCGTCGAGGCCTTGGAGCGCGATCTAAGGCGACTGGGGGCGGTTAATCCGAATGCCGCCGAGGAGTACGAGGAGGCGTCGGAGCGCGAGACGTTCTTGGTCGAGCAGATGCAGGATCTCGAGAATTCGAAGCGCGATCTGATGAAGATCGTGCGCGATGTGGACGCGACCATCGTCGAGGTCTTCGGAACCGCGTTCTCGGACGTCGCGAGAGAGTTCGAGGTCGTCTTCGATCGGCTCTTCCCCGGCGGCAACGGAAAGCTCAAGCTGACCGACCCCGACGATCTGTTGAACTCGGGCATAGAGGTCGAGGCGCGGCCCCCCGGCAAAAACGTACGCAAGCTGTCGCTGCTGTCCGGTGGCGAGCGTTCGCTGGTCGCGCTTGCGTTTCTGTTTGCGATCTTTAGGTCGCGGCCCTCGCCCTTCTATTTGCTCGACGAGGTCGAGGCCGCGCTCGACGACGTCAACCTGGCTCGTTTCATCTCACTGGTTCACGAGCTGGAGACCAATGCCCAGATCCTCATCGTCACGCACCAGAAGCGCACGATGGAAGCCGCCGACGTCCTGTACGGCGTGACCATGAAGGAGGGCGTCTCCAGCGTGGTGGCCAAACGCATGGAGGACGTCGATTCATTGGTCCGCGAGGCGGCCCGGACCTAGACCACGGCGACTTGAATCCACTCCCGCGGGTGTCGTTTAGGTTCTGAGCATGCCTGAGGGAATCGTTCCAGAGCTTTTCATCGTGCTCGGTCTCGTCCTCCTGGTCGGCGTGGTCGCGTTCGCCGCGCGCCGGAAGCCCGGCCGGGACACCAGCGTCGTCGATCGTCCGGAGAGGACCAAAACCCCCACCCGCCCCGCGGAGAGGCCCAAGGAGGACTCGCGGCCCGTGAGTCCGCCTGCTCCGGTAGTCGAGGCCCCACCGGAGGTGACCGAGGAGGTCGAGGCGCCACCCGAGCCCGCCGTCAAGCCCTCGCTGAGGGAGCGGCTGGCCAAGAGCCGGAAGTTCATCGGGGGACGGCTGGCGGACGCGCTGGGCCAGACGCCGGACGAGGACACCTGGGACGACGTCGAGGCGGCGCTGATTCAGGCCGACATCGGGGTCGCAACCGCCACGAAGATCGTCGAGGACCTCCGAGAGACGGTGCGAGAGCGCAAGATCAAAGATCCCGACGAAGTTATGGCCGTCCTGAACCAGGAGCTCGTCGCCCTGTTCGACACCACCAAGTCGCGCGCGCTCGTGCTGGCGAGCAACGGCGATGACCGGGGACCCACGGTGTGGCTGGTCGTTGGCGTAAACGGCACGGGGAAGACCACGACCATCGGCAAGCTGGCCGGCACCCTGAGCCACGACGGCAGAAAGGTCGCGCTGGCGGCGGCCGACACCTTCCGCGCCGCCGCCGACGAGCAGCTCGGTGCGTGGGGTGACCGTTCCGGAGCGCACCTCGTCAAGCACCAGCCGGGAGCCGATCCGGGGGCGGTCGCATTCGACGCCTATCGTTTTGCTAAGGCCAGGGAACTCGACGTCTTGATCGTCGACACCGCCGGCCGGCTCCACACCAAGGTCCCGCTCATGGACGAGCTCTCCAAGGTGCGAAGGGTCATCGAGAAAGAGGGCACCGTGCACGAGTCCCTGCTGGTCATCGATGCTACGGCCGGGCAGAACGGGCTGAACCAGGCCCGCGAGTTCGCCGCCGCGGCCGGGGTTACCGGCGTGGTGCTCACCAAGCTCGACGGCACCGCAAAGGGCGGGATCGCTCTGACGATCGAGGACACGCTCGACATCCCCATCAAGCTAATCGGCGTGGGCGAGGGAATCGACGACCTCGAGCCGTTCGACCCCAAGGCGTACGTCGACGCGATCCTCTCGTAAATCCGGCCGTGCGGATCGACGACAAGTACCGCCTCCCCCTGCGGCTGGGCTGCGTTGCAGTTGGCTACCTCGCTTACCGGCTGCTCGAGCCGACCCACTTCGCCGGCGCCCTGCTCGTCGGCCTGGGCATATGGCTGGGGGGCGTTTCCGTGGTCGAACGGACCATGACCGACTCCGCGCAACGCCTGCGGCGAATTCAAACCATCGGGACGGCGGTGGGCATCCTCCTGATCGTCATAGGGATCTCGCTGGTCGTACTCTAGGCAGCTATGTTCGACTCACTCTCCAACCGGCTCGACGACATCTTCACCCGTCTGAAGTCCCGCGGCCGCCTGTCCGAAAAGCAGATCGACGAGGTGCTACGCGAGATCAGGCTCGCGCTGCTCGAGGCCGACGTCTCGCTGAAGGTGGTGAAGGCGTTCGTGCGCGACGTGCGGGAGCGGGCCGAGGGGGCCGAGATCCACAAGAGCCTCACCCCGGCCCAACAGGTGATCAAGATCGTCAACGAGGCCCTGATCGACATCCTGGGCGAGGCCAACGTGGGACTCGAGGTCACCTCCCATCCTCCGCGCGTGATCCTGATGGCCGGCCTCCAAGGCTCGGGAAAGACCACCGCGGCCGGCAAGCTCGCACGGCTGCTCAAGAGCCAGGGACGCAGGCCGCTGCTGGCCGCGTGTGACCTTCGGCGACCGGCGGCCATTCGCCAGCTGCAGCTGCTCGGAGAGCAGGTCGGCGTCTCCGTTCACGCCGAGCCCGATGCTCCCGATCATGAGGCACCCGGAGTCGCGGGCCGCGCGCTCGGTTTCGCTCGCGACGAGGGCTTCAGCGATCTCATAGTCGATACCGCGGGTCGCATGCACGTCGACCCGGAGCTCATGAAAGAGCTGGGTGCGGTGTCGGATGCCGTCGATCCCACCGAGATCCTGTTGGTCTGCGACGCGATGACGGGCCAGGACGCGGTCAACGTCGCCGAGTCGTTTCTCGAGGAGGTCGAGGTGACCGGGATCGTACTCACCAAACTCGACGGCGACGCGCGCGGTGGTGCAGCGTTGTCGATGGCGTTTGTCACGGGAAGACCCATCAAGTTCGCCGGAGTCGGCGAGAAGCTTGGCGACCTCGAGCCCTTTCACCCCGACCGCATGGCGAGTCGCATCCTCGGCATGGGTGACGTCCTCACGTTAATCGAGAAGGCCGAGTCTGCCTTCGACGAGGCCGAGGCCAAGAAGATGGAAGAGAAGCTTCGCCGGGCGGAGTTCACCTTCGGCGACTTCCTCGACCAGATGCAGGCGCTCAAGAAGATGGGGCCGATGAGCCAGGTCCTCGGGATGATGCCGGGCATGTCCAAGCTGCCCGTGGCCGACGACCAGATCGACAACCAGATGCCCAAGATCGAGGCGATCATTCGCTCGATGACGACCGAGGAGCGCAACAATCCGCAGGTTCTCAATGGAACCAGGCGCAAGCGGATCGCTTTGGGCTCCGGTACGTCGATCCAGGAGGTCAACAAACTGGTCAAGCAGTTCGACCAGGTGCGCAAGATGATGAAGATGATGTCCGGCGGCGGCAAGGGCAAGATGAAGCTGCCCCGTGGCATGAACCTGCCCCCCGGCATGGGCATGTAGACGCTCGAGGTCCTGCGGCGGCTGGTAGGCTGTCCAGCCCGCTGCAAATCCCTTCAGCTCGTTATGTAAGGAGAAGCATGGTCAAGATCAGGTTGATGCGCGTCGGCAAGGCGAAGCAGCCGTCGTACCGAGTGGTCGTGGCTGACTCGCGGAGCCCTCGCGACGGCCGGATCATCGAGGCCATCGGTCACTACCACCCACGCCAGGACCCCTCGGAGATAGTCATCAAGTCCGAGCGCGCCGTCTACTGGCTCAGCAAGGGCGCGCAGCCGTCCAACACCGTCAAGAACCTGTTGCGGATCTCGGGCGCGTGGGCCGAGTTCACCGGCGAGGCTCCCCCCGCGCCCCCCACGCAGGAGGAGGCCCGCAAGAAGGCCACCGCCGCCGCGTCGGTGACCAAGGCCGAGGACACGCCGGAGCCCGAAGAGGTCGCGGAAACGCCCGAGGCCACCGACCAGACCGCCGCCTCACCCGAGGCCGACGAAGAGGCCTAGGAGATGACCGCCCAGTTCCTCGAGTACGTCACCCCCTGGCTCGTCGACCATCCCGACGACGTCGAGATCACCGAGGTCTCCGGCGAGGGCCAATCAATCGTGCTCGAGATCTCGGTGCACCCCGACGACATGGGCAAGATCATCGGCAAGCAGGGCCGCATCATCAGGTCGCTTCGAACGCTGGCCAGGGCCGCCGGTCAGCGCGGCGATCAGTCCATCATGGTCGAGGTCGTCGACTGACCGAGGGCGACGTTGGCTCGGGGCCCGGCGACTCCGGCCTGCTGCTCGCAGGCGAGATCGGCAAACCGCACGGTCTCGAGGGCCACGTTTACATGGTGCCCATCTCCGATGATCCTTCTCGCTGGGATCCCGGTTCCCGGCTCCGGCGCTCCGATGGCTCGGAGCTGACGGTCGAGAGCTCACGCTCCCACAAGGGCAGTCGTCTCCTCGTGAAGTTCGAGGGGGTTTCCTCTCGTACCGACGCCGAACGGCTGAGCGGGCCCGTGTACGTAACCTCCGAGCAGCGCCGAGAGCTCGATGAGGGCCAGTACTGGCAGAACGACCTCATCGGATGCATGGTGGTTACGCGCGATGGCGCCGAGGTCGGCGAGGTCTCGGGCATCGTTTCCGGTGCCGCTCAGGACCTGATGTCGGTCGCGGGCGCGGGGCGATCCTGGCTCGTGCCTCTCGTCACCGTCATAGTTCTGGATGTCGACGTCGAGGCGCGGCGCGTCGTCATCGATCCGCCACCCGGTCTCTTGGAGTAGCCGCTAGCGATGCGGATCGACGTGGTCACGCTCTTCCCGCAGATGTTCACCAGCGTTCTCGCCGCCAGCCTGCTGGGGCGCGGCATCGAAACCGGAAAGCTCGAAGTGAGCCTGCACGACCTGAGGCCCCACGGTCTGGGGAAACACCACAGCGTGGACGACGAGCCTTACGGCGGGGGAGCGGGCATGGTCATGCGACCCGAACCCATCTTCGACGCCGTCGATTCGCTGCGGCGCGAGAGCAGCCACGTCGTATTGCTCTCACCCCGGGGCACACTGCTGACGCACCGAGCGGTCGGCCGTTTGGCCGCGCTCGACCACCTCGTTCTGGTGTGCGGGCGTTACGAGGGGGTGGACGAGCGCGTGGCCGAGTTTCTCGCCGATGAGGAGCTCTCCATTGGGGACTACGTGCTTGCGGGAGGGGAGCTGGCGGCCATGGTCGTTATCGAGGCCGTGTCCCGGTTCGTTCCCGGAGTCGTAGGCAACGCCGCGTCGCTCACCTCGGAGTCGCACGCGGCGGGCACCCTCGAGTACCCGCAGTACACGAGGCCGGCGGAGTTCAGGGGCCACGCGGTGCCCGAGGTCCTGCTTTCGGGACACCACGGCGAAATCGAGCGGTGGCGCCGCCGGCAATCGGAGGAGCTCACCCGGTCCCGGCGGCGCGACCTTCTCGACTAGGACGCCTACCGGCGTCTCTGCTCAGGGCTCCGCCCTGGTAACCGCGTCGAAGGCGTTCACCATGCCGTGACCGAAGGCGTTGTCGAAGCCTCGGGCCCCGAGGTCGTCCGCCGTGCGCGTCAGGATCCTCTCGACTCGCGCGGGGGTCAGTTTGGGGTTGGCCTCCAGCATCAGCGCCACGATGCCCGCGACGTGAGGTGTTGCCATCGATGTGCCGGAGAAGCCCACGTACATCAGGTTGTTGGCTGGACTCCCCGGCGCGCTGTGCTCTCCGATGGGCCAGAGCGCCGAGGCCTGCGCCATCGCGGAATAAATGTTGTCCCCGGGTGCGGCCACGTCGACCTGTGGTCCACGACTCGAGAAGCCGGCGATCTTGCCCTTCCCGCATGAATCGACGCTCTTGCACGCGGCGCCGACGGTGATCACCGATTCGAGGCGGTTCGGCCCCTGCGCAACGGTGTTCTTGGCGGGCCCGTCGTTCCCGGCCGCGAACACGCTCACCATTCTTTTCTTCGAGGCCGCGTCGACGATGAGCGAGATGGGCTCGACCTCGGAGTCGACTTCGAAGATCGACCATGAGTTGGTGGCGATGCGGATGCCACCGGGAAAGAGCTTGTCCTTGCGGTGCTCGATGATGTACTCGTAGGCGACCAGGGCGTTGATCTCCCACCCGAAGTCACAGGGAACGTCGCAAACCAGGCCTTCGTGAACGTCGGCGATCTTGACGTTCACCAGATGTGCTTTGGGTGCCACGCCACTCATGTCGACGTCGCCCTCGGCGAAGGCCCCGGTCCCCGCAACGATCCCGGCGACGTGAGTACCGTGACCGTAGGAGTCGACCGGATTACCGGTGGCCTCGACGAGCTGGTCCGAGTACTTGCCGTCGTTGATCATGTCCATAAACCACGCGGGCTCGAAGTTCAGGTTGGCGACGACGCGGTCCTCGAGATCGGGATGGGGCTGGATGCCCGTGTCGACAACGGCGACGGTCACCCCCTTGCCCTTATACTTGCGGTTGAGCGGCTTCACGCCCCTGCGAACCTTGTCGACCTTGGTGTCCTTCTTGGCCGCGTAGTTCTGCATGCGCAGGCGCGAGTCCGCGTCTACAAAGGCGACGTCGTTCCACCGGGCGATCCTCTTGTAGACGGAGACCGACGCGAGCACCCCAACTGCGTCGATGGTGTCGAGCCGGACGGCCTCGGTGACTCCCGCGGCCGCGAGTCGCTCGATCGTCGACGAGCTCACATCGTGTGTGAATCCCACGATGGCGCGCCCCGAGGACTCGTCCGACAGGAGATCGAGGTCGAACTTGGCAGGGAGGTCGCCGGTGCCGCCGGCTCCCGCTCCCGGAAGGACGGTGAACAGAGAGGCCACCAGGGCTCCCGCCAGCGCGATGGCCCTGAGCCTGTGAGTGCGTCGTTGCATGGGGCAACTCCTTGGAGGTGGTTGATCCGTCCTCACGAGGGTTCGTCGGCGCGCCTTTGCCTCCTGCCCGCGGATTGCCTCGACGGGCAATGACCTCCCCTAATGACCTCCCCTAACGGGCGGTCCAGCCGAGGTCCATGGTCATCGCCGCGCCGGTGAAGGAATCGCCTCCCGGCCCGAGGAGGAACGAGACCACGTTGGCGACCTCCTCCGGCTCGATCAAGCGCTTGACCGCATGAGGGGCCAGGATCACCTCTGTGAGCACCCGCTCCTCGGGCAAGTCGTGGGCCCTCGCCTGAGATTCGATCTGCTTCTCCACCAGGGGCGTGCGCACGAACGCCGGACACACCGCGGTCGCCCGAATGCCGTCGGCGGCCCCCTCGAGCGCAAGGGTCTTGACCAAGCCCAACACGCCGTGCTTTGCCGAGACGTAGGCGGCCTTGAAGGGGGAGGCCACGAGGGCATGGGCAGAGGCAATCGCCACGAACCGGCCTGCATCGCTCTTCTTGAGCTCGCCCCAGGCGTACTTGGCGAGGAGAAACGGGCTGGTAAGCAACACGGAGATCAGCGCATCCCACTTGTCCTCGGCGAAGTCCTCGACCGGAGAGACGTGCTGGAAGCCCGCGTTGGCAATCACGGCATCGATCCCCCCATAGCGGCGAACCGCCTCTTCGATCGCGCTGCGGTTGCCCTCCCGGGTGGTTAGGTCGGCCCGGTGGGGATCACCGGGTCCCTCCGCGTCGGGGTCGAGGTCGACGGCCAGCACCCGCCAGTCCTCTTCGGCGAGGCGCCGTGCCACCGAATAACCGATGCCACTCGCCGCCCCGGTGACTACGGCGCTAGGCATCGCTCACGCCGGTAGCACCTCATGAAACAGTCCGCAACCTCCTAGATGAGACCCACGAGCATGGCGATGACGACCAGGACGATCCATATCGTCACCGCTAGTAGCAACCTAATCCAAAGGTGCTTGACCACGACTTATCCGCCGAACAGCGCAGAGAGCTGGTCCTGCAGGAGGATGAAGGAGAAAAAGCCGAAGAACACCACCGACCACACCATCGCGCCGAGCCTCACGCCGGCGATGCGCACCGGCCCCGGCATGGTCTTTCGATTGAGCATTATGAGCAAAACCGAGTAGACGAGCATCACCAAACCGTTCAGCGAAGAGGCGATCACGAGGAGGAGCAGGGGTTGGTCGATCGCGAATAGCAGGATGAGGGACCCGATGGTGATCTCGGCCCAGACGATTGCGAAGTACAGCTTGCTCTCGCTCCAGCGCTCGTTCTCGGACAGCCAGTTGATCTTGAGAATGTCTGCGATGACTCGTCCCACATGATCCAGAACCCCGAGGTTCGTGGAGAAGAGCACGACCGCTCCGGTGATCCAGAAGAAGCTTCCGAACCAGGGCGCGACTATTTCCTTGAGCCGCTCTCCCTCGAGCTGGATGAACTCGAAGTCGGAGCCCACGTCCTCGCCGAAGACCGTCGACGCGGTCAGCACCGACAGCACGATGATGGAAATGGCCCCGAGTACGAAGAAGAAGTAGAACTGCTCCTGGTTGGCCACCTTCCACCATCCCCGCCAGCGCCTCATGTTCTCCTCGTCGGTGGGGAACATCCAGCCGATGGAGGGGACGGCTACGGGCTCTCCGGTCAGCGGAGACTCGATCTTGGCGATGTGAGCCCCCATCCCCAAACCCTTGTCCCGCATCCAGTTGCTCTGCGCGAGGTTTACAGATCCGCCCGCGCCCGCAAAGGCCAAGGCACCGAGCATCAATGCGGGGGTGAGGTCCGGGTGGTCGGGTGTCGTGAACGCGAAGAGGTTCCCCCACGCCTCGGCCTCCGAGCCCATGAACAGAGCCAGGATGAGAAACACGAAAATGATCGCGACCATGACCATCTGGAACTTCTCGACCGTCTGGTAAACCACGGGCGAAGCCGTCAGCGCGATGCCGATGGCCACGAGTCCGAGCACCGTGACTATGTTGACGGTCCCCGACTCCCAGTTGAACAGGAACCCCAGGGAGGTCGTGGCACCGGTCGCCCATCCCGGCCACACCCATGCCCCCGCGGTGAAGATGATGAATAACCACGACCAGTGATTCCACAAACGGGTGAAGCCGGTGACGGCCGTCTCTCCAGTGGCGAGCGTGTATCGCTCGATCTCCATGTTGATGAAATATTGCGTGAGGATGCCGATCGCGGCGATCCAGAGGATGCCGGTCCCCATCCTGGACGTGATGAACGGCCAGAGGACGAACTCGCCGGATCCGATGGACACGGCGAGCAGCACCACGCTGGGCCCGACCACCTTGCGGAGGGGCAGCGGCTCGGGGAGATCGCGATAGCCGACGCCGGGTAAGTACTTGCTGGGTAGTTCTTTGGCAAGCTCTTCCCTGTGCCCGCTGACGGCAGACATGGCTCCCCCTTTTCTTCCACCCCGGTGCGTCTACTCGGTTCGTTTCCACCTGATGAGGATTCAAACCAAGCTGCAGAAAACGTACCTTTCGGTCGAAGACGTGGCAAGCGCACCCATCGGACACACAGACTTCAGGGCTGGGCGTCCGTTTCGACGGTCGCCGGTAGCAGGATTCGGAATGTCGCCCCGGCCCCCGGCTCGCTGATCGCCTCTATCGTGCCTCCGGCCTGGTCCACGATGCCGTACACGGTGGCAAGGCCGAGCCCGGTCCCCTCGCCGCGGGGTCTGGTGGTGAAGAAGGGCTCGAACAGGTTCGGCAGGATCTCGGGGTCGATGCCCTGGCCGCTGTCGGTGACCTCGAGTTCCACGAAGTCGCCGGGCACGATCCCGGAATGCCGAGTTCCGTCCTCGACGACATTGCGTGTCTTGAAGAGGAGCCTGCCACCATCCGGCATCGCGGCGCCCGCGTTAACGGCGAGATTGATGATGATCTGCTCGATTTGCGCGAGGTCGACGCGCGTGCTCCATAGATCACCGTCGGGGTCGACTGTTATCTCGATGTCGTCTCCGATCATGCGAGGAAGCACCACCAGGAGACTCTGGACCACATCGTTGAGTGAAAGTACCTGGGGTCTGACGACGTCCTTGCGCGAGAACGCAAGAAGCTGCTGCACGAGTCTGGTCGCTCTGGCCCCCGCTTGGAGGATCTCGTCCAGGTCATTTCGCCGGGGATCATTGGCTCCCATGTCATCGCGCAGCATCTGGGCGTAGTTGTTGATCACCAACAGAAGGTTGTTGAAGTCGTGCGCGACTCCGCCGGCGAGGCGCCCGATAGCCTCCATCTTCTGCGCCTGGCGGAGCTCGTGCTCAATCTCTTGTTGACGAGTTACGTCTTGGATCTGGGCTACGGCGTACAGAGGCCGTCCGTCCTCGTCTCGCACGAGCGAGGAGTTGAGCTTGCACCAAAGGACGCGGCCGCTCCGGTGCACGTAGCGTTTCGTGAAGTCGACGACGTCGCCGCCGCCAAAGGTCATCTCGAATCGCTGCTCGCTCGCCGCTAGATCGTCCGGATGTGTGATGTCCTGCCAGCGCATACCGAGCAGTTCTTCTTCGCTGTAGCCCATCATCTGACACAGCGCTCGGTTGACCTGTAGGAAGCGGCCGTTGTCGTCGGTGAGGTCTATCCCCAATCCCGCGTTACGAAACGCGCTTTCGAAGAGAGCCTGCGCTTGAGTCAGCTGCCCGAGCACAGTGCTGTAGCGGTCATCCTGGCGCCGGCGCTCGGTGATGTCCTCCATCATGCCGAGTGCGAACCGAGGGCGACCGTCTGTGTCTCGCTCGAGCGCCGACGCGGTCAGGCGCACCCAGATCGGAAGGCCATCCTTGCGGTACATGCGCTTGTCGAGGCTGAAGCGATCGCGGAGCCCCTCCATCATCTCTGCGAAGAGGGTCGCATTAGGCTCGATATCGTCGCGGTGGGTTATCTCGTTGAAGGTGATTCCCTGCAGTTCTTCGGCACTGAACCCGAGCAGCTCTTCGAGAAGCCGGTTGCTCATCAATGTCCTACCCCCCCGATCCACCAACCCAATGCCAATGGGCGCGTGGTCAAAGATCGCTTTGAAGTGCGAACTCTGTTGGGGGTCTGAATCGCTGGGTGGATCGGCCTCTTCGCCCATGAAGGCAAGACGCTACCGGAGCGACCTTTGTCCCGGAATACGCTGTTTCTACTACTAGGACGCAGAC
>JBOGWU010000254.1:0-2345 GCA_050693935.1 Actinomycetota bacterium | reverse complement strand
TACGACGTCGACCTCTACTACGCGACCAAGTCGCGCTCGGTGGCGTATTTCATCGACGACTTCGAGGCACTGGCGAGGGATCACCCGGGGCTGCATCTAACCGTCTATCCGGAAGACGAGAACGGCTTCCTCACCGGTGCCGAGATCGAGAAACGCAGCGGTCCGCTGGTCGACGTGGACGTTCTGATGTGTGGCCCGCTCGGCATGATGGAGGCTTTGAGCGACCAGTTCCGCGCCCGGGGCGTCCAACGGTCACGGATTCACTACGAGGAGTTCGGCTTCATCCGCTGAGCGGTAGCCTGTAGCGAATTGGTGTGCCGGGAAGTCTGGTCGGCGTGGACCCAGCGCGACTTTTACGAGGAGACGACGGCCAGTGGCAGACCGCGAACCACCCACCACCAGCTCGTGGATCGCGAGCGATCGGGCGATCCCGCGCCTCGTCGCCCGGCCGGTGCGCGGCTTCCTCGACACCGAGATATCGAGTGGCGTCGTGTTGCTCGTGGCCGCGGCGCTGGCACTGATCTGGGCCAACTCCCCGTTGCGCGATTCCTACGAGGCGCTGTGGACGACGGAGCTCTCCCTCGCCATCGGAGGCTACGAGCTCGCCGGAGACCTCCGACACTGGGTGAACGACGCGCTCATGGTGCTGTTCTTCTTCGTGGTCGGCCTCGAGGTAAAGCGAGAGCTCTCACTCGGCGAGCTCAGCCACCCCAAGAAGGCGGCCTTCCCCTCGGTGGCCGCGCTCGGTGGAATGATCGTGCCCGCGCTGATCTACGTCGCGTTCAACGCCGGAGGCGAAGGGTCGGCCGGGTGGGGCATCCCGATGGCGACCGACATCGCCTTCGCCCTCGGAGTGCTCACGCTGTTCGGGAGCCGCGTGCACCCCTCGCTCAAGGTCTTCTTGCTGAGTCTCGCGGTGGCCGACGACATCGGGGCCATCGTCGTCATCGCCCTCTTCTACACGTCCGACCTGAACCCGGTTGCGATCTTGATCGCCGGCGGCCTGCTGGGAGTGATCGTGCTCCTTCGTGCGGTGCGCGTCATATGGATACCGCTGTACGTGCTGGTGGGAGCGGGGGTATGGCTGGCGACCTTCGAGTCCGGCGTTCATGCCACCATCGCCGGGGTCGCGCTTGGTCTGATGACGCCGGTGCGCCCGCTGCGCGATCCCGAGGAGGAGGGATCAGACTTCATGGACCCCGACCCCGATCGCCCCGCCGGAGCCATCTCTCCGCAGCGGGCCCGGACCTGGCGGCTTCGCACGCAGGAGCGAGTGGCGGTGGGCGACTACCTCGAGCACCTGCTGCATCCATGGGCGAGCTTCGTCGTCATTCCGATTTTCGCCCTGGCCAACGCGGGCGTATCCCTGAGCTTCGACGACATCGGTGATGCAACTTCCTCGCCGGTGACCCTCGGGATTCTGCTGGGACTGGTGGTCGGGAAGATCGTGGGGGTCACGCTATTTGCCTACGTGGCTCAGCGCCTGGGCTTCGCAGAAGTGCCCGAGGGCGTCACTCGGGGTCAGTTCCTCGGAGTCACGGCCATCGCCGGCATTGGGTTCACGGTGTCGCTGTTCGTCACCGAGCTGGCCTTCGACGAGGCCTCGATCATCGACGAGGCCAAGGTGGGCATCCTCGCTGCCTCGATCCTTGCGGCGGCGGTCGGTGCCATCATCCTGCGCGTCGGCGGCGGAGCACGATCGGATGAGTTTGTCACCGCGGCGCGAGAAGATGGGTGAGTGACGGCTGATCCTGGTGACTCCCTAGCTGGCTTCTCCGAGCCCACCCGGCGGTGGTTCTCGGGCGCGTTCGAGACACCCACGCCGGCTCAGATCGGGGCCTGGGACGCGATCACCTCCGGCGACAACGCACTCGTCATCGCCCCCACCGGATCGGGCAAGACTCTCGCGGGCTTCCTGTGGTCAATCGACTCCCTCATGTCCGGCGAGCCGGTGGATCCGAAGCGTCGCCTGCGGGTGTTGTACGTGTCTCCGTTGAAGGCCCTGGCGGTCGATGTCGAGCGCAACCTGCGCACACCCCTTGCCGGCATTTCGGCCGCGGCCGCTCGCATGGACCTAGGGGTGCCGGAAGTGGCGGTCGGCGTTCGAACCGGAGACACCCCCGCAGACGAACGCCGCCGTTTCATGACTGCGCCACCCGACATTCTCATCACGACGCCGGAGTCGCTGTTCTTGCTGCTCACGTCGCGCGCCCGCGAACAGCTTCGCTACGTCGAGACGGTCATCATCGACGAGGTGCACGCGCTCGTTCACAACAAGCGCGGCGCGCATCTGGCGCTCAGCCTCGAGCGACTCGACGAGCTTCTCGAACGGCCCGCGCGGCGAC
>JBOGWU010000253.1:0-5616 GCA_050693935.1 Actinomycetota bacterium | reverse complement strand
CCTGTTCCCACCGGCCCTCGCCGCGCGCTCCCGCGCGCTTGAGCGGATGCAGGATCCGATCCGGGTCGGTGATCTGGTTCAGCGTGGCCGGTCCCTTGGCGCAATTGCGACCGCGCGAACCCGGGTGTTCGGGGTTGCCCTCGAACTTGCGAACCTGGAGCGTGTCCTTGTCGACGTAGGCGAGCAGCCCGCACGCCGATTCACAGTTGAAGCACGTGGTCGGCACGAGCATGTAGCGCTTCTCGAGCCGCTCGGGCCACGCTTTCGATTCGAGCTCGACCCAGTCGTCCCAGCGCTCCTTGGGTGGGAACGAGGCGAGGTTCACGCGGCTCGGACCCTGGTAGAAGGTCTCGCCGCGCGCCTCGACCTCCGAGCGCGCGGCACTGAGCCGGCGGGCAATTGCGGGAAGGTCGGGTTGATCCACTCGACCCCCTTCGAAGTCGCTAGGCAAGGGGCACCGCCTGGCCCGCCTGAACGTAGGCGTGCTCGTACGCAAGCAGACCGGCGGCCGCCAGCAATCCTCCGAAAGGCCCCACACCTGCCGAGCCCACGCCCAGCGCCACCAGAGCGATTCCCGCCCAGAAGAACCGGGCATACGAGCCGCGAACCATCTCCCAGGAGGCGAGTCGAGCGTGCTCGGTGTGATGAGCCAGCGTCACCTCGCCCCACGTAACCAACAGATGGGCAATCCCCGCGAGCGCCACGATCAACTGCAACTCGCCGGTGGCGTCACCGTCGCCCAGGATGTCGAACAGCAGCGCGACCGCGGCTCCGAGCAACACCGTCTGCACCACCAGATGAGGCGCCAGCAGTGAGCTTTGCCACAGGTCGCGCGCCGTCGACTGCGCGAACAGATACGCGGTGTAGACCGCGGTCATTAGGGCCAGCGGAGCTCCGAAGACGGCGAGGGCCGGCGTAGGCGCGACGTCCAGCAGCGAGAACAGCAGATGGAGCGACAGCACTGCTCCGTAGCCCGAGATGATGACGCCCCCGCGCACCAGCCACGAGCGCCACTGTGGACGCGTGAAGATCATGTAGAAGCGTTGAGGATGTTCGAGGTCCCAGATCAGCAGCCCGCCGGTCGCGGCGAGACCCACGAGGCCCGTCAACGGCGCCACCCATCGCCACAACTGGCTCGAGGTCTCGATCGCCCCGGCCAGAAGCAGCAGAAGTGGGACCAGATAGGCGCCGGCGGCGATGCCCTTGGTCCAGGTGTAGAGACTGACCCGCCAATCCCATGGAGCCGTGTGATTGATGTCGTAGGACACGACCGCGGCCGCGCTCGAGTTGTAACGCTCGGGGTGCCCAGAATTGACCATGCCTCGCCCGGAGCGCTTCTCGCTCCACATGTAAGTGTCTCCCGATGGCCGGCGAGCGGCCAGGGGATCGAGCGTCGCCTGGGTCGCGCCCTTGTAGAACACCGTCGGGCCGGTCATCTTCTCGGGTCGGCGCACGGCCACCGGATCGCGATCGACGATCGACGCCACCTTGCTCGTCGGGTCGTTGATATCGCCGACGAGAATCGCTTCGGTCGGGCACACCACTACACACGCGGGCTCGAGCCCCATCTCGAGCCGGTGGGCACAGAAATTGCACTTCTCGGCGGAATGGTCGTCAGGGTTTATGAAGATCGCGTCGTAGGGACACGCCGCCATGCAAGCCTTGCAACCGATGCAGATCGACTTGTCGAAATCGACGATCCCATCGGACCTCTTGAACATCGCGCTGGTTGGGCAGGCCGCGACGCAGGGAGCGTCCTCGCACTGGTTGCAGCGCGTCACCTGAAAGGCGCGCCGCGCTTGCGGCCAGTAGCCGACATCGACGTACTTGACGAAGGTCCGGGTGACCTCGAGGGGCACGTCGTTCTCGGACTTGCATGCCGTGGTGCATGCTTGGCACCCGATGCAGCGATCCTTATCGAGCACCTTGACCCACTTGGGCTGGTGCCCGTTCGCCGCACCGAGCCCACCTCCGGAAAGGGTTATGGGGTTTTCCCGGACACCGGGTTGCTGAGCGCCGAGTTGACCGAGCACGCCGGGAAAATGCGGTTCCCCCGAGTGACTCCGGTTGTCGGTCGTCACTTCGCCGATGCCGGCGCGGCCGCCATCGATCGAACTTCGGTGGCCAGCATCTCCTCGGCCCCCTGGAGTTGCGCTTGGGCGCGCTCATTGGCTGCGATGTCTCTCTGCAGCCCCTCGTACGCGGCCTCGATGGACTTGCGCACGACGGCCGGGGCGGGGCCTCCGAAAACATCGTGAGCGTCGACGAACGCTCGCGGGTCGAGGGCACTCCTCACTGTGTCGTCGTCGAGTTCCTCTAATCGGAAGCCCAACGTCTCCGCGGCAGCCTCCTGAACCAGCTCGGCCTTCACCTCGAGGGGCTCGATGCCCGCCTCCACCGCGCGCCGCACGACGGCCCCCACGACTCGATGTGCGCTTCGATAGGACAGCGACGGATTACTCCTATGAATCTTCGCGGCCAGTTCCGTTGCCGTGGAGAATCCGTCGGCGGCCTTGGCGAGCATGCGATCGCGCTTGAAGGAGAGCGATGCCAGCGCTCCCTCGAGCAGGCGTAGCGCCTCGATCGACTCGTCGAGAACCCGCAACACCGGGGTCACTACCTCCTCCTCGACGTCCTTGATGTCCTGGTAATTGGTGTTGTGCATCGTTGCCAGCGCCGCGGTTGCCTCCCCGATCGCCCGGCCCCCTCGCGCCCGGATGTATTCGAGCGGATAGGCGTTCTTCTTCTGCGGCATCATGCTGGAAGACCCCGCGTACTCGTCACCGATCTCGAGGAAGCCGAACTCCCACGTCTGCCAGAAGTACAGGTCCTGGCAGAAACGGCTGATGGTCACCATCATCGTAGCGACCGCATTCGAGACCTCCAGCGCCCAGTCTGCTCCCGACACGCTATCGATGGTGTTCTCGACGAGACCATCGAAGCCGAGCAGTTGCGCGACACGTGCCCGATCGATGTCGTACGAAGTGCCCGCAAGCGCCCCACAACCGAGCGTGCATTGATTCACCACCTGATACGCAGAAGAAAGTCTGCGACAATCCCTTTCGAGCGCGTCGTGGATAGCCAACAGATAGTGACCGAGCGTCGACGGTTGCGCGGGCTGGTAGTGCGTCCACTGTGGCATCACCGTCTCGGTCTCACCGTCCGCCAGCTGAAGCAGACGAGCCCGAAGCTGGGCCGATCCCTCGAGCACCTGGAGCAGGCGCGACCTCGTCGCCATGCGCGCGAGCGGTTCGGGTCGAGTGCGGCCGATGTTGATCTCACCCGCCACCTCTTCGCCCGCGCGCTCGATGAGATATCGCTCCATGTGCGAATAGAAGTACTCGAAACGAGGGTCGAACGACCCCATGCCCGCGCGGCCCTCGTCTTCGAGCTCGAGAATCGCCCTAATCAGGGCGGCCCCCGTCGACGGTTCGACGATCCCGGCCTCGACCAACATGACGGCCCACGCCTTGTTGGTCTCGACCAATGCGTCGAAGTAGTGCTCGACCATGAAGTCGTAGCCGGGCTCGAGCACCGTGTCGGTGTACACGTCCCCCGGAGGAGCCCCGAGTCGTTCGCGCGAGATCTTGTCGCTGATGACTTGCCTCCCTCTAATGCGCTTAGTTCTAGTGCACCTAGTTGCTGATGGTCGGGAAGGAGTACTCGGATTCGGGTCCGGGCGGCTCCTGTATGAGCTCGATCTCGGCCATGAACTCGCCGAAGGTCTCGTACCCGGAGACCTCCTGGGTGTAGGCCACGCCCTCGCGTCCCAGGTAGTCCTCGTAGGTCTTGGCATCGGGCTTTCCGCCCGAATCCGCGGCCAGGATCTCGGCGGCCTCTTGCGGATTCTCGTTGATCATGTCGATCGCCTGCCCGATGAGGTCGTTGAGCGTTTCCATCGCCTCGGTGTTCTGGTCGTAGAACTCCTGCTGGACGAAGACGCTGTTGAAGGTGTGGTTGCCGAAGAGATCGAAACTGGTGAGGATCGGCTCCGCGCCCTCCTTCTCCTCGTCGAACTGGAACGGAGGAGAGGTGAGGTGACCTGCGATCTGGCCGGACAGCAGCGCCTGAAATCCCGTCGGGTGATCCATCGCCACGATGTTTTCGTCGAGCGCGGCGGCGTCGCCCAGCTCCTCCTCGGCTCCCTTCTTCAGCACGACGGCCTGGATCGAATCAGGAGCCGGCATGGCGATCTTGTCGCCCGAAGCGAAGTCATCGAGCCCCGAGATGCCGGAGTCCTCCGCCATGAGCCAGAGGTCCATCTCGTTCAGACCGCTGAGAAGCTTCCAGTCGATCCCGGCGTCGCGGCCGACCAGGAAGGGTCCGATTCCGCCCGCACCGACGTGCAGGTCGCCGGCGACCATCCCATCGCGAATCGCCGAGCCGGAGTCGAGTACTTGCCAGGTGATCTTGGTGTCGGGCAGCTCGTCCTCGAGCCAGCCCTTGTCACGAATGATGATCAGAGGTGCGTAGCTCATGCCCGGTTGAATGGCGAGGGCGAGCTCGCTCGGATCGCCGCCCTCGGTCGTTTCGGTGTCTGAGCTTCCGCCACCACACGCGCCGGCCAACAGCACGAGTGCGGCGAGCGCCGACAAGAGAACCCAGGTCCTGCTCCTTTGCTTCATGCCCGCAGCCATGCGTCACCACTCTCCTTCGTCGAGTCGAATCAACTTCCGGACTTCATGCCCCAGCGAACGACGGTTCGAGCTTCGATCTGGTTGAAGAGGTACTCGAAGAGAATCCCGATCACGGCGATCAACACGAGACCCGCAAAGACGTTCGGAATCTGAAGGAAATAGCGGGCTTCGTTGATGAAGGCTCCGAGCCCCGCGTTGCTGCCCGCAACGCCGAACACCAGCTCGGCGGCGATGATCGTGCGCCAGCCGAACGCCCACCCAGTGCGGATGCCCGTGATCGTGTAGGGCAGAGCGGCCGGCATCAACACCTCGCGCACCAGCTTGAAGCCGCGCAACCCCAGATTGCGGGCAACCATCAGGATCGTGGGATTGACCGTGCGGAATCCCGTGGTGACGTTGATCGCGATCGGCCAGATGACGGCGTTCGCGATCACGAATATCAACGCAGAGGGCTTGAGCCCGAACCACAGGATCGCCAGCGGCAGGATGGCGATGCCGGGCAGGGGATTGATCATCGCGGTGAGCAGCGCGAGGAGATCAGCGCCCACCTTGCTCCACGTAGCCAGCGTTGTGAAGAGCGCGGCAACGGTGATGCCGATGAGCATGCCCAGGCCAAGGATGCGAAGAGTGGTAAGCGTAAACGTAAGCAGCTCCCCACCTTTGATTCCTTCCCACAGCGCCCTGCCTACATCGATGGGGCTCGCGACGAGCAGGGGGTTGACGCCGCTGATCGAAACGTAGGCCTGCCACGCGCCGATGAGCAGAACCAGCAGCAGTCCACGTCGCACGGTGGTGGGCATGGATCCCCAGGTGAAGCGCCGTTGCTGATTGAGCGGTCGCGTGGAATCGATAGTGCTGGTCGACGGGACCTGCTTACTCAAGGATTGCATCGTCGTCCTCCGTTCCGTCGGAAAGCCGCGAGCGGAGGCTCTTGCGAACTTCAACGAACGCCTCGGTGTCGGGGTCGCCAACCCTGGAC
>JBOGWU010000252.1:0-11393 GCA_050693935.1 Actinomycetota bacterium | reverse complement strand
AGCTACAAGGCGGGGCAGCAATTCCGGGCGGCGGCGGACAGGATCACTGCGCGCGCTCGCTAACCTACGCAGCATGAACAAATCGGACTTCTCGCGCGCCCTCGCGGCCACCGCGGTGACTGTCCTGTTCGTTCTCCCTCTGTTCTTCATGCTCGCCGGTTCCCTGCGACGGCCCGGGCTCGCCCCACCGGGCGGGTTCGAATGGATCCCCGCCGCCCGGACCTGGTCGAACTACTCCTTCGCGGGCGACATCGTGCCGCTCGCCCGTTACGCGTTGAACTCGCTGCTGGTGGTGGCCGTCGCCGTGCCGGTCACCGTCCTGATCGCGTCGTGGGCCGGGTTCGCCATCGCGACCGCCGAGCCTCGCATCAGAAAACGGCTGGTGATCGCCTCGGTGGTCGCGTTGATGGTCCCGCTGAGCGCCCTGTGGGTCGCGCGTGCCGCCCTTTACGAGGCGGTGGGAATCATCGATACCCCGCTGGCCCTAATGGCTCCCGCTCTAATGGCGACCACTCCGTTCTACGTCTTGATTTTTGCCCTTGCCTACGGGCGCGTCCCCAAGCACCTCTACGAGGCCGCCGAGTTGGATGGGCTGTCTCCCTTGAGGGTGTGGGCGCGCGTCGCGTTTCCGCTGGCGAAGCCCGCCGCGTTCGCCGTCGCGGTGCTCGCCTTCGCATGGCACTGGTCGAACTTCACCGACGCGCTCCTCTACATCACCTCAGAGGAGCGCTCGACGCTGCCCCTCGGCCTCCGCGACCTCTACAGCCTCGAGCCGACGAACCATCCCATCCTGCTCGCGGGAGCGGTGCTGGTGACCGTCCCCGCGGTGGCCGCCTTTCTCTCCGCTCAGCGCGCCTTCTTCACGAAGACTCTGGAGGTTTGATGCTGCGAAAGGTTGCCTTGACGCTGCTGGGGGCCGTGTTGCTGGCCGCGTGCTCCAGTTCGAGCGGCTCAGAGAGCGAGGTCATCGAGGTACAGGTGTCCGGCGAGGCCGAGGAGATCACCGTCTACGAGTCGCTCGTCAACGCATTCGAGAAACAACACCCCGGCATCGACGTCCAGCTGGTGCCGGTGGCCGACAAGGACGACCACCTGGCCAAGCTGACCACCTCGTTTTCGACGGGTAACCCTCCGGACGTCTACCTGATCAACTTCCGCGAATACTCGCAGTACGTGGCGCGCGGAGCGGTTGATGCGGTGGGGCCCTATCTCCACGAGGCGGGCGTCGACTTAGACGACTACTACGATCCGCCGCTCGAGGCGTTCACCTACGACGGAGAGCTGCAGTGCATGCCCCAGAACATCTCGTCGCTGGTCGTCTACTACAACACCAAGCTGCTCCGATCCGCCGGGCTCGAGCGGCCCCCCGCGAACTGGGACTGGGACGAGTTCCGGCGCTACGCGCTGGAGATGACCCGCGGCGATGTGCGAGGGCTCGGTATCGAGCCGAACGTCATCCGCCTGGCCCCCTTCGTGTGGTCCAACGGCGGCGAGCTCAACGACGATCCCGCTAAACCCACCGGATTCACGCTCGAGGAGCCTGCGTCGCGCGAGGCGCTCGAGTTCATCGTGTCGCTCGTGCGCGACGACGGCGTGGTTCCCACCGAAGACGAGATCGCGGCGCAGGATCTCGAAACTCGTTTCCTCGCCGGCAAGCTCGGGATGCTTCTGTCGTCGCGGCGCGAGGTTCCGGCGTTTCGAGAGGTTGCTGGCCTCAAGTTCGACGTGGCTCCGCTGCCCACCTCCGAACAACGAGCCGGCATCCTCCACTCGGACGCCTACTGCATGGCGGCGGGCGCACCCGCCCCCGACGAGGCCTTCGAGTTTGTGCGCTTCGCGACCGGCAAGCAGGGTCAGACGATCACCGCTCTGGGTGGTCGCACGGTGCCATCGATGATCGAGGTGGCCGAATCGGGTGCGTTTCTCGACCCGACCCGAGCTCCGCGTCACTCCCAGGTGTTCCTCGACGGGGTCGACTTCATTCGGCGCACGCCGGTGATCCCCACCTGGCCGGAGATCGAGGACGAGGCCGAGGAGATACTCACACGGATGTTCTACGAGGAGGCCTACTCGATCGAAGACGGACTGAGAGAGCTCGACGAGGCCACGGAGAGCTTGTTCGAAGAGGGCTCCGGCACTTGAGCGTGGGAGTGCGAGCGCTCCACAAGAGCTATCCGCCGTCGAGGCGCGAGGAGGAGCCCGTGCCCGCTCTCCAAGGTGTCGATCTCGAGGCCGAGGATTCGGAGCTGTTCGTCATCGTCGGCCCCTCCGGCTCAGGCAAGTCGACCTTGCTGCGAACGATCGCCGGGCTCGAGCGGCCGGATGCCGGCCGGGTGTTCATCGCCGGGCACGACGTCACGCGCACGCGTCCGGGCGACCGCGATGTCGCGATGGTGTTCCAGGAGTACGCGCTCTACCCCCACGTGACGGTCAACGGCAACATCTCCTTTGCATTGCGGGCCCGGAGGATGGCACCGTCTGAGATCGTTAGGCGAGTGGCGGCCGTGGCCGAGTTGCTCGGGCTCGGAGCCCTGTTGCAGCGCAAGCCCCCCGAGCTTTCGGGCGGCGAGCGCCAGCGAGTTGCACTGGCCCGCGCAATAGTTCGTGATCCGCGAGCTTTCTTGCTCGATGAACCACTCTCCAACCTCGATGCCGAGCTGCGCGCTCGTACGCGCCTCGAAATCCGGAAGCTCCATAGTGACCTTGGCAAGACGATGCTGTACGTGACGCATGATCAGATCGAGGCGATGACGATGGGAGACCGCGTTGCGGTACTGCGCGGCGGCCGCGTGGAGCAGGTGGGGACTCCGATCGAGATATACGACCACCCCGCCAACACCTTCGTCGCCACGTTCTTTGGGTCACCTCCTATGAACATGTTTGACGCCGGGCTGAGCCCGGACCACGGGCGGGCCTCCACGCTGGGAGTCCGCCCGGAAGACGTGTCCCTCGTGGGCGAGGACTTTGCAAAGCTGATCGGCGAGGTGACTCTGGTCGAGACCATCGGCAGCGAGGCCATCGTTCACGTCGAAGTCGAACATGGACGTTTCTTGCTCAAGTCCGCGCGCCGCGAAGCTCCGGCTATGACCGACAAGGTGGGTTTGAACTTCCCTGAGGGGTCCGTGCACGCGTTCGACGCCGATGGAAGACGAATGTGAGCCGCCGGTTCCGCCTCCCCTCGACGAGCCTGGCATCGCCCTACCTGGTGGGACTGGTCTTGCTCGTCGCGCTGCCGGCGATGGGCACGATGTATCTCGCGTTCACCGACTACTTCGGGATCGTTGCGCCGGAGCTCAACGGGATCGACAATTTCACCCGGATGCTGGCGTCGGATCGCTTCTGGACGGCGCTCGGGAACTCGTTCATCTACGTCGCCATCGCCGTCCCCCTGCGCGTGGTGGCGGCTGTTGGTCTGGCTCTGCTGCTTCACCGTCGTGCGCGGGGCGTGGGTGCGGCGCGCGCCGCCGTGTTCCTCCCAACGGTCGTGCCCGACATCGCTTACGCGCTGCTGTGGCTCTACATCTTCAACCCGCTTTTCGGCCCATTGACGCTCGGGATGGAATCCGTCGGTCTGAGCTCGCCCGAATGGCTGACCGATCCGGCGACCGCGCGCTTCTCTGTAGCCCTCATGAGCGTCTTTCAGATCGGGGAGGGGTTCGTGATCGCGCTTGCGGTGCGACGAAGCATCCCCGGCAGTCTTTACGAGGCAGCCGCGGTGGACGGAGCGTCGCCATGGTTTGCCCTGTCGCGCGTGACCCTGCCCCTGATGGCTCCGGTCCTCGCGCTGCTCGGGCTGCGGGATGTCATCCTCAGCTTCCAGGCGAATTTCGTGCCTGCGCTGATCGTGACCGACGGCGGGCCTCGCCTCGCCACCTACTTTCTGCCGCTGTACGTGTATCGCGAGGGTTTTCGATACGGGAGGTTGGGTTACGCCGCGGCGGTGACCCTGACGATGTTCGCGATCACCGCGATCGTGGTGGGGGTGCAGTACCGGCTCGCTCGGCGGTGGCGGCTCATTTAAGTTGCTACTCGAGTAGCGCCTCTTCCGAGATCTTCTCGACGTTGCCGCAACGACAGCAGAAGCACTTCGAGGGGTCCGACGTGTCCCGGTCCCACACGGTGGGAGCGTCACAGTTAGGACAGATGTGCACTTTGCTGACGGTCGGCGTCACTTTGCTTGCTCCTATTGCTGAGGTGATCGGTTGTTGCCCACCGATACCGGAAGCTAAACAGGATCGGTTGCCTTATTGACGGATTGTCGGCCCCAAAGGTTGCCGCTTGAGCTCAGGAAAGAGAATCGAGCGCGCGGCTGAGATCGGTCCACAGGTCTTCGATGAACTCGCAGCCGACGTTGAGCCGCAGGAGACCATCGGGCACGGCCTCCTCGCCCGCGTACTTGCTGCGACGGTCGATCGTCGTCTCGACCCCGCCGAGCGAGGTCGCGTCGACGATGAGCCGGAGCGCGCCGGTCATCTCATCGGCCGTGGTGGCCGAGGCAACCTCGAAGCAGAGCATCCCCCCGTAGCCTTTCATCTGGCGCGTCGCGAGCTCATGTCCCGGATCGTGCTCGAGCCCCGGATAGCGAACCCTGGATACCGCCGGGTGGGCGTCGAGCCTCAGCGCGAGCGCGCCGGCGTTTTCCTGGGCGCGCTCGAGCCGGAGGGGGAGCGTGCGCAATCCGCGCAGGGCCAGCCAGGTTTCCATCGGCCCTGCGACCGCCCCGTAGAGCGAGCGCAACTCCAGCAGCTCGTCGTAGGTCTGCTGGTCGCGGACTACCACGGCGCCTAGCAGCAGATCCGAGTGCCCGGAGATGTACTTGGTGATGCTGTGCACCACGATGTCGGCACCGAGATCCAGCGGGCGTTGGAGGATGGGGGTAGCGAAGGTGTTGTCCACCGCGACCAGTGCACCGAGCCGGTGCGCACGTTCCGCCAACGAGGGGATGTCGGCGACCTTCATGAGTGGATTGGTCGGACTCTCGAGCCAGAGCAAGTCGGTGCCTTCGCACGCCGCAAGGGTTGCCTCTGCATCCGAAACGTCCACCTCGCGATAGCTGAGGCGTCCGTCGGTCGCGGCTTCGTAGACGAAGGAGCGCACCCCGAAGTACGCGTCGAACGGCATCACCACCGTCGAGCCGACCGGAAGGCGCCCCATCACCGCTCCGACCGCGCCCATGCCCGATGCGAACACCAGCGAGCGGCCCCCCTCGAGCGCGCCCAGAGCCTCTTCGAGCGCGCTCCAGTTGGGGTTTCCGTAGCGGCCGTAGATGCGCTCGCCTCCTGCTAGGAAGGCCGAGGTCAGCGTGACGGGGACGCTCATAGGCGCTTCGGCCCGACGCTCGCCGCGTCCGGCGGTCACCGCAAGGGTCGAGGGATGAAGTTCGTCTTGCACGGACCCCTCCTGGTAACTCGAGAGTTTGCTCGTACCCCGAAGGTCTACACGGAAGGTCGAAGTACGTCATCCTGACGGAGTCCGGGGAGCAGCAACCAGCTTCGGGAATGGGGGCCATAGTGGAGTTGAGGGGGACCGTCGGGATTCTCACCGGCGCGTCGCGCGGCATCGGCGTCTACCTCGCTAGGGAGCTTGCCGCGGCGGGAGTGAACCTGGCGCTGGCGGCTCGGTCATCGGATGGTCTCGAGGAGGTCGCGGCCATGGCGCGGGGCAGGGGAGTCAGCGTCATCACCGTTCCCACCGACGTCACCAAGCGCTCCGAACTGCAAAGACTGGTTAAACGCACGAACGAGGAGCTTGGGGTCGTAGACCTTCTCGTCAATAACGCGGGGATCGAGAAGTACACCTTCTTCGAGGCGACCGAACCGACCGACATCGAGAGCATCTTGAGGACCAACGTGCTCGGCCCCGAGTTGCTCACGCGCTACGTGCTCCCACAGATGATCGAGCGCCGCAAGGGCCACATCGTCAACATGGCATCCGCGTCCGGAGTCACGGCCCTTCCCTACAACACGGTCTACTCGTCGTCGAAGCATGCGCTCGTCGGCTTCTCACGATCCCTGCGTGAGGAAATGGTTCCTTACAACATCGGGGTCTCGGTGATATGCCCGGGCTACGTTCGCGACGCGGGCATGTTTCACGTGTCGAAGGGCGGCGCCTCTCCACCCGGCCCCACCGCAACGGTGGCACCCGAGCGGGTGGTGAGCCGAACGATCAAGGCGATCGAGCGGAACAAGCCCGAGGTCATCGTCGCGTCCGGGGTGGTCAACATCGTCGACGTTCTCCATGCTGTCGCTCCACGCTTCACGACGATGATGGCTCGTCGTTCGGGAGCGTATGACCTCAAGCCGCACTAGTGCACAAGAGAATCCCGATTCCTACCTTGGCCGGAGGCCATGTGGACTTGCAGCACGAGGGGCTCGCGTATGATGCGCGATCAGGATCCAAATCACTCGAGCACGCAGCGAGGAGGAAGAGCCGATGACGTACGTCATTGCTGAGCCGTGCATTGGCGTCAAGGACCGGGCGTGCGTCGACGAGTGCCCCGTCGACTGCATCTACGAGGGTGAAGAGCAGCTCTGGATCCACCCCGAGGAGTGCGTGGACTGCGATGCTTGCCTTCCCGCCTGTCCCGTCGACGCCATCTTTCCTGCGGACAGCGTCCCTGCCGAATGGGCCGAATACACGCCCCAGCAGGCCCAGTGGTTCGAGGACCATCCCGAGGCCGCCGGTGGGGCGATGGAGAGTCCCTTCGCGCCCGCCGAGGAGCGCGGCGAGTAGCAATCGCCACACCTCCCTCCGACTGGGGCCCCCACATCGGGTGCAAGGTCACGATGCGCTACCGGTTGCACGACGACGAGCACGAACACACCGAACTGCTCGGCGTGCTCCAGGCGGTGACCGCGGAACCGGACCGCCACCAGGTACTCAAGGTGATGGACAAGCGCGGCCAAACACATATCGTGGCCGCTGCCGACATCGAGGCCGCCCGTGTCCTTTAGTTTCGCCCAACTTTGGCTCGCTAACCGAAGCGAGCTAAACCGAAGGCCTCGCCGTAGAGCGGCATTAGTATGAACTTAGAGAAAATCGAAGAGAGGATCTAGAGGTGTCGACCCAGATCGCCCCACCAAAGCAACCGGGGGCCGATCGCAAGGAACTCGAGCAGGTCGTCATTCGTTTCGCTGGGGACTCGGGTGACGGCATGCAGCTCACCGGCGAGCGTTTCACGAGCGCGACCGCGTTTTTCGGCAACGACCTTGCGACGCAGCCCGACTTCCCTGCCGAGATCCGCGCTCCCGCCGGGACGATACCCGGAGTCAGCGCCTTTCAGATTCATTTCAGCGACCACGACATCTTGACGCCCGGGGACGAACCAGGGGTGCTCGTGGCCATGAATCCCGCGGCTCTCAAGGCGCATCTGAAGGACCTCATGATCGGCGGGCTGCTGATCGTCAACTCGGATGCCTTCGACAAACGCAACCTCGAGAAGGTCGGGTACGCCGCCAATCCTCTCGAGGACAACACGCTCAAGAGCTATCAGGTCTACGACATTCCCATGACCTCGATGACGCTCGAGGCAATCAAAGGGAGCGGCCTGAACAAGAAGGAAGCGGGCCGGTGCAAGAACATGTTCGCCCTCGGGGTG
Organism: Actinomycetota bacterium; assembly: GCA_050693935.1. Taxonomy (GTDB): domain Bacteria; phylum Actinomycetota; class CADDZG01; order CADDZG01; family WHSQ01; genus WHSV01. Next base: position 3,796 of record JBOGWU010000252.1, on the reverse strand, counting down.
ATCTCGTGGATGTACGGGCGTCCGCTCGATCCGACCATCGAGTGGCTGAACAAGAAGTTCGCAACCAAGAAGGACATCGCCGACGCCAACACGATCGCACTTAAGGCCGGACACGCTTTCGGTGAGACCGCCGAGCTGACCGCCTTCGAGGTCAAGCCGGCCACCATCGCCCCCGGGATCTACCGCCGCATCACCGGCAACCAGGCCGTCGCCTACGGCCTGCTCGCCGCCAGCCTTCAGTCAAAGCTGCCCCTGTTCCTCGGGAGCTATCCGATCACTCCGGCGTCCGACATCCTGCATGAGCTCTCCCGCCACAAGAACTTCGGGGTTCGCACGATTCAGGCTGAGGACGAAATCGCGGCGGCGGGGATGGCACTCGGCGCGGCCTTCTCCGGGCATCTCGGAGTCACCACCACGTCGGGCCCGGGCCTCGACCTCAAGAGCGAGACCCTCGGCCTCGCCATTGCCCTAGAGCTGCCGATGATCATCATCGACATCCAGCGCGGCGGCCCCTCGACCGGACTCCCGACCAAGGCCGAGCAGAGCGACTTGTTGCACGCTCTGTACGGAAGGCACGGGGAGTCGCCGCTGCCCATCGTGGCCGCGTACTCTCCCGCATCGTGCTTCTGGGCGGCGATCGAATCTGCGCGCCTGGCGATCAAGTACATGACGCCGGTGATCCTGCTCAGCGACGGATTCATCGCCAACGGTGCCGAGCCGTGGCGCATTACGTCGCTGGGAAAGTTGCCCGACATCTCGCGCGACTTCACGACTCACCCGAATATGGGCGACGATTTCTGGCCCTACCTTCGCGACGACACCACTCTGTCGCGACCCTGGGCGATTCCCGGCACGCCGGGCCTCGAGCACCGCATCGGCGGACTCGAGAAGGCGGACGGCACGGGCAACATCTCCTACGAGCCTGAGAACCACGAGTACATGAGCGAGTTGCGTGCGGCCAAGATCAAGGCAATCGAGGAGGACATCGATCCACTCGAGTGGCGCGGCGACGCCGACGCCGAGGCCTTGGTGCTCGGTTGGGGTGGCACCTACGGTGCCATCGGCGCGGCTTGTCGACAGCTGAGGGTCAAGGGCAAGAAGATCGCCCACGCCAACCTGCGGCATCTCTCGCCGTTCCCGAAGAACACCGAGGCCGTGCTCAAGCGTTTCGACAGGGTGATCGTGCCGGAGCTCAACCTGGGACAGCTCTCGAAGCTGATCCGGTCCGAGTTCCTCGTCGACGCGAAGTCGATCACCAAGATGCAGGGCCAGCCATTCAGAGCATCCGAGCTAGAGGAAAAGATCCTGGAGCTGATCACATGAGCGAAAACGTCTCCGAAGCCACGGTCGGCCGAGGGGTAACGGAGGCCTCCGGCGGCGTGGGCACGCTGACGCGCAAGGACTTCGAATCTGATCAGGAGATCCGCTGGTGCCCCGGCTGCGGCGACTACGCGGTGCTGAGCGCGGTGCAGAACGTCATGCCCGAGCTCGGCATCCCACGCGAGAAGATCGTGTTCATTTCCGGCATCGGCTGCTCGAGCCGCTTTCCCTACTACATGAATACCTACGGCATGCACGGCATACACGGCCGTGCCGCCGCGATCGCGACCGGGATCGCAACTACCAGACCCGACCTACAGGTATGGGTCGTCACCGGCGACGGCGACGGGCTTTCCATCGGGGGCAACCACCTGATCCACGCCCTTCGAAGGAACGTCAATCTCAAGATTCTGTTGTTCAACAACCAGATCTACGGTTTGACAAAGGGCCAGTACTCGCCGACTTCGGAACAGGGCAAGGTGACGAAGTCCACTCCATTCGGCTCGCTCGAGGCTCCTTTCAACCCGATCTCGGTCGCGCTGGGGGCCGAGGCAACGTTTGCCGCTCGCACGATCGACGTCGAGCGCAAGCATCTCCCGGAGATGCTCCGTCGGGCGGCCGCGCATCGCGGCAGCGCGTTCATCGAGATCTATCAGAACTGCAACATCTTCAACGACGGGGCGTTCATCGCGCTCACCGGCAAGGAGCGGTCGCAGAACCGGATCTACCTCGAACACGGCAAGCCCATTCGCTTCGGACCCAACCAGGAGCACGGCGTCATCGCGCGCCACACCGGGCAGCTCGAGATCGTAGACGTAGCCGAGGTGGGCGAGGACAAGCTGCTGGTGCACGACGCTTACCGCGACGACCCCAGCCTGGCGTTCGCGCTGTCGCGGCTGGCCGACGGTCCGACCTCGCCTACTCCGCTCGGCATCTTCCGTCAGGTCGAACGCCCGGTGTACGGCGACGGGATGGAGTCCCAGCTCCGTGCGGCGGCCGAGAAAGAGGGACCGGGGAACCTCGAGGAGCTGCTGCTCTCGGGCGACACCTGGACCGTCGAGTAGCGGGAATCTTCGATGAACGGCGACGGCAAGGATCGAGTGGACGAGCGCGCCGCCGAGTTGCAGCGCGAGACGAGTGACCCCGACCTCGAGGATCCGGAGGTCGCTCGCGACGCAGCCGAACAGATTCTCGAGGAGTCGGACGAGCGCATGGAAGAGGCCGTCCAGGGGGACCCGGAGGGCGACGATCAGATTCGCAGGAAGAGCGAGGAGATCGTAGTAGAGCCCGAGTAGTCTCCCTGTCCATGACCGAACAGGGACACGGCGGGCTCGCGATCACCCGGGCGCTCAAGTCGCTGGGTGTCGATCATCTCTTCACGCTGACGGGTGGACACATCTTTCCGATCTTCGATGGGGCGAAGGCGGACGGCATCCGTCTCGTGGACATGCGCCACGAGCAGAGTGCCGCCTTCGCAGCCGAGGGCTGGGCTCGTCTGACGCGCTCCCTCGGCGTCTGCGCGGTTACCGCCGGACCAGGGGTCACGAACGCCATGAGCCCGCTGGCCCAGGCGAGGTTCAACCAGGCCCCCGTTCTTGCGCTGGCGGGGCGGGCACCGGCGTTTCGCTGGGGCAAGGGCTCGCTTCAGGAGATCGACCACGTTCCCTTCGTCGACCCGCTGGCGCCGGCGCGCACCGTGCACGACTTCGGAGACATAGCCAAGGAGGTCGTCGCCGCTGCTACCGAAGCGCTCGAGCCTCCGCGCGGCCCCCGCTTCCTCGACTTCCCCCTGGATATCTTGTTCAGCACGGGCGACCTCGGAGACCAAGCACCCCACGAGCTATCGTCCCCCACGATCAGGGGCGCCGATGATGTCGCTCGCCTCCTGGAAGCGTCCGAGCGTCCTGTGCTCATGGCGGGTTCGAACGTCTACCTCGACGGGGCCGAGACGCACCTCCGGAGCCTGGCGGAACGAGGGCGGATACCGACGTTCATGAACGGCCAGGGTCGCGGCTGCCTTCCGGCCGACCATGAGCTCGCGTTCGCTCGCAGTCGCTCGCGCGCCTTCCAGGAGGCGGATCTGGTGGTCGTTGCGGGCGCGCCCTTCGACTTCCGCCTCGGCTTCGGTGAGAACTTCGCAGCGGGAGCCAAGGTGGTTCACCTCGACTCTGCACCCGAGCTCGTCGCCGATCACGTCGAGCTGGCGGCGTCGATCGGCGGGCCGTTGAATGCGGTCTTCGACGCCATTACCGGAGAGCTTGCCGGGCGGCCGGACACGCGCACTTGGATCGAGGCGCTCAGAGCAATCGAGGACGAAAAACTCGAGGCCGCTCAGAGTGACCTCCATTCGAACGCGGCTCCCATCCACCCCCTACGTGTGTATGGCGAGCTCGTGCCGATGCTGGACCGCGACGCGATTGTCATCGGCGACGGCGGGGACTTCGTGTCCTATGCCGGTCGTGAGGTGCCCTCCTAC
>JBOGWU010000251.1:0-13310 GCA_050693935.1 Actinomycetota bacterium | reverse complement strand
TGTCCTGGGCCCAGGTCCCGATGTGGGTAGCGGTGATGTAGCGGATGTTGGTCATGTCGAAGCACAGCAGCGCCCCGCACTCGGAGTTGCTCAGCTCCTTGCGGGCTCGGTCCAGCCGCTGGTTGCGGAGCCGGCCCATGTCGACGCGCTCTTCCCAATCGACGTTCATCGAGCCGAAAGTCTTGAGCCCCATCTCACTCTCCCGAAAGGTCGTTGCCGCGTGACCCCGAGTCTACCGCAATCGTTTGCACCGTTCCCGTGGTCATGAGTCCGGTTTCCGTCCGTCATCGAGCCCGGATAGCGGGACCGGTGACGAATGGAACTCACAGGAGTCTAGTGAGACCCACCAGCGCATCTTTGATCTCGTTCACCAATTCCTCGGGGCGATAGCGGATGTCGTCCCATGAAAAGTGAAGGATCACCCACCCCAACCGTTTCAGCTGGTTCTCGCGATGCATATCCCGCCGCCACCTCTCGCGCCCCGAGTGATACCCGTAACCGTCAACCTCTATCCCGAGCAGCAAGTTTGGATAGGCGAAATCGAGATAGGCCTCACCGCCATCGGGAAGCTCGACTCGATACTCCCGCTCGGGCACCGACACACTGACTGCATCCCGCTCCAAGAGAGATGTGAGACGGGGAATCGTGACCTGGCCTCGCCTCAGGGCACCTTCAAGCGCGAACTCGACACGCTCCGCGTCGATCACGGCACCAATGTCGAGAGGGGTGCGCGCAGGGCTGGTCAACCGAAAGCCGTGACAGATCCCGGTGTCGGAAGGCCACGAGTGATCGAGGGTGTGGACGATTACTCCCGCGGCGGGAGTGGTCTTTCTGGGAAGAGAGATCTCGAGGACAACCTCTTGCTCGAATGTCTCAAGCCAAGCAGCCGAGCCGCCGGTCGATGGGACACTGTGGCATCGTCTCCCGCCCATGCCCTCGCGGCCGAGAGGCTTTGTTCAAAACTAGGTGGGACGCCCGCTACTACGTACACCCCCGGCAGAGTTCTTGCCCACCGACCCGTGTCCAATCGACGCCCGATGCCACTGGTGCTGATTCCGGCGTCAAGCGCCTGCCCCCGCGCAATGATTCCGTGCTGCGAAGCGGCGATCCTCGTACATTTCTCGTCGGGGGTTTCCATCCGTGATCCGGACCGGTTTGCGGGTCTCATGACGGACAGGACAGCACGGACGCCCGGGTTCGGCTGTGGTGTGCGTCACAGGTGCCGCAGCGGAGTGGGCTAGGTCAGCTTCTTTTTCAAGAGTTCGTTCACCAGGCCCGGATTCGCCTGGCCGCGAGTCTTCTTCATCACCTGGCCCACTAAGAAGCCGATGGTGCCCTCGTTCCCGCCGCGCACCTTGTCGGCCGCTTCCGCGTTGTCGGCGATGACCTCGTCGACGATCGCCTCGATCGCACCGGAGTCGCTGATCTGCTCGAGGCCCTTCTCCTTCGCGACGACGTCCGCGTCCTTGCCGGTCGCGAACATCTCTCCGAGTACCGTCTTGGCCTGCTTGCCCGAGATCGAGCCGCCGTCTACAAGCTTCACGAGCCCTGCCAGCTGGGCGTGTCCGATCTTCGAGTCGGCGAGCTCGATGCCGGCCTCGTTGAGCAGCCCATAGAGGTCGGCCATGATCCAGTTGGCGACCTTCTTCGCGTCCCCGCCGTAAGCGGCCGCCGCCTCTTCGAACCAGCGCGCGGTTGCGCTGGTCGCGGTAAGCACCTCGACGTCCTTGTCGCCGAGCCCGTACTCGCTCGCGAAGCGGGCGCGGCGCGCGAGCGGAGTCTCCGGAAGCGAGCTGCGAATCCGGTCGACCCATTCGTCACTGGGCTCGAAGGGAACGAGATCCGGCTCGGGGAAATAGCGGTAGTCACTCGATCCCTCTTTCGTTCGACCGGGTGACGTCGTCCCCGACTTCTCATCGAAGTGACGCGTCTCCTGGACGAGCTCCGTGCCGGCCTCGAGAGCTTCACGCTGGCGGCGCTCCTCGTACTCGAGAGCGCGTCCCACGCTGCGAACCGAGTTCATGTTCTTGACCTCGACCTTGGTCCCGTACTCCGTCTCGCCCTTGCGCCGCACCGAGATGTTGGCGTCGACACGAAGGCTGCCCTCCTCCATGCGAACGTCGCTCACACCCAGGCCCTCGAGCAGCACCCGCAGATCGTTTACGAAGGCGCGCGCTTGGGTGGGCGAGCCGATGTCGGGTTCGGTCACGATCTCGACGAGGGGGGTGCCGGCCCGGTTGAAGTCCTCGAGACTGTGGGTCGAGTCGTGAATGCGACCCGTTCCCCCCACGTGAATCGACTTGCCGGTGTCCTCTTCGAGATGCACGCGCGTGATGCCGACCGTGGTCGTCCCCCAATCCCCGGAGATGTCGACGTGGCCCGCGTAGCCGAGCGGAAGGTCGTACTGGCTGATCTGATAGTTCTTCGGCATGTCGGGATAGAAATAGTTCTTGCGGTGGAACAGCGAGTACCCGGCGATCTTGCAGTTGAGCGCCAGGGCGATCTTCATCGTGTACTCGACGGCCATCTCGTTGGCCACCGGCAAGGAGCCAGGCAGACCGAGACACACAGGGCAGGTCCTCGTGTTGGGATCGCCGCCGAAGTCGACCGCGCAGCCACAGAACATCTTGGAGTTCGTGGCCAGCTCGACGTGGATCTCGAGGCCGCACGTCGTTTCGAACAGATCGTCGGTGACAACGCTCATAGCGGGGGCCTCCCCTCGTCCGACGAGCTCCAGCCGAGGTCCTGCTCGAACGCGTAGGCAGCCCTGAACATCGTGGTTTCGTCGAGCGCCTTCGCGATCAGTTGAAGCCCCACCGGAAGGCCGTCGTCGGGTGAGGTCCCACACGGAACGCTGATCGCCGCGTTACCCGCGAGATTGACCGGCACGGTGAACACGTCGCTGAGATACATCGACAGCGGGTCCGCGGTCTTGGCTCCAAACTTGAAGGCGGTGGACGGCGACGTCGGGGTCGCGATCAGATCCACGTCGGTGTACACGCGTTCGAGATCGCGAATGGTCAGGGTGCGGACCCGCTGGGCCCTGCCGTAATAGGCGTCGTAGTAGCCGGCGCTCAACGCGTAGGTCCCGAGCATGATGCGACGTTTGACCTCGTCGCCGAAGCCCTCGTCCCGCGTCAGCGACGTCATCGACACCACGTCGACCCCGTCTCTTCGTAGCCCGTATCGCACCGCGTCATACCGGGCCAGGTTGGAGGAGCACTCGGCCGGCGCGACCAGGTAGTAGGCGGAGATCCCGAACTCGAAGCTCGGCAGGCTAACCTCGACGAGCGTCGCTCCCAGCTTCTCGAGTCGCTGATAGGCCTCGTCGACCCGCGTCCTCACGCCCGGCAGCGTGCCCTCGGCCTCCTCGAACTCCTTGACGATGCCGATTCGCATCCCCTCGATACCTCGATCGATTCCCTCGAGGTAGTTGGGCAACTCTTCGGGTATCGAGGTCGAGTCCATCGGGTCGTGGCCGCCGGCGATCTGCAGGAAGGCGGCGGCGTCGGTCACGGTGCGAGTGAGCGGGCCGGGCTGGTCGAGCGACGACGCGAACGCGACGACTCCGTAGCGGCTCACCAGTCCGTAGGTAGGTTTGACCCCGACGAGTCCGCACAGCGAGGCGGGCTGGCGTACCGAGCCGCCGGTGTCGGTTCCCCACGACCAGGGAGTGCCCCCGACGGCTACCAGCGAAGCCGACCCCCCCGAGGAGCCCCCGGGGACCGTGGTCGTGTCCCACGGGTTTCGCGAAGGGCCGTAGCCGGAGTTCTCGGTCGACGAGCCCATGGCGAACTCGTCCATGTTGAGCTTGCCCTGGAGCGGCAGACCGGCCGCCGAGCAGCGGGAAACCAGCGTCGAGTCGTAGGGCGGGACCCAGCCCTCGAGGATGCGCGAGCCCGAGGTCGTGGGCACCCCCTTGGTGACGAACAGGTCCTTGTGCGCCGTCGGCACGCCGTCGAAGCTCGAACGAGCCTCACCTTTGCGACGGCGCGCGTCGGAGGCCCGTGCCTCATCGAGAAGTCGCTCGTCGGTGCGATGAAGGTAAGCGTGCAGCTCACCGTCGACCGCGTCGGCCCTGGCGATCAATGCCTCGGCGATCTCGGCCGACGACACGTCGCCGGCGTCCAGCAAGCGCGCCAGCTCGGACGCCGACCTCCAGTGCAGATCGGACATCACGGGGTCTCTTCTTCGAGGATGCGCGGAACCCTGAAGCGTCCATCGGCGGCCTCCGGCGCGTTCGCCAGGGCCTCGTCCTGGCTAAGTGAGGGCCGCACCTCGTCGGGCCGCATGACGTTGCGAATGGGGATCGCGTGGCTGGTGGGGGGGACATCGTCCAGATCGAGCTCCTGTATCTTGGCCGCGTGCTCGAGGATGTCGCCGAGCTCGACCCCCATGCGCTCGCGCTCGTCGTCGGAAAGATCGAGGCGCGCCAGGCGGGCCACGTGGTCAACGGTCGCTCGGTCGATAGCCATGGGTGGGGGCATCTTAAGAGGCGGAGCCGGCGACCCGAAACGGAAACGTCTGGCCCATCCCGGCTGCGCTTGCTACCTTTCAGCCATGGCCTTCCCACGAGAGCTGCTCGCAGATCACGAAAAACTCATCTTCGAACTGCGCCCCCACTGGGTGGCCCTGATCCCCTCGGCGCTGTGGACGCTGGGGCTCTTGGTGGCGTTGCTGCTGGGCTACAGGGCCATCGACGCGATCGTCGATGGCGCCGCTACCGCTCCCAAGAGCGTCTTCGGAGCGATCGTCACCGGGCTGTGGATCTTCTTCGCCGTCGTCAAGTTCTTCAGGTGGCGCTTCACCATGTTCGTGCTGACCACCGACCGGCTCATCACCCGGTCGGGAGTGATAGCCAAGCATTCGAAGGAGATCCCGCTCGAGCGCATCAACGACGTGACCTTCACCCAGACCGTGCTCGAGCGCATCATCGGGGCCGGTGACCTCCTGCTCGACTCGTCCGGCGACCTGGGTCCCGCCCGCATAATCGCGGTGCGCAAGCCGGAAGAGGTGCAACTTCTCATCTATAAGGAGTCCGAGCGCAACGAAAACCGCATGCGCACTCCACTCCCATCACCGTTGCAGCAGCACAGGGAGCCCTCGATCCCCGAGCAGATCGAGGCGCTCGCACGTCTCAACAACCAGGGCACGCTGACCGACGAGGAGTTCGAGGCCAAGAAGCGAGAGCTGCTCAACCGGATGTAGCTCAGGCACCGACGATCAGTCGCGAAGCTGGGGATTGACCGACACGCCGGTGACCAGGTTGGGGATGACTCCGTCCACCTCCCCCGCCTCGTCGATGAGCCATACGTCGTAGCCGTCGCCGACAAACCACGCCCGGGTCGAGGTTTCGCTCCAACGACGGCCCTCATCGGTGGTCTCGACGTCGAGGCCACCCGCATACTCCACGGTCAGCTCTTCGCCGCCGGGATGGAAGCCTGCATCGTCAAGGCCTGTGATCTTTCGGTACTCGTGACGATCGCCTTCAAAGGTGATCATGCCAAGCTCGGCCGTATCGTAGCCACCCTTGCGGCAGCAGACCCTGATAACGACGAGCGTGCCATCCTCGGTCACCGACGGCGCTCGGTAGTCGGCTCCATCCTCCGGCGGGTCGATGGAGCGTGGGATGCCGGAGGCCACATCGAGCTCGTAAAGTCCGAAGGTGTCCGTCCCGGCCTCGTAGTACAACTTCTCGGCTCCCGAGCCCCACTCGAGGTTTCGCACCGCAAGTGGATCGAAGTCGGGGTTGCCGACGAGCACGTCTTGGCCCGAACCGTCGAGAGCGCCGGTGCGAATGCTGGTTTGCTCCGACCGGTCGGTTTTGGGGAGGACCCAGGCAACCCTTTCATCAGGACCGACGGCGACCTCTGATCCCGAGATCGGAGTCGTCTCCTCGGCCCCCGTGGTGAGGTTCCTGCTCGCGATCGTGGTCGTCCCCGCGGCGTCAACTCGTTCGAAGACGATCGTGTCGTCCGAAACGAAGGAGGGGTTGCCCTCGATCTCGGCGGTCTCCGTGAGCCGCTCGCCACGGGAGTCTCCATGAACCGACCAGATGTCGCCATCGGCGTAGAGATACACGAACATGTCATCCGCGATCTGATCCTCCGCCAGGTGTGAAGGCGACGGGGAGCTGAGGGAGTGGTCGACACGAGTCAGTCGATCGCCGGAGCTTCCTACGACCCAGAGAGCCCCCGCTCCGAAGCGAAGATCGACCGGATTGCCGCCCAGTTCTATCTCTCCCTCCTCCGCCGCCCCGGTTGCGGAGCTGATGAGCTTCACCAAGCCGGCATCGGATGCGTTGCCAACGAGCACCCACACCCTTCCGCCGGGTGCGGCCGCAAGCTCCGCGGACCTGCCGGTGAAGGGGGCCTCTCCCGTTATCACTCCGGACTGAACGTCCACGCGGAAGATGCTGCCCGAGCCGCCATCGGAGACCCACAATCCGGTGGCATCGGTTATGAGGTCGCTGGCGGTAGGGCTCACCGGTGCGTCCAGAGGAATGAACCCCTCCGAGAGCCCGGTGTTCTGATCGAGCTTCTCGATCCTGCCGGACGCGCCGAGCAACCAGACCTTGCCGTGTCCCACCGTTACGTCGACCGGATCTCCGACCGCGGTGTCCTGGGTGACGGGGGTGTAGTCGGCGGTGTCGATACGCTGCAGTGGCGTGTCGGAGGACACCACCCAGAGGTCTTGGCCCCCCGACGCCATGTCGAGGTCCGTGCCGCCTCCGGCCAGGGCCAGTTCGTCGACGGCTCCGTCGTCGACGCGGATGCTCACCAGCCGCGCCTGATCCTCGATCGCGGCCCACACGTAGCCCCCGGCAAACTCGAGCCCGGCGGGGGTGCCTTCAACCGGGTAGGTCTCGACTACCTCGTTCGTGGCCGGGTCGACCTTCGACACCGACTCGTCCCCGGCGTTTGCCACCCAGACGAAACCGTCGCCCACCGCCACCGCTACGGGCCCGCGTCCAACCTCGATCATGGCCGTCACGCTCGTCGAGGCGATGCCTGCGTTGTCATCGTCGTCGCCGGGACCGTCCGTCGAAATGACCGAGGTAGCGAAGAAGAGAACCACTGCCGCCACGGCGGCCGCCGCGAACGCAAACGAACCCCCGAGGTAGAAGCGGCGCCGGCGGGCGCGTTGCAGAAACTCTCTTCGGGCTTCCGCCTCGCGAGTGGGCTGGTACCCCTCGCCGGTAGCCTTCAGCGAATCCCTGAGCAGCTTCTCGAGATCCATCAGCCCGTCACCTCGAGTTCGGTTCCCAGCCACTTCTGGAGCTTGGCCCGCGACTTGGAGAGCTGGGATTTGACGGTTCCCACCGAGCAGTCGAGCACCTCAGCGATCTGCGTCTCGGGGAGGTCCTCGTAATAGAACATCACGACACAGGCTCGCTGGCGCTCGGGCAGCCTTCGTATGGCTTCCAAGACGACCCTCGCAACCTCGTGCTGCTCGGGATCCCATTGCGGCGGACGCCGCTCCTCGCGGTGATGGACCGTCGCGTTGACCCGCATCTCGATCGATTTGCGCCTGATCTTGGACCGACAAAGGTTGACGACGGCCCGTCTCAGATAGACGTCGGCGCGATCGATGTCCCTAATCCGGCGGAAACCCGTGAAGGTCTTGAGGAGCGCCTCCATGACCATCTCCTCGGCCATCTGGGCGTCGCCGAGGATCACGTAGGCGAGCCGGCACAAGGGGGCGTAATGGGCATCGAAGAGACTCGCGACGCGCTCATCCCGCTCGGCGTCACTGCGCCGGGCCACTGCTACCCCGGTGGAATAGGCGAGAGCGCTCTTCATGCGGTCGCCGAACAGACAATCCTGAACTCGCCCGGGTTGCCCCGGGCGCAGAGATTCTCACTCCGAGCACCCGATCAGTGTATGAACGATCGCTAGACCCCCCGTCCTTTATCGTTGCTGGCCACACCCCAGGCAACCCCCTTCAGGAGGTGGCATGGACTTCGGAATCCCCGAGGAGTACCGCGAGCTCACCGAGAACCTCACCGGCTTCATCGACCGCGAGCTCCGCCCCCTCGAGGACTCGGAGCTGGATAGGGAGCGGGACGAGGTTCCCTGGGAGCTAAGCGAGCGAGTGCGCAAGCGTTCGGCGGAGCTCGGTTTCTACGCCGCCGACTTTCCCGAGGACCTCGGTGGCAGCGGGCTCCCCCAACTGGGCATGGTGCTGCTGCGGGAGGCCGCCGCCCGATCCGGCTGCCGCCTGGCCGCGTTCACGACCTACGGGCCAGAGGGCCCGACCGGCGTCCTGCTATCGGGGACCGACGAGCAGAAGAAGAAGTACCTCTCCCCCCTGATCAGCGCTGACACCTCCATGTGCTTCGCGCTGACCGAGCCCGACGCCGGCTCGGACGCTCAGAGCATCAGGACGACCGCGACCAAGGACGGCGAGGAGTGGGTGCTGAACGGCAGCAAGCACTTCATCACCAACGGCCGGCATGCCGACTACGCGCTGGTGTTCGCAGCCAACGACCGCTCCAAGAAGGCGCAGGGAGGCATCACCGCTTTCATCGTTGAGAAGGGAACGCCGGGCTTCGAGGTGGGCCGGGGACAGATCGGCATGGTCGAGGGCGAAGGCCAGTACGAGCTCCTCTTCAACGACTGTCGCGTCGGTGAGGAGCAGATCCTCGGCGGACCCGCCAACGTGGGCATGGGCTTTTACTCGGCGATGCAATTCCTCGCCATGGGCCGCCTGTCGATCGGCGCGATGTGCAACGGGATCGCGGAGTACTGCTTGAACCTCGGCATCGACTACGCCAAGGAACGCACCGCATTCGATCGTCCGATCGGCAAGAACCAGTACATCCAGGGCCACATCGTCGACTCACTCGTCGAGCTCAAGGCCGCCAAGCTCATGACCTACGAATGTGCATGGCGCTACGACCAGGGTGAACCGGTGATCCAGGAGTCTTCGATCGTCAAGCTCTACTCGGCCGAGATGGTCAACCGGGTGGTCGACCGGATGATCCAGGTCCACGGCGGCATGGGCTGGATGCGCGATCTGCCACTCGAGCGCATCTACCGGCTCGTGCGGATCTTCCCGCTCGTCGAGGGCACGAGCGAGATTCAGAAGTACATAATCGCCAAGTCCGTCGGGCTGTAACGGCGCACACCGGTACCTGCGCGTCCTCGTGGGTAGGGTGCTAACCGCGTACGAGTTCCCCATTGCCGAGGAGGACGCATCACCGTGGCACAGCTACCCGATGGAATGAAGATCACCTGGCTCGGACACGCGACCGTTCTGTTCGAGACTTCCGGCGGTAAACGAATCCTCGTCGACCCGTGGACCGCCAACAACCCCGCGTGTCCCGAAGAGCTGAAAGACGTCGGCCGGCTCGACGCAATCCTCGTGACACATGGACACGGCGATCACATTCAGGACTGCATCGACGTGGCCAAGAGCGGAGGCGACCCTCCCGTGCTCGCCATCATCGAGGTCGGCAGCTGGCTCGGGGAACAGGGCGTGCAGAACGTCGTCGGCTTCAACAAGGGCGGCTCCTACGAAGTCGAGGGAATCGTGGTGGCGCACATGACCGACGCGAAGCATTCATCATCGCTACCGGATGGTTCCTACGGCGGCGAGCCCGCCGGATTCGTGCTCGAGTTTCCCGACGGCTATCGCGTCTACCACGCAGGAGATACCTGTGTCTTCGGAGACATGGCGCTCATCGGCAAGCTGCTCAAGCCGGATTTGGCGTTGCTTCCGATCGGCGACCACTACACGATGGGCCCGGCATCGGCAGCCGAGGCGGTGCGCCTGCTCGGTGTCAAGACCGTCATCCCCATTCACTTCGGCACCTTCCCTCCCTTGATCGGAAGGCCCGACGACTTGCGCAAGGAGGCGAGCGATGTGGACGGCCTCGAGGTGATCGAGCTGCAGCCGGGCGAAATGCTCGGCTAAGTCACGGATCTGCGACACCACCGTCGCCGAGCCACGGCCGTGTAGTAAAGGCCTTTAGGTCAGCGTGAGCAAAGCTCGCAGGGTCAGCCACGCGCCCAGCAGCGTGATCGCCGCCGCCGAGAGGATCGGGAGCGCCATAGCGGCGCGGCTTCCGAAGCGGCGGGTCGCGTAGGCGCGGACTCGCAACACCGCGATCCCCACCAGGGTCAACGCACCTGCCAGGCCGACGCTGAACGCGGCCACGAGGGTCAGCCCGAAGGCGACCCGGCCGAGCGCAATCGACCCGAGTAACACGACCAGCGCGCTGGGCGACGGCAGGAGGCCGCCCGAAAGCGCGATCGCCACCAGCCCTCGCCTCGACAGCACCGAAGCGCCGGCCGGCAGTTCGGCCGGGCTGTGCGTGTGATAGCCGAACCCGTGGGTGTGCCCGCCGGAGTCGTCCAGGTGATCGTGGCCGTGGGAGTGGACGCCATGGTCTTGATGTTGCGAGAGATCGTGCTCGTTCTCCCTCGCCCCCACACCGACGAGCTCCCGCTCGGGGGCGTGGTGGTGTAGGGGCTCGCGCCGCTCCGCTCGGGCGCTCAGACGCACGCGCAACAACCAGCCGCCGAGCGCCAGCACCACGACGCCCGAGACGAGCGACAGATAGGGATAGACCGACTCGGGCGGAAAGAGACTCGAGGCCCACAGCGTGAGCAGGCCGAGTGCGATGACCGAGAAGGTGTGCATGATGGACACTGCAATTCCCACCGACACCGCGTGACGCACCCGGCCCTCGGTGCCCACTAGGTATGCGGCCATTACCGTCTTGCCATGACCGGGGCCGAGCGCGTGCACCGCGCCGAAGCCAACCGCCAGCAGCAGCATGAATAGAAAGGCCGCGGGAGTGAGATCGCGCTCGATCAACGACGCGAAGGAGCCGCCGAACAGATCGAACGATGCAGTCTCCTCTCGAACTTGCGGCGTCCCCGGATCTCCGCCGTTGCCGAGGCTGAGGTCGGCGGTTGCGGTGGTCTGGCTCAGGGGGCTCGACAGCTCATCCTGGGGATACCGGCGTAGCTCGTCGGAGCTGCTCGACGAGGGCACCGAAGAACGCTCGAGCCCCTGGCCCCCCACCGGATAGATGGCTATCTCCTTCCAGCCCACCCGATCCGCGTAGTTGCCGTCGGTGTACTCGATGGTGGCCCCGGGGTCCTCGAGCGCGCCGGCGAAATCAACCTCGAGGCGGAGCACCTCGAGCGGCCCCTCGCCCGGAAGCAACTCGGCGTTGGGTTGGCTGGCATCGAGACTCACCGGGTTCCCGTTCGCGGTCAGCGTCAGGTTGTCGAGGATTCGCGGCGCGAGTTTTTGAGCGTATTCGTCGAGCGCGTCCTGGTCGACGACTTGCTCCGAGCGAATCCCGAGCTCCTGAATAGTGGGGATCTCGGCCATGTCGACGACGTAGTGGACGACGATCTCGTCGGTAGCGACCTCGATGCCGCTGTACTGGTTGATCGTGAAGTTTCCAAGTGGATGCGCACTGGCCTCAACCGGCGCGGCCCACAGCGCGCAACTCACCAGCGCAACCACGACCGGCAACCGCCGTCCAAGTTTCACCGCGAGCTCTCCAAGTCGTCGAGGGTTGCCGCCGCGGTAGGTGCATGCAGGAACGAGAAGCTCGGGTTGATGTCCAGAGCGGTCGTCAGATGCCTCCGCGCGGCTCCTGGATGCCCGAGTTCGACGGCGATCATCCCCGCGTGGAAGTGGAACAGCGCACTGCGCGTTCCCAACCTCAGTGCCTCCCTCGAGTAACGCCGGGCGTCGGAGTACTCCCCGCTCGCGAAGTGAGCCCACGCCAGCGCGTCGGCGACGTGAACGCTCGGGCGTCGTTGGTGTTCGGTTCTCGCAACATCGAGTGCTCTTTCGGCGTTGCCGTGGTCGGCATCGAAGAGCGCCTGTTCGAGATCGACGTTCACCCCGTTCGAGCGATGAAGCTTCTCGATCGCAGCCACGAGCTCGTACTGACCGGCGGCCTTGTCGTCTCGCCCCGATGCTGCATAGAGATCTCCGAGAAGGATCACGTACTCCGCGAGCGGTTGGCGTTGGGTCACCCGCTCGAGGATGGCCGTCGCCCGCTGAAGGTCGCCGCGCGCCGCGACGACCTTGGCGATGCCGAAACGAACAAGGACCGATGAGGGGTCGAGAAACCTGCCCCGCCGGAAGGCCAACGAGGCGGCGGCGTAGCGGCCGGAATTGAAGTAAAGCTCGCCGAGCTGATAGCTGGTCCAGGCTGCATCGCTCGAGGTGCCCGCCGCGCCGCTGGCGAGCTTCATGAATCGAATCGCCCCAGCGACGTCGCCCCGGAGCTCGCGCGCGTAGCTCGCACGTGCGTAGGAGGACAGGTCGGGGCGCAGGTTAACCATCCTCTGGAAGGCCCGGTCCGCCTCGTCGTAGAGCCCCAGCTCGAGATACGCGTCGCCGATGACGCCGCGGATCTGAGCGTTGCCTGGGTTGATCCGCTTGGCCCTCTTGCCCCAGTCGAGTGCCCCGGAGAAGTCATGGCGAGCGAGGTCCAGCGCGCCCATCCCCAGCATCGCCTCGAAGTTCTCTGACTCCCGCAACTCGAGCGACCGCGAGAGAACCTTCTCGGCCTTGGGGTAGTAGCTCGGGTCCGCGGAGACGCGCGCCTTCTGGATGTAGGCGAGACCCAACGTCGCGAACGATGCAGCGTCATCCGGTTCGTTCTCGAGGCGCGTCTGCAGCGCCCCGATCGCGGCATCGAGGTCGGCGACCGAGGCGGTCGGTCCAAGGTACGCCTCCGTTTGCGGCGGACTCGTGGTGTCGCCTAAGGAAGATCCCAAGCGAAACGGGCCGAGCGCGCCGACGATTAGCAGTCCGACCGCAATCCCGGCCGCCAAAGGAACCCTGAGCCTGGCCTTCACCACCACTCCCTTGAAGTGCCGGAGCCGTGGGGCCTCGAGCAGACGACCCCACGACTCTCGGGCAGCTAGTTGTGCGGAGCCGGATCCGAGCCCGGCTTGGGCAGTCCGACGTAGGGGAACGAATCCGTAAAGGCGATGTCGTTGGAGTTGACGCCGTCGGCCAGATCGTTCGGCTGTCCGGCCAGTTCGCCCATGACGACCTGCAACGAGATGTCGATCACATCGTCGAAGAGCCGGCGGCCGTTCGGGTATCCGGCGTTGTCTCCGCCGATTACGCCCAGGCGTGAACGCTCGGCACAGCCCGGCTCACAGGGCGGAATCGACATGTTCAGCCTCAGCTGCTCGCTCGGCTTCTTCAGCTTCGCGGGCTGGTTGAGTCCCTCAACTCCCGTAAGGAACACCGACACGAGGTCGTTGCGCGGCGGGTCGGGCTCTTCGAGTCCGGTTGCCGCACCGTAGATCGCCTCGATG
>JBOGWU010000250.1:0-3935 GCA_050693935.1 Actinomycetota bacterium | reverse complement strand
GCCGGGAACGGATCGTTGTGGATGTTCACGTAGAAGTCCCTTGGATTGTTCCTGATTCTTCGAAGGAGCGGCTTCCCGACGCCGGTCACGCAACCACCGGCACTATCCAGCGTGTCGGGCAGATCCTGATCGTCGGGTGCAGCTTCGTCGCCGGTCATGAACAAGGGAATGACGATGGGACCCGCCGTGTCGGCGTCGCCCCTATGGATGTGCGCCATTGACGGAGCCACAATGCGGTTCCAGGACAACGAGAAACACGCCCGCTGACGCTTCACTTTGATACGCACAACTGCCTTACCGTTACCGTTGGGGTCGCCAACGCCCTTCTCGCCCGTGGCAGAGACCTCCTTGTCACCGTTCAAACCGGCCCTCAGAACCGTGGTTTTTGCGGAGACACCAACCACCCAGGCTCCCAACGAGAGGACCAGGATCCCCGTTGTGAGTAGCGCCCATCTGCGCATGATTCACCCCTCCTCAAACCCGACGAACGTACCGCGCCAAATTTTAGGCAAGTCGAGCATTTAAGTGGGGTCGAGCGGCCCCGGCAACAGCCTCGGCTTTCGTTCTTGACATATTCCTATATGGATATACGATGCTCCCATGGCACGAGCAGCAACGACGGCAGACGCGTTCAACGCAGTGGCGGAGCCCCGGCGGCGGCAGATCCTGGACGTCCTCGCCGGCGGGGAGCGGCCGGTGAACGATCTCGTCGCGGAGCTCGAGTTGGCACAACCGCTGGTCTCCAAACACCTGCGGGTGTTGAGGGAGGTGGGACTGGTGGAGGTGCGTGATGAAGGGAGACAACGGATCTACCGGCTCAACGGTCGATCGCTGAAGCCCATCCACGACTGGGTGAAGAGCTACGAGGCCGAGTGGGCACAGCGCTTCGATCGACTGGATGTGGTGTTGGAGGAACTCAAGGAAAAGGAGGAAGGAGATGGGGGCAATGATGAGTAGTGGCACGGCCGTGGTGTCACTCCCGACGGACACGAAGATCCTGATCAAGCGGGAGTTCAACGCACCCAAGCATCTCGTCTACAAAACGTGGACCACGCCGGAGCTCATCGAGCAATGGTGGAGCGGAGAGCGGGGCAAGGTCACGAGCGCCGAGGTCGACTTGCGGGTCGGTGGCAAGTGGCGCTACGTGATGATCGCCAACGAGGGTTTCGAGGTCGCCTTCCACGGCGAGTACAGAGAGATCGAGCCGAACGAGCGCCTCGTCTCGACCGAGGTCTTTGAGGCCATGCCCGATGACTACGCGGTGAACACGCTCACGCTCGCCGAGCACGACGGGCGCACCACGCTCACGATCCTGGTAGACCACAACAGCAAGGAAGCCCGTGACGGACACGTCGAATCCGGCATGGAAGGTGGCCTGCAGGAGGCGTTGGACAAGCTCGAGAAGGTTGCCATCTCGCTCGGCTAACAACGACTCGCTTCAACGGACTCGCCGGGACCCTGCTCCCGGCGGTCCCGCGTTTGGGAAGGCTTGTTGAGCGGACGACATTGCGCGAACCGCGGGCCGTTCCGCGAGGCGCACGCTCTGGCGACCTGTTGAGCCGGTCGGGCACGCGGGCGTCGAAAGCTAGTTCTCCGGCCCCTCTACATTAAAGACCGGCTCCCCCGTGCCGCCTCGAACGACGAGAAGTCGACTTTCCTCTTGGGAGGGGTTGCTCTCTCGGTGGACCTTGTGTCGGGGAACGTAAACGAAGTCCCCCGGTCCGGCCTCCACTACCTCGGAACCCACCAGGCCCGACTCCATCCGAAGCCTTCCTGACAGAACGTAGATCGCAGTCTCGTAGTCCCCGTGGTGATGCCATCCGGATGTCATCCCTGCCTCGGTACGCACGAGCCCTCCCCACATCCCCGCGGTGGCAACGGCCTGCTCGCGCACCATGCCAGGCGTGTAGTCGCCCTCTACACGATCTGAAGGGGAAACGCCGACGACTTTGTCCTCAGCCATCGCGCGATTATCCCGCGTGTGGAGCGGTAGAGCTACGCCGCAGTTGGCGGTCCGAACCAGGTGGTTAGCGCGTCAGCGAGCCCCGGCTGGGTTAGCTCTCCCACCCAGGCAACATATCCGTCGGGCCGGATCAACACGGCGGTGGGAGCGGCGACCTCGCCGATTGCCGGAAGCTCCCACGTACCGTCGTATTCGGCATTGATCAACCGAACGCGATCGGCCCATGGAATGATGTCGAATCCGCCGGGCTCACCGAGGTTGAGGAGCAGCGGCCGGGCATCGTGCAGCAGGGTGAAGACCCGCAGCGGGCCGTCGGCGGTGACCAGGTGGAGATCGGGCATGCGGCGTCCGCGCAGCGGGTGTCCCTCGCCAAGGTCGTAATGAATGCCCAGGCCGGACATCTCCGCTGCGAATCGTTTACGCGGCTCATCCATGCTCAGCAGCTCGGACACGGTGTCGCGCAACACCTCGATGCGATCGTCTACGCGCATGAGCGCGGTCTGCGCCATCGTGTTGCGCAGCACGCGGGCAGCTACCGGGCGGCGCTCGGCATGGTAGGTATCCAGCAGGCTTTCCGGCGCTGTCTGGTGGATCACCTGGGCCAGCTTCCATCCCAGATTCACCGCATCCTGCACACCCGTGTTGAGGCCCTGTCCACCGACCGGGGAATGCACATGTGCCGCGTCGCCGGCCAGCAGGACCCGTCCGTCGCGGTAGGCCGCGGCCTGCCGGGTCATGTCGGTGAACCTGGAGATCCAGGTGGGACTGTGGATCCCGTAGTCGGTCCCGTAGACGGCGATGAGGCCCTCGCTGAGCTCGCTCAGGGTGGGCTCGCTCGTGCCGACCTGGGACTCGGTCAGCATGACCCCGACCGTCCCCCCTGGCTTGTAGACCACCTCGCCGTCCTTGATCTCGTACTCGACCTTGCCGAGGGCATGCATGCCCGAGGGAGTGCGGCGAATGCCCAATTCCGGCTCCTCGGTCATCTCGACCTGGGCGATCAGGCTGCTGGTTGTCGGATCCCACCCGGGGAACTCGATGCCGGCTGCTCTGCGGACGAGACTGCGTCCTCCGTCGCACCCAACGAGATACTGCGCCCGTAAGCGTTGGCCGTCGGACAGCTCGACGTCGACGCCGGTGTCGTCCTGCGCGAAACCGGTGACCTCAGTGCCGTAGGAGATCGGCACCGCCAGCTCGCCGACCCAGCCGGCCAGGATCCGCTCGATGTGGTTCTGCCACAGCCCGAGCCCGTAGTTGTGCCGGGTGGGAAAGTCGCTGATGTCCAAAGGGACGCTGGCGAACCCCGCGACCTGCGCCACCTGTCCCTCGGACAGGAACCGATCGGCGATTCCACGTTGGTCGAGCACCTCGATCGTGCGTGAGTGCAACCCGCCTGCGCGCGAACCGGGGAGTTCCTGGCTGGCGCGCCGCTCGACAATGGCAACGTCCACGCCCGCCAACGCCAACTCGCCCGCCAACATCAGCCCCGTCGGACCTCCTCCGGCGATCACCACAGCATGCTCGGTCATCGCCACACTCCGGCCGACGTCACGCCGGTCGCGACCAGCGCATCACGTCCCTCCGCGCCGAGTGCCCGCAACTGCACCGCGAGTCGCACCATCGGTTCGACGTCCCCGCGCGACCCGTACGTCGACAACAACACACGCATTTCGCTTCTCCCGTTCCGTAGGTTCTGGCCTGCGGCCGGGCGATTATGCAGCACGACCCGGGGCTTGCCGCAAGCCCCCCTGTACGGCTTAAATTGGAGGTGGAGGGGAGTGGACGGACAACCCTCCCGCGAAGACGGCGACGCGCCGCGAAAGACCAGAAGCCCTGCTCAGACCCTGTGAAGTCTCACCACCCGTGTCCCATCTTGGCATCGGTAGGTATGTCTCACAGCCGCACCTTCCGGGGCTTGCCGTTGGGCTGGGCCAGCGCTCCGAACTCCTTCGATCGGTCGTGCCGAGCACGA
>JBOGWU010000249.1:0-48109 GCA_050693935.1 Actinomycetota bacterium | reverse complement strand
TGTCAAGGTCCGCCTGATCGTTGACCATTTAGGTCCGCCTGATGTTTGACGTGTAGCCCATCGGCCCGGATCTTGCGGACGGGACCTTTCCTTGAACGGGCCACCGTCTTGATCAGGTGGTTCTGGTGCCACACCTGGATCGTCGTGTCGTCCACGAAGGCGTCCACCAGCTGGCCTTTGAAGGCGTTGCCCACCGAGAACATCTGGGTGTCGACGGAGATCACCCCGTTGGAGCCGACTCGTCGCAGGACCCACTGACCGTTCTGGTCCTCTTCTGAATAGACGGGCACCGAGTGCGGGTTCTTGGTCTCGGGCACGAGCCGGAAGCGCTCTGCCGGCACTGCCATCTCGAGCGCCTGATGCGGTCGCTCGTTGTTGTAGTCGTGGACCCACCCATCGAGCTCTTTCTGCGCGACGTCGATCGTGGGAAACGTCCGATCGGCAAGGAATTCCTTTCTCACGCTCTGGTGGAAGCGCTCGATCTTGCCGGTCGTGGTGGGCGAGCGAGGCGCGGTGAGCCGATGCGAAATCCCGTTCTCTCTGCACATCCGATCGAACATCACCTCTGCCTTATGGGCGCCGAAGCGTCCGGTGAAGACCTTGCCGTTGTCGGTCAGGACCTCGTCGGGGATGCCGTAGGTCTTCATCGCGTCGCTAAACACCTCACAGACTGCGCGTGCCGTCGCTCGAGTCACAAGTCCCGCGGCGACGCAGAAGCGGCTGTGATCGTCGATCCCGGTGACGAGCTTGAGATCCGTGCTGTCGTCTAAGAGCACGCCGCCCATGACGTCCATCTGCCACAGCTGCATGGGCCGGTCGCGCTCCCAGCGCCGGAACTCGTCGCGTCTCTTTTTGCGACGCCGCAGTTCGATCAGGTTGTGGCGTTTGAGACAGCGATAGACGCTGGTGCGACCGGGCAACGGATCGACACCCTGCTTGCCGAGCTCATGCAGGATCCGAAGGGGTCCCCAGCCCGGATGCTGGCGCCGGATCTCGCAGATCATGGCTTCGAGGTCGGGCGGGATCTGATGACTGCAGCTCTGCGGTCGATGCGATCGGTCGGCCAGCCCCGCCAGGCCACCTCGTTCGTAGCGGGCGATCCAGTTGTGAACGCTCTGGCGCGCGACGCCCAGGTGCTCGGCGACTTCGGTGACCTTCCAGCCGTCCTGGATGACGGCCAAGACTGCCTGATAGCGCTGCTCCATGACGCTTAGCTCCACCAGCACTTCTTCAACCTCCCGCTCCGAGCCAATGGTCGGATTCAGGAGACGACGAAGTGTCAAAGATCAGCCGGAACTGTCAAACATCACCCGGAACACCTGTCAAAGATCACCCGGAACTGGTGTCAACCATCAGCCGGAACTGTGTAAACGATCAGGTGGAGCCGGAAAGACCAGCATCACCCGGACCAGGACAAGTACGAAGACGAATACGGCCGGCGAATCAAGAGCAGCCTGATCATGAGTTGAATGGCCGACAGGCTAGGTCGAAAGCCGTCGCGCCGACCCCCAAGTAGAGCGAACCTCTGCTCGCGTTCAGCAAATACCCCGTCGTGATCTGCTCTACAACTGGGCGACCCCCCAGACCGCTCATCCGTACACCCGCTCGGGCTCGACGAAGACGGCAACCCGACGCTCCTCGGCCATGACCCGGTCGTACTCGTCGAAGTCGTCGTGGGTCCCGCCCGCGGCCGTGAAGATCTCGCGAAGCAGCAGACGCAGGCGTTCGCCATCGATCCCGTCGAGCGGATCGTCGGGCCCGGCGAGCTCGACCGGTCCCTCGACACCTGCCCACTGCCAGCCGGCCCGGATCACGACGGTGGCGTGGGGACGGGCGCGCAAGTTGACGAGGCGCTTGGACGACCCGGCCGCCACGAACGCGACGACCGGCTTGCCCGAGATCGGGTGGTCGAGGACGCCGGCGTTCACGACCGACGACTGGATCGTCCCGTTCGCGCGACGCGTCGACACCACGACGAGTCCGTGATCGAGCGGCACGAGCTTTGCGAACGCCTCGAGGTCGGTCATACCTTCCCTTCTAGCCGATCGACTCGAACGCCGCAACGGCACCACGAACCTCTACACCGCACTCGATGTCGCATCGAGGAGGTACTTCCCTCTAGTGGGGCTGAAGGTTGCGAGAATGGCTCTAGCCGTCACCGCGTGGCTGCCAGTCCGGAAAGAAGTCGAATCTCCCAAACGTGAGCTGCTTCCGCCTCAAGCCGTCGGCGCGCATGATCCATACGCCGACGCGACCGTCCCGAGCGAGCAGGTTGAAGGCGATCCTGTTCCCGTTGGGCGAGAACGTCGGTGCGAACTTCGGGCGCCGGGTGTCGGTCAACTTTGTCAGGTCCGTGCCGTCGGCGTTCATCACCCAGATGTTGCGGCCCCGGGAGAACGCAATGCGAGCCCCGTCGGGCGACCAGTCGGGCCGCTCGTCGATCCCCTGCCCCGTCGTGAGGCGCACGGGGTCACTGCCGTCCGCGTCCATGACCCAGATGTCGTCGACCTCGTCGCGGTCGCTGGTGAACGCTATCTTGGTGCCGTCTGGCGACCACTCCGGGAACGCGTCGAACGCCTCGTTCACAGTTAGCCGCTCCTGATTCGAGCCGTCGGCGTTCATCACCCAGATGTCCTGGAAGACGTCCTCCGCGTTGGAGGTGTAGCCGATCATCGTGCCGTCGGGAGACCACGTCGGCCACGTCTCCTGCACGAAAGGAGAGAAAGGGTCAGGCTGTGTCGTCGAGGTCAGCCGTGTCTTCTCGCTTCCGTCTGCATTCATCACCCAGATGTCGCAGTTGGAGAACTGGCCCCGGCCACACTTCGAGTAAGCGATGTGAGTCCCGGCCGCATTCCAGTCGGGCATGGCCTCGTTTGCCCGCTTGGTTCGAGTAAGCCGCTGCTTGCTGCCAGAACCGGGGTCGACGACCCAGATGTCATTGCTCTTCCTGCCGCTGTGGCCAAAAGCGATCTTGCCGTTGGCGGCCGGGAACGCCGCATCCGCAGCCGGTGCCACAAGGAGCGACAGGGCCAAGAGCGTAGTAGAGATGATGGTGGTGGCTGTTTTCTTCATGGATGTTCGATCTCTCCTTTTCCACAGCCCGTGACTGGATTCTGGTCTGAGACGTAGCCTCGGTGCTTTCACAGGACCACGAACGGTGATCTCGCTCCCACCTGAGCCACCCAGCGCCACCGTCGCGGGTGTAATGGGTCCCGTTGCCTCGTTTTCCTTCAGGCTGGTGGCAACCCATTCCGTCCAAGGAAGGCACTCACACGGCACAGAAGCACCGCGAGTCTTCGTTAGATAGTCGCCGCCATCACAACGCTTCGCTGACTGGGCCGGCAGCGCGTGAACGCCACGGGTCTCCCGGCTTCGTCACGAACTGCGTAATGACGTAACGCCAGGGGATGACCGCGAGGATGATCACGACCAAGAGCGCCGCACCAGCGACCTCGGACGTTGCCGCGTCCAGGTCGTCCGCGATCCACAGCGGCGCGGCCACCGCGCCAAGCCAGAGCAACTTCCAGGCTGATTCGAACAGCAGTATGGGCAGCATCTTTACCGGGTAACGAAGCCCGAGGAGAGCCAGGAGCCCCATCGCGACCAGCATGTACTTCGTGACCCCCTCATAGAGAGGCCACGGCTCACTCCGGTTGACGAGCAAGGGCCAATTCCTCACCGCGATCCCGACACCCATTACGGCGTAGCCGATCCGCATTACGTTGAGGCGCCGCACCGACAGTGTCACGGCCTCTGCGTCTTTGCTCTTCCCGGGCACCCTCTCCTGAGTGATCGTTGTCACTGAGTCTCCTCATCCTCGAAAGGCCGAGCCGCCCCGGCACGACCGGGGCGGCTCGCGTTCTTCACGACGGTGTGTCGACCTTTGCCTAAGCCGTCGCCATGCTTGGCTTCGGCATCTCCTCGCGGATGTCCACTGTCTGAGTGATCGGGCTCGGCCTGAAGCCCTTCCACGCCGCGTAGATGCCGAGCGAAGCTTCCCAAACGATCTCGGGAAGCGCGAGCAGGAACGAGGGTCCCGATCCGTTCTCATAGACTCCGAAGAGTTGGAACCCGAACGAGATGATCAACATCGGGCCACCGATCAGCCCCAGCATCGCCATGCGGCGAGGCAGGAGGCCCGAGCGGTACATCAGGTAACCCAGGATCAAACCGTTACCGAACCCAACGACGAGTCCCGGACCGAACAGGAACGCCCATTCGTAGGTAGACACCAGGGAACCGCCTTGGGCGGTGAGAGCTGCCGCCTCGGCGCCGGTAGCTCCTGTTAGAGCATCGCTCACGCTCACGACGGAGATGATGCTGATGAGACCGACCAGGATGAAAGCGCTCTCAGTGATGCGTGCTCCGACGTAGCCGAGAGCGAGGCCCTCACTCTGCCGCTTGACGATCGGATAGAGCACGATTGCGGTCGCGATGTTGGCGGCGATAACTCCGAACTCGAGGATCGCACCTAGGTACATGCTGGTATCGGAGGTAGCCCCCGGCACGAAACGCATGTCCTGCCACTCAGCCCCAAGTCCATCTACGAAGAGGAGACGCGCTGGGATCGAGGTGACGAATGTAGCTATGAACAGCCAACCAAAGAGTCGTGCAGTCTTCTGAGTATCCAACCTGCTTCCTTTCCGCCCCTGAAGGGCCGTTCGGTGAACCGCGCGCCTTCTAGCGCGTGATCGCTATTGCTATGTCATGCCGAGGTCATGGGCATCCCCCTCCGCGAGTGAGGTCGCCCGCCGCGATACGCCTATCGCTACGTGTTGGGGTTTCACGGTTCGCACGTCTACTTCACCTCTTTGCGCAGGACCCGGAACAAACCTGCGATGAGCGGCAGCGCGATCCAGATGAGACTGGTGACACCGAACTGAGCCCACTGCTCGTTCGTCAAAGTCGTTCCTTGCAGGAGGACGCCAGAGTCGAAGTCGATCCAAGGAGCCACGTCCTCGAGCGCTTTCCACATCATGGTTACGAGTCCGACGGCTGTCGGTAGGACGAAGAACGTGGCTATGGCCCCAGCAGAGTTGAGGATCACCAGGCCGAACGCAAGACCTTGGAGAATCATCGACTCCTGGACGAGAGCGAGCTTGCCAACGGTTTCGGGACCTACCCCGCTCCAGGCGACCTCGTTCCCACCGACCGCCGTTACCGCCGCGCCCATGACCACCGTCACGATCAGCGCGCCGAGGCCAAAGGCCAATGCCGCGATCCCCTTTGCTGCCACAACTCGCAGCCGCACAGGCTCGAGAGTGAAGGACACCAAGGCTGTGCGTTGCGTCCATTCACTGGTGATCAGGAGGATCCCCAGCACGGGCAGGAGTGCCATCTGGGGTATCACTGCGGCCCCTATGAGCTTGACGAAGGTCCGGTCCGCTTGGTCGGCGGTGATCATGAAGATCGTCATGACCACTCCAGCCAGAGCCGCGATGCCGATCAGCAACCACATGCCGGCCCGGGTATCGGCCATCTTGCGAAGCTCCACCCGGACCAACCGCGAGATGGGTACGCGGCGGGCACCCGTTAGATCCAAGCCTGCGATCTCTGCTGCGATCGTGCTCATGCTGAAACTCCTTCGCGCTGGGTAGCGGAGGTGAGATCGAGGAATATCTCCTCGAGGCCGGCACCATCTGGACGCAGCTCTATCAGCGTGATGCCTGAGCTCGCAGCGATCTGACCGATCAAGACGGGTTCGACGTCCGCCCGAATGCTTCCGTTTGAGCTGGTGATAGCGACTCCCGCTCGGCGCAGGGCATGCTCCAACGCGACCGGCTCGGTCGCCTTGGCATAAGCGCCCGAAGCACGGAGAAGTTCGGCCTTGCTCCCCTGCGCCAAGATCCTTCCACCGCCGATAAGGATCATCTCGTCCGCGACGATCTCTACCTCGTTGAGCAGGTGTGACGAAAGTAGGACGGTGCCACCTCGATCGGCGAAGTCACGCAGGAGCCCTCGCATCCAGTGGATGCCCGCAGGATCGAGACCGTTCGCTGGCTCGTCCAAGATAAGGATCGAAGGATTGCCAAGCAGCGCGTGAGCGATCCCCAACCTCTGGCGCATCCCCAAGGAGTAATCGCGAACACGTCGCTTCGCCTCGGCTGGCGTCAGCCCGACGAGCTCGATCATCTCGTCTACCCGGCGGTCGGGCAGACCCATCGTTTGCCCTCCTACCTTCAGGACTTCTCGGCCCGTACGTCCGGCATGCTGCGCCGAAGCGTCGAGCAGAACGCCGACATGAAGTCCGGGATTGGGGATCCGCGAGTAGGGGTGGCCACCGACGAGAGCTGATCCTTTGCTCGGATTCGTAAGACCCACGAGGACCCGCAGCGTCGTCGTCTTCCCAGCTCCGTTCGGTCCAAGGAATCCTGTCACGGTTCCGGGTCGACAGACGAAGGACACGTCGTCGACCGCAGTGAATTTGCCGTAGGACTTCGAGATGTTCGAAGCCGTAATCACGAGACACCAACAATGAGGTAGTGAGCGGACAGCGAAAGGGCGTGCATAGTGGTCCTCCGATCGTCGAAAGGCCTTCCAGCAAGGAAACGCCTCACTGGTGACGATGTAGAGAACGTCCACCTGGATGAACCCTCCGAAGTCTCCAGAAAGGCGCACCCGCCAAACCCAGCACCAGAAAAGATAGGTCTGCGAAATCTGAAGGTCAGTAGGGAACGTCTACGTAGTTTCCGCAAACGGAGCGCGTTGTGCGCCGACCTGCGAACTTCGTCCTTCATCGGTTCGGTCATGACCGCGTCCCGCGCTGGGCTCCTGCAACGCCCGACGTCGTTAGCAGGCTCGTGGCCACTGCGTTGCACGTTCCGGTCATGTCGTCCTCCTTATGTTTCCGTCTCGCCTGCGTACGCCGTACGCACCATCCGTGCTACGCTAGTGCGTACGCTGTACGCCTGTCAAGAGGGAATCTCGAATCGCTGCGAAAGGTGCCCAGAGATGACACAGAAAGCGAAACAGAGGCCCGAGAAAGTTCGGCTCACCAGGGAGCGAATCGTTGAAGCTTCGGTCGCCTTGGCCGATGCAGGCGGCTTCGAGTCTCTCAGCATGCGCAACCTCGCCGGCGAACTCGACGCCGCCCCCATGGCGCTGTACCGGCACGTAGCAAACAAGGAGGATCTTCTCGATGGCATGGTCGACGTGGTGTTTGGCGAGATGTACCCCCCTGCCATCAAAGGTGACTGGAAAGCGGAATTGCGCAAACGTGGAACCTCAGCACGGGCCGCGCTACAACGCCACCCGTGGGCGGTCGGCCTCATGGAGTCGCGATTGCACCCAGGCGAGTCGAGTGCCGTACACCACAACGCGACGATGGGTTGTCTCAGAGAAGCCAGGTTCCCATTCCGCGAAGCCGTCCACGCTTACAACCTGTTGGACGCATACACGTACGGCTTCGCCCTGCAAGAACTAACGATCCCATTCGAAACGCACGAGGAATCGGGTGAGATGGCGGCCGAAACGGTTGGTGAAAGAGGAGACGAGTATCCGTACCTCGCGGAGGTGGTCGAAGAGCTGGGCAAGAGAGGTTACGACTACACCGAGGAGTTCGAATTCGGCCTTGACTTCATCCTCAACGGCCTCGAGCGCTACAACAGGACGACCCGCTCCGGGGCGCAGCGTGCTGGTCATCGACGCAGGGGAGCCACGCAATAGTGCCGCCCAAGGAGTACATGGCCTGCTGGGCCGGTTTAGTGGTCTGGGCCAGCCGCGTTGGCCGGTGAGTGGCGGTATCTTCGGCTCGGTGGACGACTTAGGC
This sequence comes from Actinomycetota bacterium, assembly GCA_050693935.1. Classification (GTDB taxonomy): domain Bacteria; phylum Actinomycetota; class CADDZG01; order CADDZG01; family WHSQ01; genus WHSV01. The sequence continues at coordinate 40,341 of JBOGWU010000249.1, read as the reverse complement.
GATTCTGTTGATCGGATGGCGGCGGAGACAGGGTTCTCCGGAGTGGTTCGGGTGGATCGCGGAGACACTGTTGGCTTTGTCAAAGCGTATGGGCTAGCGCACCGCGGCTGTGGTTCCGTCAATACCATCGACAGCCAGTTCGGGATCGCCAGCGGCACCAAGGGTCTGACCGCGCTCACCGTGGTGAGCCTCATCGAGGAGGGCCGCCTGCAGCTCACGACGACGGCGCGATCGCTGCTGGAAATGGACCTCCCGTTGATCGGAGATGACGTCACGGTCGAGCAGTTGCTCGCCCATCGATCGGGCATCGGCGACTATGTCGATGAAGAAGCTGGACTCGAGATCAACGACTACATCCTGCCCGTCCCCGTCCATGAGCTTGCGACCACCGAGCAGTACGTCCGGGTGCTCGACGGGCACGCGACCAAGTTCACCTCGAACCAACGGTTTTCCTATAGCAACAGCGGCTATGTCGTGCTGGCGTTGATTGCCGAGCGCGTCGCGGGGACTTCATTTCAGGAGCTGGTGGAGCAACGAGTGTGCGTAGCCGCGGGCATGCGAGATACCGCCTTCCTGAGGTCTGACGAACTCCCCGGTCGCGCCGCAGTCGGCTACCTCGCAACCGAAGGATTGCAGACGAACACCTTTCACCTCCCTATTGGGGGAAGTGGAGACGGCGGCATCTACTCCACCGCGGCAGACATTCACAGTCTGTGGACCGCCTTGTTCGCCGGCAGGATCGTGCCGATGAACTGGGTTGCTGAGATGGTCAGACCTCGCAGCGACGTGCCCTCGGAATCCATGCGCTATGGCCTGGGGTTCTGGCTCCACGAATCGCGTCAGGTGGTGAGCTTGGAGGGCTCCGACGCAGGCGTCTCCTTCCGGACGGTCCACGACCCCATCGGTCGGCTCACCCACACCGTGCTGTCGAACACCTCGTCCGGCACCTGGCCGATCACCTTACGCCTCGACGAACTACTCGGGATCTGACGCATCTCGAGGCCCGGGATATCGATCGGATGAATGGCCTGAATCGGACATCTCCCGATCCAGGCCAAACTGTTTCAACCTCGAATCAAATGAGGATCATCTTGCCACTCCGTAGTTGGTCCATATACCGTCGTGCTCACGCGCGGATGCGTTCGCTGCGGCGACTCACGAAAGGAGAGCGTGAGAGATGGCACCAGGGGGGAAGGGTCGACGCTTCCGCGCTCGGAACGTCGTCAGACGAGGTGCCGGCCCCGATGGCGATCAGTTGAACCGTCCAAGGCGCGCGCTTGCTGCAGGGAGCATCATTCTCGTCCTCTTAGGGACCGGGTGTACGGGTGCTTCTACGCCGATCGACGAGACCTCGACCAACGAAGACGGAGGTTCGGGAGACGTCAAGAATCCGGGGGTGCTCATCCATGCGCAGGGGGGCGAGCCCGACTCTCTAGACCCGGCTCGAGCGGAACCAGGTGGGCGAGGCGGGCAGGCCATTATTCAGGGATACGAGATGCTCGTAGCACGGCCCGTCGAGGGATCAGATTTCATTCCCTCGCTCGCCACCGAGGTCCCCACACAGGAGAACGGCCTGGTGTCGGAGGACGGGCTCACCTATACGTTCCCCATAAGGGAGGGCGTCGTCTTCCACGATGGTACGGATCTCACGGCGGACGATGTGAAGTACTCCTGGGACCGCGTGATCACGATGAACCTTCCCGAGGGGGGAGCCTCTCTCTTAACGGATATCGTCGCGGAGACGCGAGTCGTCGACGACTACACGTTCGAGGTAACCCTGAAGGAACCGGCTGGATGGTTCATGGCAGCCGTGGTCTACACGCCGACCGCTTCGATTGTCAGTCAGGATGCGGTGGAGGCGAACGGTGGAGTGGCCGCCGGCGAGCCCAATGAGTACATGGATACACATATGGTCGGAACGGCGCCCCACCGGTTCTTGTCGTGGGACCGTGGCGTCAGTCTTGAGTTCGAGGCTTTCGAGGATTACTGGGGCGAGCCGGTAGAGTTCGACGCTCGCTGGGAAGTCGTCCCGGATAACAGCGTGGGGCTCCTTGGCATGCGAGCGGGTGACTACGACATCATCGAGCCGACCCCGCAGTTCGCAGCCGAGATGGAGGGCGACGAGAATATTTGTGTCGAGGAAGCCGGATTCCTGCTGGAGCCCCTCCACCTCGCCTTCAACCTGAACGTTCCGGTCGACAAGCTGCCACCTGAGGACACGATTCCTTCGGATTTCTTCCATGACCCCCGGGTGCGGCAAGCGTTCAACTATGCCTTCGACTACGAGGCTTACGTCGCCGCCGGTCTAGAGGGATTCGGTGAGCCGGGGACCTACCTTCCGCCCGACATGCTGGGTTCAGATCCGGCGGCGCCCAAATACAGTCAGGATCTAGAACGCGCTGAAGAACTGTTCCGTGAGACCGGCTGGTGGGACGAGGGATTTACAGTGTCCGTGCTGGTCGAGTCCAACAACCCCACCTTCGAAGCGGTCGGTTTGATACTCAAGGACTCGCTCGAACGAATGAATCCCAACTTCCGAATGAACATCCTTATTGTGCCTGAGGCTCGCTTCGACGAAGCTCACAGCTCCGTGCCGTTCGAGTTCGCGATGTGGATCAAGAACGCAGACCTGTTCGCAGATCCGCACCAGATGATGACGACCTACTTTCACCCCGATGGGGAGTGGGGCGAAACGCTGGGCTTTGCCGACGGATACCAAGACCCGGATCAGGTCGCAGAGCTGATCGAGAGAGCCGGCTCATTGACCGACGTCGGCGAACGAGAGGCCATCTACTCGGAGCTGCTCAGCCTGTTGCACGACGACCCTATGTGGCTATGGGCGGCAGACGAGAAGAACGTGCAGATTCACCAGTGCTGGGTCGATTTCCAGTACAACCCTCTTTGGATCACACCTCTGTGGCAACACATGGATAAATAGTGCCGCCGGAGCTCCGAGTGGAACCCTGAACGATAGGTTTCGATGCAGATTCATCAGTACGTGATCCGGAGGCTACTGAAACTGCCGCTGGTGCTCCTTGCGGTCACCATCATCGTCTTCGCGCTCTCACGTCTCGGTGGATCTCCGATAGGGATCTACCTCCAACACGACATGAGTCAAGCGGAGGTCGCGGCTCTAGAGGAGCGGTACGGCATCAACGACCCCCTGCCCGTCCAATATGTTGCGTGGCTCGGCGGTGTACTCCGTGGCGACCTGGGATGGTCCGGCGTCTCGGTCGCCAACGTCTCGGACGTCCTACCAGCAAAGTTCATGGCCACATTGGAGCTGGCGACCTTTGGCGCCATTATTGCCGTCGTCTTGGGCATCAGCCTCGGGATGTTCGCGGGAGCGCGGCGGAATCGTTTCGCCGATCACATAACTCGCGTGGTCACCGTGAGCGGTGCGAGCCTTCCCCTGTTCTGGTTCGCTCTGCTAATGCTGATCTTGTTCTACCTCATCGTGCCGATCGCGCCCCTTGGGCGATTCGACGAAGCGATCTACTCGCAGGTTCGCGCCTACACGGGCTTGTACACGGTGGACTCGATCCTCAACCTGAACCCGGCGGCCTTCCTCGACGCGATCAAGCATCTAGCGCTTCCCGCCTTCGTCCTGGGTTTCGAGGGCATGGCTGTCATTGCCCGAATGCTGCGGTCGTCCTTGGTGGAGGAGCTTGGCGAGGACTACGTGGTAGCGGTGCGAGCCAAGGGCCTACCTGAGCGGATGGTCATCCGTCGCCATGCGCTACGAAACGCGCTGGTGCCGACGGTGACGGTGATCGGCCTCTCATGGGGGATCCTGCTGCAAGGAACGGTGGTTGTGGAGTTGGTCTTCCGTTGGCCGGGGATGGGCCGATGGGCGACCGACGCGATCCTCCGGGGGGACCGAGCAACCATCTTGGCGTTCGTCTTGGTAACGAGCATCGTGTTCCTCACGGTCAACCTGATCGTCGACGTGATCTACGCGTATCTCGATCGCCGCGTGGTCCTAGGAGCATGAGATGAGCGGCGCGATCGGAGTGGGAGTTGGGCGGCCGAAGAGGGACGGTCGCTGGACTGCAACGCGGACCCGAGCCCGGCGCTTCGGCGAACTCTTCTCGGAGGCGAGGAAGAGTCCAACAACCGTAATCGGAGCACTAATCATCATCCTGCTCACCGCGATGGCGTTACTCGCGCCGCTCCTGATGCCCGCGAACGTGCCGGATGCGTATCAGATGCCAAGGGACTGGCTACAGATCAACGCCCCACCGGGCACACCCGGACACCCGCTGGGTACAACGGCGCAAGGTGGGGACGTGCTTTACGGAGTGGTGTGGGGTGCCCGAACATCTCTCCGGCTGGCCTTCATCGTGGTTTCCGTCACGGTGGTGGCCGGTGTCGCGATCGGGAGTCTCGCCGGATTCCTTGGCGGCAGATGGGACGACATGTTGATGCGCCTGGTCGACGTGTCTCTGGCCGTCCCGGAGCTGATCCTGGCCCTGGCCATCGCGGCCGTTCTGGGCCCATCTTTCCAGAACATAATCATCGCCATCTCGGTCCTAGGCTGGCCGAAGTACGCCCGCATAATCCGCGGCCAGATTCTCAACGTCAAAGAGAACGAGTACGTCGATGCCGCTCGGATGATGGGGGACTCCAAGTGGCAGATCTATCGTAAGGACCTCCTACCAAACGCCATCACCCCCGTGGTCGTGCAGGCCACTCTTGAGATGGGTCATGTCGTGCTCTTCGGTGCGACACTCAGCTTTCTCGGGCTCGCCGAAGCCGGTCTCGCCGAGTGGGGCAACCTCGTGAGCGAGGGGCGAGAGGGAATCGTTGCGGGTCGATGGTGGGCGGCGACATTCGGCGGTGCGGCCGTGTTCCTGTGGTCGCTGTCCTTCAATCTCGTGGGTGACGGTTTGCGCGACGTTCTCGATCCGAGAACTGAAGGGTGATGGCGAAGTACGTGCGCGGCACACCCCTCGAGGAGGGAGCCGTCGAGCCCCCTCTCGATCAACTCCCGCTGCTGTCGGTCCGAGGGCTTCGCATTCGATTCGCCACGAAACGCGGGCTCACGTATGCGGTGGATGGTGTGAGCTTCGAGATTGGCGAGGGTGAAACGCTTGGCCTAGTGGGAGAAACCGGCTCGGGCAAAAGCGTTACAGCTCGCTCCCTCCTTGGTCTTGTTCCGGAACCCCCCGCCCAGCTCATTGGAGGTGAGGCGCTCTTTCGTCCACGGGTCACCTGTCCGAAATGCCACGGCGCGGGGTGCGACGCCTGCGGAGGGGTCGGTCGGATTGTCGCACCTTGCCGAATGTGCTCGGGCAAAGGGTGCTCATCCTGCCGAATGACCGGTGACGAAACGGTCGATCTCCTGGCTACCTCCGAACGACGGATGCGGAGGATCCGTGGCAACCACATCGCAATGATCTTCCAAGATCCCGGCAAAGCGCTCGACCCCGGGATGTCGATTCGCAACCAACTGGCCGAGGTCTTCGCAGAGCACCGCTCAGACGAGATCCTGCGTGAGGCGGGGATGGAGCCCGACCGGACCAATCTGCTGATACGCCGGGACGCCAGGCATCGGGCCCGACTTCCAGAGAAACTCGTGCTTGCCGCTCCGCCAATGCGTGGTCGCCATCGTCGGCTGGAGGCGGTGATCGACGAACGCATCGCACGGGCGCTCGCCGAAACTCGCATTCCTAATCCACGCAAAGTCATGAACCGATACCCACACGAGCTATCGGGTGGCATGAAGCAGCGGGTAATGATCGCGCAGGCACTGGCTGCAAATCCGGAGCTGCTGATCGCGGACGAACCAACGACCGCCCTTGATGTGACGATCCAGGCGCGGATCCTCGACCTGCTCGTTGAGCTAAAGGAACTGCTTCACACTGCCGTCCTGTACATCAGCCACGACCTATCGCTCGTGCGAAGGATCAGCGATCGCGTGGCGGTGATGTACGCCGGCCAGGTAGTGGAGACAGGGTCGGCCGAAGACGTTTTTGATCAGCCAATGCACCCCTATACGCGAGGACTAATCGGCGCTATTCCTTCCACGGGGCAAGGCCGCGGTGACCTGGTCGCTATCGAGGGATCCGTGCCGGAGCTTGTAGATCCCGAGCCCCGATGCCGCTTCTCAGGACGATGTCCCCATAGCGCTTCGGTTTGCGAGCGCATGGATCCGCCCCTCAATACACGGGGCGCCAGCGGCGCCGTCGCGTGCTTTCTGTACGAGCGTGCAGCCGACCTCGGAGTCGATCCGGCCGATATGCCCACCAGGGGCGCCGGGCGATGAGAGGCAAGGTCGTGGCCGATCGAGCCGACCCGGCCATCTCCCACGTGATCAACGTCCGTGACGCAACCAAGCATTTCCCGATCCGGGAGGGGATTCTCCAGCGCGTTGGCGGCCATGTCCGCGCGGTTGACGGAGTCAGCTTCGATATCCGGAGGGGCGAGACGGTCGGGCTGGTTGGCGAGAGCGGGTGTGGCAAGACGACACTGGGCCGCTGCATTGCAGGCCTCTCGGAGACTACCGGCGGGAGCGTGTACTTCCGTATGGACGATGAGTCGTTGCACCGACTGGACGCATTGCGCGCGATCGAGCCGGAGCTGCGCACCCGCGCAGACCTCGAGTCGCTGAATGCCTTGACCGAGCGCTTCAGCATCGACCGCATGCCGAGATCCGAGTGGCGACAGTACCGGCGCAACTGCCAGATGGTGTTTCAGGACGCCTTCTCGTCGCTAAACCCGCGTCACCTCGTGTTGGACATCGTCGGCCGGCCACTCCGGATCCATCGCGAGGCCTCCGGCACGGAACTCACGGAACGAGTCGTCGAACTCCTGGAGAGCGTGGGCCTCGGGCGGCAGCACTTGTACCGCTATCCGCACCAGTTCTCGGGCGGGCAGAGGCAGCGCATCTCGATCGCTCGCGCCCTCGCCCTCGACCCTGAATTGGTCGTCCTCGACGAGCCGACAAGTGCTCTCGACGTCTCGGTGCAGGCACAGATCCTGAACCTGCTTCATCGACTGCAGAAGGAGCACGGACTCACCTACCTTTTCATCAGTCACGACCTCAACGTGGTCCGGCACATGAGCGACCGCATCGTCGTGATGTACCTGGGCAGGATCTGTGAGGTGGGGCGGGCCGAGCAGATCTTTGGCGACCCGTGCCATCCCTACACCGAGGCCTTGCTCGATGCCAACCCAGGTACCGATGACTCTCCGGAAACGATCCGACTGTCGGGGGCCATTCCAGATCCCGCCGCACCACCTCAAGGATGCCGGTTCCATACGCGGTGTCCCGTCGTTACCGAGCGCTGCGGGTGGGACGTGAGCGACGTGCTGCGGTCACTCGAGGAGTGGGGGACTCTGCTGGATGGACTTGCAGGCGTAGAGCGACGAACCGAGTTCGATGGTGAGCTCACGTTCGAGACCTCCGACCAGGCCAACGCGGTCGCGGCGGAGCTTCGCAGCGAGCGTGCCGCGGGGGCGATGCGAGAGGCCCAGGAACTCCTCGAGATCCGCGACCGGACCGTGCACGTTCGTTTTCCTCCGGTAGGGGAGATAGGCGTCACGGTGGTGGGCGAGGACCACGACACGGCCTGCGTTCTCCACTACGGGAACGGATTGCTTCGAGCTCGAAGCGGATGAAGGAAACCTGGGAACGGTCCCAACAAATGCTTATCGGGTGGGACGTTCCAATCGAGATGAACGACGGGCTGGTATTGCGCGCCGACGTCTTTCGGCCGGAGGGCGACGACGCCTATCCGGTCGTCCTTGCATACGGGCCCTACGCCAAGGGCTTGACGTTTCAAGAGGGATACGCGGACGCTTGGCGGGCGATGGTGGAGAGCCATTCCGACGTGGAGTCCGGCTCCTCGAACCGCTACCAGGCCTGGGAGGTCTGCGACCCCGAGAAGTGGGTGCCCGAGGGCTACGTTTGCGTTCGAGTCGACGCTCGCGGATGGGGTCGCTCCCCCGGCTACATCGAGCCGTGGAGCCCTCGCGAGGCCCAGGACCAGTACGACTGCATCGAGTGGGCAGGCGCGCAGCCCTGGAGCAACGGCAAAGTGGGCCTCTTGGGCATTAGCTACTACGCGATCAACCAGTGGCATGTGGCCTCGTTGCAACCGCCATCGCTCGCCGCGATGATTCCGTGGGAGGGCTTTGCCGACTTCTATCGGGACCTCAGTTACCACGGGGGCATCGCCTCCGACATGAAAAACGTGTGGTACCGGCGCACGATCACCACCGTTCAGCATGGTCTCGGCGAACGAGCAGCTATGAACCCCAACACCGGTGAGCTCGTAGCGGGTCCCGAAACGCTCACCGACGAGGAACTCGAGGCGAATCGCTCGGACTTCCCCGGCGATATCGATGCGCACCCATTGGAAGACACATTTCACCGTGAGCGGTCGGCCGTCTTCGATCGCATCACAGTGCCGTTCCTGTCTTCTGGAAACTGGGGCGGCTCCTCCCTGCACCTGCGGGGCAACGTCGAGGCGTTCGTTCGGGCGGCTTCCCAGCAGAAGTGGCTCGAGATCCACGGCCTGGAGCACTGGACCGAGTTCTACACCAACTACGGCGTGCGTCTCCAAAAGCGGTTCTTCGACCACTTCCTGAAAGGTGTCGACAATGGGTGGGACGCCCAGCCAAGGGTCATGCTGCGCGTCCGCACCGTGGACGGCAGCTTCATAGACCGGACCGAGGATGAGTGGCCGATCGCACGCACGCGTTGGACAAGGCTCCATCTCGACCCGAGTGCCGGCACCCTTTCGGACGAACCGACGACAACGCCGAGTCAAGCCTCGTTTGAGGCCCTCGAGGACGGCGTGACGATGTCTACCCCGCCGCTGGAGGAAGAAATCGAAATCACCGGGCCGGTGTCCGCCAAGTTGTTCGTCTCGTCGAATACCAGCGACGCGGACCTGTTTCTCGTGCTGCGCGTATTTGATCCCGATGGCGACGAGGTCGTCCTCCAAGGCGCCGTCGACCCCCACACCCCCATCGGTCACGGCTGGTTACGCGCCTCCCAGCGCAAGCTCGACCCGGTCCTCAGCGCTCCCCACCGTCCCTACCACTCCCACGATGAGGTTCAGCCACTCACGGCCGGCGAGATCTATGAACTGGACATCGAGATCTGGCCGACGAGCATCGTCGTGCCCCGCGGATACAGGGTGGCACTCACGGTTCGAGGAAGGGATTACGAGTATGGAGGAAACGAGAATGAAGTAGAGCTGGGCCACTTCAAGGGAAGTAAGTTGAGCGGCGTCGGGATCTATACCCACGCCGATCCCAGGCATCGGCCCACCGACGTGTACGGTGGCCTCACCACACTGCACGCCGGTAGCGTCCACCCGGCTTTCTTGCTTCTTCCGCTGATCCCGCCCCAACGGTGACTCTTACTCCTTGCGCGGCAGGGTCACCTCTGCTATTCGCTCCTTCGGGACCGGATCCCAGCGTGTCTCGGAAGGCTCCGCGAGACGGTTCCTCAGAGTGCCGATGCCTTCGATCTCGAGCTCGACAACATCGCCGGGACTCAGTTTGCGGTAGAGCTCCAGTCCGCAGCCCAGACCGACGGTGCCGCTGCCGATCACCTGGCCGGGGACGACGACCTCGTTGCGCGAGGCGAATGACACGACCTCCTCGAGACTCCACGTCAGCGTCGATGTCGATCCTCGCGACCATTCCTCGCCGTTGACTCTTGCCAGCATCGTGAGGTCGCGGAGATCCAACTCGTCGAGGGTTGTCACCCAGGGGCCGAGGACGGTGCCGAAGTCCTTGCCTTTGGCGGGCCCGAATCCGGCGGTCATCTCGCGCGCCTGCACGTCGCGGGCACTGAAGTCGTTCATCACGGTGACGCCCAGGACGTGAGCGAGAGCCTCCTCGGGCCTCAGGTCGGCTCCCATGGACCCGATCACGATCGCGATCTCAAGCTCGTAATCCATGAAGCGAGAACCCCCTGGCCAGGGCACGGTGTCCTCGTGGCCAAGCACGGTGACGGGGTTCATCTTGTAGTAGACGGGAATCTCGTAAAAGAGGTCGGGTACCTCCCGTTTGCCGCGCGCGTGTGCGTTTACCAGGTGCTGCTCGAAGGCGGACGCGTCCAGCATGACGGGGGGATCGATCGCTGCCGCCCAACGAACATCGGAAAAGGGGACCATTGCAACCTCGTCCCGCTGCTCGATCGCCAACATCGCGTGTTCGGTAAAGATCTCGCCAGATCTCAACGCGGCGGTCAGGCTCCCTGGGAATAGTGCCTCCGCCACGCGCTGCGCGGCATCGGTTGAGGCACCTTTGCGCTCGAGACGACGGCGCTCGGCGACGCAGAGATCGATCACCAGCTCGTCCTCCGGGACGACGGCAACCGTCCGTGGCTGATCGCCGTCGGGTCCACTGCGCAGAACCCTCGACAGCTTCACGCTCCGGCTCCCTGGTCCTCAGATGGGATTACCGGCCGCAGGATCTCACGCTCTCGCGATTCGAGCAGCGGGACGATCGTGCCCTCGATCAGTGATCGAAAGTGCGGAGTCTCGCGATGCGCAAGTAGGGCCTCTTCGTCTTCGTATTCCTCGTACAGCACGAAGATGTCCTGATCCTCGGTCGAGCGAGCCGCTCGGTAGATCAGGCACCGAGGTTCGTCTCGTTCCACCGCCTTCGCCATCTCCCCCAGGGTTCTTTCCACCAAGTCGCCCTGGCCCTTCCGGACGTGATACCGAGCCAACAAGGCCTGCATAACGCTCTCCCTCTCTAGAAGCGACCGAGTACTTGCAAGGCCCGCGCCTCACGTCATCTTTGCATCGTGCTCGATGGCAAGGAGTTTCCGGTGCCCCAGCTCCTTGAGCACGAATCGTCGAAGAATGAAGATGATGGTCGCCGACAGGAACGAGGCGATCGCCGCCACCGTCCACACCACTGTGAACGAGAACTCCTCGGCGAGGAAACCGAGTCCGGTAGGGCCAACAATGGCACCCACGAAGGCGCCCGTCTGAGTGACTCCGACGGCGGCACCGGGTGCAATCGGGTTCAGCCGCACCATCGCGAGGTTGTAGGACCCGAGCCAGGCCCACCCGGTCGCAAACGAGACGGGGACAGCAACCAACATCACCCACTTGTTCGCGATGCCGAGCATCAGGAATCCCAAACCCCCGGCAATGAGCATCCAGTTCACTAGATCGAGTTGACTACCTCGCCGCCGGTCTGACCAACCCCCCACGAAGAGGCGGCTCGCGAGCCCCACCACGCTGCCGACCGCAACGAGAAGTCCCGCCGCACCTTCGCTCATTCCCGAAGCGACGGCCGTGCTAACCGTGTAGGCGCCCAGGCACGCCGCGGCCGAACTGCCGAGCCCGAAACCCACGGCAGAGAAAATCAGCAGGCGGAGGGACATGTCCGCGCGCCCGGTCTCGACCTTCGGGTCCACGCGACCCGAAGGTTTGGGGATCGCGACCAGTACCACGAAACTCAGCGCGGCTGCGGCCGCGTAGGCCCATGGCCATCCCACAGTCAACGCGATCGCCGGCACCGATAGGCCGGCGAGCAGCGTGCCGATTGGGATCGACGAGTGCTTGAAACCAAAGGCCAGACCGTGGCGTTCAGGAACAACGTTTCGCGCCACGAGCACACTCGATGCGGTGCGTGTCAGCGCGGTACCGAGCCCGGCCAGTGCGATGAAGAACGACAGGAGGATCGGTGTCGTTACGAGGGTTGCGAGTCCAAGAAAGGAAGCTATGTAGACCCCCGTGCCGATTCGCAGCGCCCACTCGGGACCGGTACGGTCCGAGACGCTCGCCAGTGGAGCCGAGAACAACGCGGCCGCCGTGAAGTATGACGCGTATACGAGTCCGAGCAGATCGACCGACAGACCGATGTCGTTGCGGAGTTGCACGGCCAGAGCACCTGTCAGGAAGATCGGCAACACTCCAACCGTGTCGACCGCCATGGCGACTGCAGCGGGCCGGATCAAGGTGGCGGATGGTGCTGTCATTCCGACTCGGTGCTCCCTTTCCTGATTTCCGCCGGCGCCCATCGTCGCTCTGCATCACGACGTTCCCGCACTGGTTAGGAGTCGTCTTCAATAACGTGTTCGAGCTCGGCCGAGGCCTCGTCGCGAAGCTCGGTCCACACCATGTTTCGCAGCTTCGCGAAGCGCGCGTCGGCGAAGATCTCGCTCACATCCCTTGGATGCGTAAACGGAACGTCGATGATTCGCTTCACGCGCCCGGGTCTGGTCGAGAGCACCGCGACCCGGTCGCCCATAAGGATCGCCTCGTCGATGGAGTGGGTGATGAAGATCATCGTGCGTCGTTGGGTCTCCCAGATCGATAGCAATTGTTCCTGGAGGATCTCCCGCGTTTGCGCATCGACCGAAGCGAAAGGCTCGTCCATCAGGAGCACCTCGGGCTCCATGGACAGTGCACGCGCTAGGCCCACGCGCTGTTGCATGCCGCCGGATAGCTGGTACGGATACTTCTTTTCGAACCCAGAGAGGCCCACCAACTTCACGTACCGCAGAGCGCGTTCAAGTCGCCGCTCCTTATCGACTCCTCCCACCTTCAGTCCGTAGGCGACATTCCCCTCGACGGTCATCCACGGGAACAAACCAAAGTGCTGGAACACCATCGCGACGTTGGGGTGCGCGCTCGTCACGACCTCGTCTCTGACCCGAACCTGTCCTGTGGTGAGTGGAATCAACCCGTCGATGCACCGCAGCAAGGTGGTCTTGCCACATCCCGAGGGTCCCACGATGCAAATGGCCTCGCGTTCGAATACATCGAGATTGAAGTCCTCAAAGGCCACGACCTCTCCGTCGGCAAAGATCTTGGAGGCGCCTTCGATCGAAATCATGACGTCGCGCTGCTCTTCCTTACTCGAGGGCAAGCTGACGCCTGGCTTCATGAAAGGTTTAGCAACCTGCTTGCCGTACCACCCAAGATCGCCTCGACCACGTCGGGGTCGTCGATCGCTTCCTTTACCTTGCCCACCGGGTCTGGCTCCCCCATGTCGAAGGGGTGGTCGCTGCCCAGCACGACTTGCCCGGGACCGAGCCGCTCGACCAGGTAACGTACTCCCGCCGGATCGTGCGTCAACGAGTCCGCGTAGATGTCCTTCAGGTACTCGCTTGGCAGCTTGATCGTGGTGTCGGCCTGCTTGCTGAGTCTTCCCTTGTAACCGTGGTCCCATCGCCCCACGAGGCAGGGGAAGGCGCCTCCCCCGTGCGAGTAGCACACCTTTAACCCCGGAAGACGCTCGTAGACGCCGCCGAACACCATCGATCCAACAGTGACGGCAGTGTCGATCGGGAGCCCTACAAAGTTCTTGAGTTCGTGTTCCGACATCCGCTCTGGACCAAGAGGCAAAAGTCCATGCGAAAACACGAACAAGTCTCGCTCGCGCACGTCCTCCCAGAATGGAAAGAGCGACTCGTCACCAAGATTCTTGCCTCCGATATTGCTGCCAACTTGAATGCCCTTGAATCCGTAGTCGTCGACGACCCGCTTGAGCTCCTCGAGGGCGAGGCCGACATCCTGCATCGGCAGGTTGGCGAGCGGGACAATCCGTCCGTTGTACTGCTCCTCGAGTTCTGCGTACGCATCATTGATCGCGCGGCTCACTTCGAGGCCCATTTCGGGATCGCAGTCCATGTGGGACAGCGGCGGCGCTATCGACGCCGCGGCTATGTCGACCCCGGCATCATCGAGATCGGCCAGGATCGTCGCAGGATCGGTCAGCGACGCGGGCAGCGGCTGCTTGAAGCCGTTCTCAAGCTTGACTAAAGCGGTCCCGTCATCCTTGGTCACGACTTCCCCGGCAATGCGAACCTTTCCCGCCACGACCGCATCGGCGAAAGCCTGAGGGACGTGGTGCCAGTGGACATCGATAGTCTTGGTCATCCCTATCTCCCTTTCCATTGGGGGGCTCGGTGTTCCTCGAAGGCTCGAGCCCCCTCTTTTAGATCCTCGGAGTTCCAAACCTCTTTGAGCATGAATCCCGAGAGTTCAAGCGCGTCACGCAGGCCGAGGTTAAGACCCTCCATGATGGCCTGCTTCGACCAGCGCACCGCCAGCGGTGAGTTCTTGAGTACGTCCTGAGCAATCTCCTCCGCTCGGGCCAACAGCTGATCCGCCGGAACAATCTCGGTGAGCAAGCCGATGCGATGCGCTTCCTCCGCATCGATTCGATAGGACTTTCCTTGAAGCGTCATACGGAGCACGTAGTTCAGCGGGATGCGCCGGCTGAGACCGATTGGTTCCCAACCAGAGATCAATCCGACGTTCACATGAGGGTCGAAAAACTGGGCATTCTCGGATCCGATGATGATGTCGGTGTCGGCCATGAAGTGGAGTCCCCCTCCGCAGCAAATTCCGTTTACCGCGCAGACGATGGGTTTGTGTATCTGCTCCATGAGCCGGGCGATCGGCAGCCAAACGTGACCCATCGGGCGGGTACGGGACTCCTTGACGTCGACGCCCGTGCAGAAGAATTTCTCGCCGGATGATGTGACGATTGCCACCCAGACATCATCATCATCTCTGAAATCCGACCAGATCGCCTCCATCTCGTCGCACATCTGCACGTTGAATGAGTTGCCCGCGTGCTCCCGGTTAAGCGTGATGAAGGCGATCCTGTCCCGTTTCTCGTAGACGGTCTCGACGAGGGGCAAATCCCCAATGCTCTCGATTGGCATATCGGTGTCTCTCCTGTTCTAGATCGGTGAGAAGCCGCCGTCGACGTTGATCGCCTGCATCGTGATGGCGCCTGCACCATCTGATACCAAGAACAGAACAAGAGGCACGACCTCCTGCGGGTCGATGAAGCGACCCAGCGGGATCTTGGCAACCCAGAACGCCCGCGTTTCCTCGGGAGTTTTTCCCGCGTCGCGGGCAAACTTCCGCATGCTGTCCTCGACCATGTCCGTGAGGACAAAGCCGGGGCATATTGCATTGACGGTCACACCATGGGGTGCAGCCTCGAAAGCCACTTCCTTCGTCAGTCCCAATACGGCATGCTTTGACGAAACGTAAGCCGCTCGGTTCGGACCGATGGGCACTTTGCTAGAGGTGGAGGCGATGTTGATGACCCGCCCGGCGCCGCGCTCGAACATCTCGCCGATGATCTCCCTGATCGTGTAGAAGTAGGAGTTCACGTTCACGCCGTAGTGATGCTCCCAGGCGTCGTCGCTGTGCCCGGCGATCGGTTCGTTGTCGAGCACTCCGGCACTGTTGATCAACACATGGATATCGCCTAGTTCTGCCCGCGCTCGGTGCACGGCTTCCTTGACCTGGTCCCGATTGCTCACGTCCGCGGGAATAGCCACCCCTCGTCCCCCCAGCCCGTTTACTTCTTCGGCAAGCTCGAGCAACGCCGATTCAGTCCGAGCCACTAGCGCGATCGAGGCGCCCTCCTTGCCGAGGCCGCGGGCTATCTCCCGGCCAATGCCTTTGCTCGCCCCTGTGAGGAAGACGTTCTTCCCGTCCATCTGCCCCATCCTTCACTCCTTCCTGGTCGCGCCGGACTAGCGGCGCTGCTCTTCCTCGACGATTTCCTCCAGTACCCGGTCGCTCGGCTCACGTCGACGCTGACGAACCTCTTTCCTCACTCGCTCGAGCACGCGTTGCGCCACGTCGTCGTCGATCGGGTCCCAGCCGTGATCCAGCACGCGCCGCTGGATCGCCTTCACGCCCGAGTAGTGGCACAGGGGAACGTAGGCGTCGTTGCCAATCACCCTTGGGGCCCACGCGTTGAACGACCACTCGTCGCCTTCGGGAAGCGCGTAGTGCACCTCCGCCGCGTGCGAGAACGCGGTCTTACCCGTGCCCGCCATGTGCTGTGGAATCGGTTGGTTCCAAACGTCGGCAACCCACTCAGAGAGGTCCTGCAACAGGTCGAGGCGCATCTTGGTCTCGTAGCCGTACATCATCTCGAGCACCGACGCCAAGACAGCCAGGTTGGGAACGCCCGCTCGCTCTCCCAGTCCGTTAATGCAGCCCTCGAGTACCTCCGCTCCACCCTCGAGCGCGGCCAGCTGCCCTGCCGTGCCCAGCTCGAAGTCGTTGTGGCTATGGATGGCCAGTGGAATATCCGGCCCGATGATCTGCTTGACCTCCCAAGCGTGGTGCTTGTAGACGGCCGGGATACATGCCCCGCAGATATCGTCGATACGCAGCGCATCGATACCGGCCTCCTTCAAGCGCGCCACGATCGTTTTGAGCCATTCGAGGTCCAGGCGAGAGAAGTCCATGAGGTTCGGGTTCATGTACGCGCCCTGTTCCTTGCCGTACTGAATCGCTTCACAGGCTCGATCGAGTGCCTCCTCGCGGGTGATCGTGAGCCCACCCATGGATTCGACAAGCTTGTAGTTGTAATCCGAGATCGCGAATGCGGGACACAAAATGTCTGCGCCCGCTTCGAGACAGAGGTCGATCTCCTGGCGGCATTCCTCGGGGTTCAAGGCGGAGGTGGGATGCACCAAGGCCTGGATGAGGAACTTCACCCCCAGCGCCTTCGTCTGTTTGATCTCCTCGATAAAGTCGTGATGCATCTCAACGATGTGCACGCCGACCTGGTCGATTCGGCCGGCGAACTCCAGTACTTCCTCGAGACCGACCGAGACTCCCGCGACCTGGCGCCCCTCGCGCAGGGTCATGTCCATGAGCGTGACCTGCACCGGAAGGTGCATGTCGCGGCGGACCCGCTCGTCGAAGTTGTAGGGGCTGACCGCCCACATCCCCTCTCGGAAACCCGGTGTGTCCTTTCCGGTGTCGGGCACGTGTCCGCCCTGCCGAGTATCGGCATCCATCCGGGCGAGGGGCGGCACCGTTGTCGGGACGCCGCCGTGGAGCTGTTCTCTCAGATCGATCGACATGTTGTTTCTCTCCTTTCCGCACCTCGGTCGGGGCCACGCCCCTCAAGGCGTTAGATGATCGATTTCGTCGAGTTGTCGGCGATGAACGGGGTGGTGGTTTCGGGCTATCCGGGTTGCCTCCACCTCTCGAGGCCTTGCTCGACCTTGCGTAGGGCTATGTAGATAACAATGCCAGTCACGGAGAACACCACCGCCGGCACGAACGCGTGTGAGAGCTGGAGCCGCCCCGAGTACCTGAAGATCAAGGCGCCGAGTCCCGACAGCGCCGTATCGAACTCGGCGACCACCACCCCAACCAGGGCGCGGCCTATCGCGAGCCTGATTCCGGCGACGATGAAGGACATCGATGCCGGCAGATGCACCTCGAGGAGCGTCCGCGCCGGATGCGAACCAAACGAGCGCGCGACTTCGAGGAACCGAGCATCGACGTTCCGCACACCGGCGATGGTCTGGAGGACGACGGTTGTGACCACCAGAGTGAAAACGATCATTGCTTTACCCAGGTTTCCGAGTCCGAACAGCAACACGAAGATCGGAATCAGCGCGGGGAACGGAGTGGCGTAGAAAGCGAAGATGTAGGGCGCAAGGCTTGTGTTCAGCGGAGGAATGCCACCAATGATGAGCCCGAAGACAATTCCGAGCACGATGCCCGGAATCGAGCCGAGCAACAGAGCCTGCGCGCTCTCGAGCGAGGCGGCCCGAAGTTCACCAGACTCGCTCATCACGATGAAGGCCTTAACTGTGGACATGGGCGTGGGCAGCGGGATGGCTTGGTCGTAGATCAGGGTCACGTACACCTGCCAGATCAGCAGTAGGACGCCGAAAATCGCGCACACGAACGCCAGACGAGACAGGTCGAAGTGAGGACGGAGACGGGCTGCGCGAGTGCTCATGTCGATGCCACCCTCCACCGGCGGACGCGTCGCTCTAAGAGTCCCGTGGACCAGGAGAGCATCAGGCTTATCGCCGTAAAGGTGAGAACCACAACGAGCATCGAATCCATGTCGAACCGAAAGCCGTAGCGGAGGATCAGGTATCCGAGTCCGTCCGGCGAGGTGTAGAGCTCGGCGACGGCGGTTCCGATCATGGCTCGTGCAGCTCCCAGCCGCAGCCCCACGATTAGAAACGGCAGGCTGGATGGAACTATGACGTCTAACCACAGTCTGCCCTCGCCCACCCGCAAAGACCGCGCCACTTCAAGCAGGGTTCCATCGACGGACCTAGCGCCCTGATGCGCATTGATGAGAATCGGGAAGATCGCGAGGAGGACGACGACGAAGAGTTTTGTCCGGAATCCGTACCCCATGACGGCGGTCAGGATCGGAATTATGGCCGGAAGCGGCGACGCGTACAGGGCATTGAGGTAGGGAGTGAGTCCAATGTCCAAAAGTCGCACCCGAGCCAAGAGCAAACCCAACAGGATGCCAAGCACGCATGCGATAGCGAAGCCAATCGAGAACAGCCTCAGCGTCGAAAAAACGGCACGTAGGTACAGCTCGTCGCCGAGCACCTCGGGTACGGCGCGAACGACGGCCGTCGGTGGAGCCGAGAAGATGGGGTTGATCCTGCCCCCTGAGAAGAAAAACTCCCAGAGAGCAAGGATCCCGATCAGGCCCGCGAACCTGAGCAGCCACGGGTTAAGCAACGCGCGCCTTATCCCAACATTCGTGGATGGCGTGGAACTCAACTATGGACCCCTTCGAATGGCTTCACCTCGAGCCTTGCAAGCCGATCCTTCGAACTCCAGATCAGCCGCCCTCCTCGGCCAGTAGCTCCTCCGCTTCCTCGCACACAGAGGTATCGATCAGATCGGTTACAGGAAATGCCTCCTCGAGGTTGCCGAGTTCAACCTGAAGGTCGATCAGGAACTCGTAGCTCTCCGTGGGCATCATCTCGTCACAGCTTGTGGGGAACCGCGAGCCGAACGTGGAGTAGGCCTCCTCGATGACCGATTCGGGGTTCTCGCTCACAACCGCCATCCGCTCGATGGCCTCATCACGGTTGGCGTCATCAGCGAGCCACTCGCCCACCTTTAGAAGGGCCTCGATGAACCGGACGAATTGGTCCCGCTTCTCAGGATCCTCGAGCAGAGGCCGGGCGGTCGACCACGTCGTGTAGTGGAACAGTGGCACGTCCTCCCACGCATTGGCCAAGACGGTCAGCTCCGTGTCGAGCTCCTGCTCGGCGAAAATCCTCTCGTCGATGTGCATCGTGGTGGCCTCGATCTCGCCTTGGGCGATCCGGGCTACAAAGCTCTCGGGCTCTCCCACGATCAGCTCGACGTCCTCGTCAATATCGATCCCGCAACTCGCCATGTACTGCTCTGTAACGGCGTGGACCAAGCCACCGGGCCCGTCGGTCGCGACGGAACGCCCCCGGAGGTCCTCACATGTCTCGATATCGCCCGTAGCCACCGTCTGGAAGTCGGTGAGGGCACCGCCGGCCGCGATTCCCACCGCCTCTGCACCCTCACCGAACGCCAAGATGGGAGAGACCGAGCCGGACAACCCCATTTCGAACTCGCCTGCAGCCATGGCCCGGAACGCCGCGACCCCCGACTCGAAGTCGATGATCTCAATCTCCAAGCAGTTGTCGCGCATGTAGCCGAGCTCAATCGACAGCGGAAGCATCATCTGAATGAAGTCCGGCGGAAGTCCGGGGTGGCCGACTCGCATCTCCTCGATCTGCTCGCAGTCCTCACCACCGGTGGCCCCCGCACTGCCGTTTCCGTTGCCCTCGTCATCTCCCGCGCAGGCTGCGGTCAGCAACAGGACGAGGCCAAGAACGAGGGCCAGGATCCGTCGATACATCATTTGCTCCCCCCTAGCGGTCGGGTGTCCGGGCGCCAATCCGCCCGATCGGAATCACCTGGGAGACCGGCGTGGGGGGATGGTAGACACAACTAAGAATCATTGGCAAGGAAAGCTTCATTTGATTCGTCATCGAAGTATCCTCGTCTTGCTCTCCGGCTTCCCTTCGAGATTTAATACCGACGCATGACAGCAGTTCAGGGCGGTGAAGTGCCGATCACGCCTATCCCGAAGGGACTCGTCGAAGTGCTCTCGGAGGTCCCCAGAAGCGCTCGTTGGGTACTCCCAAGCCTTGCCGCGGCTTTCGGCGGAACAGATGCTTCGACGCTAGGACAAAGAACGAGAGCGCTCGTGCTGCTCCGAGTCGCGGCGGTCGACCGGGCGCCCTATTGGCGTTTGCAGCTAGAGCCGCGGGCCCGGGAGCTGGGCGTCACGGAGGACGAGCTGCTCCTCATCGAGTCAGACGAATGGGAGGTCGCGGCCACCTTCAGCGAGCGAGAGCGGGCCGCAATTCGATGGGGAGACCGCGTGGCTCGACGACTCGCCCGTAGCGACAAACGAGCCTACGACGCGGTTCGAGCGGTCTTCACGGAAGCGGAACTGGTGGAGCTCACCCTGCTGTCTTCGCTGGGCGCGATGGCCGACCGGCTTACGAATGCTCTGCGGATCGCGCCCGAGCCGCCGGTGGGACTGAGTCCGGGAAGGGGCGCAACACCGGCAGAGAACTTGGAGGCGTGGCCGGCCAGCATGTTCGACGAAGACCTGATCGCAGCGTGGAGGTCGGCATGTCGATGACCGGGGTTCCGTCGCGCGTCCCCGTTGTGAAAGATGAGGAGGCGCCACCGGAGGTCCAGGCCATTTTTCGGGGCGCCACCGACCTACTGGCATTTGTATCGAACTTCACCCGGACCGCCGCGCACGTGCCGGCCGTGGCGCGCTGGGTGGTCCCAATGATCGCCTCGATCCAGCGAGGTGGATCCGACGCGGCGCTCGACCCTCGCATCAAGGAACTCGCGATCCTTCGCACCTCCACGAGGAACCGATGCTTTTTCTGAACGCAACACAACATCCGGCTCGGTCGAGCCGCAAAACTGACCGACGACGAGATCGATGCCGTTTCCGGAGAAGATCCCGCCTCGACCGGTCTCTTCGATGAGCGCGACCTTGCGGCCATCACTTGGGCTGATCGAGTGACGAGGAACGAGGCTCAGGCCGATCCGCACGCATGGTCCCGATTGCTCGAGTCATTCACTCGAGCCCAGGCGACCGAGCTGACCCTCGCCGCCTGCCTCTTCAACTTCTTGAACCGCTTCAACGACACGATGTGGTTGGAGCTCGATGGCGGTGCTCCGCCTGGAGCCAAGCTGCACATCGAGCCCGAGTCCTTTCGAAGTTATGCCGCGTCGATGTACGAGGGGAGCTGAGTTGCTCAAACACCTTCGCGTCATTGAACTCGGACAGGTGATCGCGGGCACCTTCGGCGGCATGATCCTTTCCGATCTTGGCGCAGAGGTAATCAAAGTGGAACCTCCCGGCGGAGACCCCGGTCGACGTTCGGCGATCTACGGGGTCGGCGACGAGAGCGCCATTCACCTCATGCACAACCGGAACAAGAAGAGCATCGTTCTCAACCTCAAGACGGAGGGCGGGCGCGAGGTGTTGTTCGATCTTCTCAGAACCGCAGACGCGGTCGTCGAGAATTTTCGCCCCGGCGTGCTCACCAGACTCGGCGTCGATTTCGATCGTATGCGGGAGATCAATCCCGAGATCGTGCTCGTCTCGGTGTCGGGCTTTGGGATGAACAGCCCCTACCGAGACCTGCCCGCTTACGACCTCATCTTGCAGGCGATGACGGGGCACATGTCGATCATGGGAGAGGCCGGGCGCCCCCCCGTAATCATGGGCATTCCGATCGCAGATCTGCTGGCGGGGGTCTTTGCCGCGATCGCCGTGCTGGCTGGGGTGGAGAATCGGCGAGAGCGCGGTCAGGGCGAGCACATTGACCTTGCGATGTTCGACGTGATGGTAGAGATGCTCTCCCATGTGGGGACCCTCTACCTGAACTCCGGGCTAGATCAGCAACCCCAAGGGTCCGCCCATCCCTTCATCACACCCTGGCAAGCATTCCTCTGTCGCGACGGGACGCACATCGTTATCGCTCCTCGCGAGGAGCACTTCTGGACCAAGCTATGCCAAGCGCTCGGCGTGCCGGAACTGGCGGACAAGTCCGAATTCGCCGATGCCAATTCGCGCCAAACTCACCGACAGGTATTGCTGCCGATACTCGAAGACATCATCATCAAACGGGATGCCGGCGAATGGCTCGATGTTCTCCAGACCGCGGGGGTCCCAGCGGCCAGGGTGAACCGCATGCCCGAAGTCTTCAAAGACCCGAACGTAGCGGCCCGAGGGATGGTCCAGTCCTTCTCCACGGACGATGGCATCATGCGCGCGGTCGGCAACGCGATCAAGATCGCGGGTCGGCCCGAGACCCAGCCCGCGCCCCCTCCAAGTCTGGGCGGCGATACCGAGCCGATCCTCCGCTTGCTGCTCGGTTATGAGGCGGCTCGTATTGCGCAACTAGAACAAGATGGCGTCTTCGGCGACACCCTGGCCACGAGTCCCCAGGCTCGACCCTAGGAAGGATGGGCATGACCTCGATCCGCATCGCCGTCGTGCAATCGTCGACGGAAACCGACGATCCCCCCAAGAACGTGCAACGGGCCCTCGACTACATTGAGCTTGCGGCGGCGCAGGGCGCGCAGATAGTTTGCCTGCCCGAGACCTATCCCGGACCGTGGACGCCCCCGGTCGACTACGACGCGCTTCCCGAGCTAGAGGCGAAGGCCCGCGATCTGGACGTGTTCCTTATCGCGGGCATGCTCGAGGAGATACCCGGCGAACCCGACCATCACTACAACGCCCTTGTGTTACTCGGCCCCACTGGAGAAATCGGTCGTTACCGGAGGACGACTCCCCAGGGTCCGTGGATCTACCAAGGCGGGTCGTTCTGGGACTTTGGCTACAAGGCGAACGATGATCTACCCGTCTTCGACATCGGGGAATGCACAATCGGCCTCCTGATCTGCAGCGAAGTCTACGTTCCCGAGTTGTCGCGGCAGTTGGCTCTAAAGGGCGCCGAAATCCTCTTCATGCCGGCCGGCCTGTGGAAGAAGGCGCAATGGGAAACCTGGCGAGTGCTGACCCGAGCCCGCGCGATCGAGAACCTTGCCTACACCGCGACCTGTCAGAACATCCTTGGCAACGAGACCGGTAACGCAGGTCTCGCCATGATCTGTTCTCCCGAGCAGGTGCTCGCCGAGTCTTCAGTCGAGGGAGTGCTCGTGGCCGATTGCGATCTCGACCGCATCCGGCTACTGCGAGCCGAGAAGGACGGCCGAGACTTTCCTGGTGAGAAGGCGTGCAAGGCCGGCGTGCTCTGGCAGTGGTATCAACCCCACCTCTATGCGGTCGAGACCGTTGCGAAGTCAAATGGCTGAAGAACTAATCACCCCAGAGCTTCAAGCCATGATCGGGGAGGAGTGGCCTCCGGTGATCTACGAGGTCGACCGCACCGGCATTCGCATGTGGGCGCAAGCAGTGGGGCTCGATGATCCCATCTATTACGACGAGAAGACGGCCCGTGAGCGAGGCTTCGAGCGGCTACCGGCACCCCCCGGATTCGTCGGCTTCCCGCGCACCCTGCCGGGCGCCCCCGCACCGGGCCCCCCGATCCGCGGGTTGCATCCGGAATTGCAACGCAGCCTGAACGGCGGCACCGAGTTTGAGTACCGCTCGCCCATCCTGGCGGGGGATGAACTGCTGGCCACCACGAGCATCACCGACATCAAAGAGCGCACGGGGTCAATCGGGAAGATGCTACTCATCACGCGTGAGACGACGTACCGGCGAAACGACGAGAGCGTGGCAAGCATGCGTGCAACCGTGATCAATTACTGATGGAGAGGCAGGTATCGATGACGCCCGATACCCAGGTGTACATCGAAGACGTGCAACGCGGAACCGAGATTCCCGAGCTCGTAAAGAATTGCTCACCGCGCCAACTCGTGATGTGGGCGGCGGCCTCGGGAGACTTCTATGAGATTCACTACGACATTGAATACGCTCGCTCGCTAGGACTCCCGGGCCTCGTCGTACACGGGGCGCTCAAGAACGCGTTTCTCGGCCAGCTCCTGCACGACTGGGTGGCCCCTAGTGGCCGGATCCTCCGCTATGGATGCTCCTACCGGGGTATGGACTACCCGGGCGAGGATCTTCGCTGCCGCGGCACGATAACGAAGGTGACCACCGAGGTCGGCGAGCATTTGGTCGAGCTCGACATCTGGGTCGAGAATCCCCGCGAGATCACTTCCCCCGGAAAGGCAGTTGTCGCGCTTCCTTCGCGCGCTGAGACGAGGACGTCACTATGAAGGCTCAATCTCACAGCTCCCCAGAACGTGACAACCCGAACGGATCCTTGTCCCTCCCGGCTTCTCGCAGCCGCTTTGCCGAAGCGGGGCACAAACCTCCCGGGCTGGACAAGGTCGACGTAGTTCTCGGCGAGTGGGCGAGTGGGCGACCCAGGGCCGACCTTGCGCCGATCGCCGTAACCATCCGGGTGTCACGGCTCGCTCAGGTCCTCCAGCAGCGGATGGAGAGGGAGTCCTCGAGGTTCGGGTTGGACTGGGGTCAGTTCCTGGTCCTGGCCGCGTTGCGTGGGGCGGGGTCTCCGTTCCGCATGTCACCCCGCGAGTTACACCGCCTTCTCTTGCTCTCCCCTGCTGCCGTCACCAATCGCCTTTACCGGCTCGAGGCAAAGGGGTTCATCGAGCGAACGGCGGATCCCACCGATGGCAGGAGCCTGCCGGTGATCCTGACGGCGGAGGGTCTCAGCACGATCGATCGAGCAATGGCCGCATGCGTCGAGGGCGAGCGCGGGCTCCTCGCGGGGGTCGATGAGGGCGACCTCGAAACCACGACCGATACCCTGCGCGGCCTGTTAGCCGCCTACGACGAGTACCCCACCCGCCGCAGGTGGCAGCGAGAGGCATCTACTGCGAGCGACACATTGCGCGCTCCGCCGGCTCCTCCGGACCCGACGTCTCAGCCTCCGACCCCTCCGGTAATGATCGTCGCCAAGCCGAAGTTCTGGCCCACGTCATCGGCCGATCTCGAGCGTCTGCAGAGAAAGCTCGCCCGCCAGGTGGACGAAGCGGACCCCTGGCATTGGCGGGGTGAGGGGCCGCCCGCGATCGGGGGCCTCTTCGTGTCCCTCCCAAGAAATCGACTCAATGACCGGGCACGCGACATAGCGTGGGCGGCGGCGGTAATCATGGAGGGTCACAACGTGATTGCCAGCGCGACGGCCACCAGAAGGCTAATGAACCCGTACAAGCCGGGTTATTTGGCCCTCACGGTAGGCCCCATCCTGGAAGATGTCGTGTCCGCGCTGTCCCTGCCGCCCGACATCATCCTGGTCAACGCTGCAGGACGCGACCACATCCGAGGCGCGGGTTTGGCGATCCAGTTGGGGGCGGCACTCGGCGTTCCTACCGTCGGTGTAACCGAGCGACCCGATGTCGGCGTTGGAGTCGAGCCGGACGCGCATCGAGGAGACTGGACCCCCGTCCGTATCAACCATCGGCTCGTTGGTTTTCGCATCCGCTCAATGTCGAGCGCCAACTCGATCATGGCGCACGCAGCGTGGTTGACAACGCCAGAGACGGCCCGAGACATCGTCGTCCGGACCACGGGGCGCATGCGCGTACCGGAGCCTCTTCAACGGGCTCGACAACTGGCACGGAAGTTGCGCAGTGAGTACGAGCGTTCGGCCGGCACTGGTTTGCAGGATGGAATTCACGGATGACGGTTCCCAATGGTTCCTCGAGGTTCGACCTGGGAGAGACGGTGGCAGCATGGTGAAGCGACCGGATTGGCCGGTGGCCATAATCGGCGCCGGCACGATGGGACACGGCATCGCGCAAGTAGTGGCCACACACGGCTTTGAAGTTAGATTGCACGATCAAAGCAGCGAGGCGCTCGAGCGGGGAATGGCAGGCATCGAGCTGATGCTCGACAAGGCCCTTGCACGCGGCGTAGTGACTCCGGATCAGAAGGAAGAGACGCTGCTCCGGATTCACGTCATCGATGAACTGAAGAAGGCAGTGGACGGATGCCGTTTCGTGATCGAGGCCGTGCCCGAAGACACGTCAATCAAGCAGGCTGTGTTCGAGGAGCTCGACCGCCATACGCCGTCGAACGCGATACTCGCGACGAACACCTCCGCGCTGAGCATCACCTTGATCGCGAGCTGGACTCAGCGGCGAGACCGTGTGATAGGTCTCCACTTCTTCAATCCCCCGGATCGAATGCCGCTCGTAGAGGTCGTCAAGGGTCTGACAACCGACGATAGAACAATCGAACGAGCGCAACGCTTCTGTGGCCAGCTTGGGAAGGAGACGATCGTCGTCGCCGACCGACCTGGTTTTGCTACCAGCCGGCTCAGCGCAATGATTGGTAATGAGGCCTGGTACATGTTCATGGAAGGGGTCGCTTCACCCTCGGACATCGACAGGGCTGTAAAACTCGCACTCGGGTTCCCAATGGGGCCTTTCGAACTCGGTGATCTCGTTGGGCTCGACGTGCGACTCAGCGTGCTCCGATACCTGCACCAGACTCTGGGTGAGCGTTTCAGGCCCTGTCCGCTGCTCGTCGAGTATGTCGAAGCCGGTTACCTAGGGCGAAAGACGGGGCGCGGCATGTTCGAGTACCACGCCACCCAGGATGGCTAGGGTAACGCTCTGCTCCGAGAGACGGGCGACAGCTCGGGGCGATGCCGGTTCCGACTTGGAGCGGCTCGCCTACACACTCACCTACCACTCGCCTGAAAGGTCCGAGCGCATGCACCGCTTTCTCGATCAGCGGTCAGAGGGAGACGGCGAAAGTCGGGCGGACGCCAAGCGCGACTAGACCGCTGCGCGAGCCAACGCGGCGAGCCATTATCTAAGCGACTGCAACAACCAGGGGTGTGGAACGCTCGGGAGGTGCCGGACGTCCCAGTAGGAACCCCTGACCTAGGTGGGCGCCGCGACTCCGCAGTTCCGCCAGTTGCCCCAACGTCTCGATGCCTTCGGCGATGATCTCCAGCCCAAGAGTTTCACCCAGCCGGATAATGGCCTGCGCCACGGCCGCCTCTTCGGGACCCTCATCGATTCCGTCCACGAACGACCGGTCGATCTTCAGAATCCCGATCGGCAGCTTGCTGAGATACCCGAGCGAGGAATAGCCCGAGCCAAAGTCGTCCAATGCAATGACCACGCCGAGGCGCGCAAGCTCGCCGACCGTCGCCGCAAGTGCCTCGTCGCTGGGCAGGTCCTCACTTTCGGTGATCTCCAAGACCAGCGCCTGTGCCGGGAGTCCCGCTCGAGACAATGCGCGGGAGACGTCCGCGACGAGGCTAGGATCGCCCAGCTGAATCGGAGACACGTTTACGCACAAGCGCAACTCGCTCGAGTCTGGGCGGCGGCGCCAAGCCGCCACCTGCGCGCAGGCAGTGTCCAGGACCCAGCTTCCGATTGCCACGATTGCCCCGGTCTCCTCGGCGAGCGGGATGAAGTCACCCGGACCCACCATGCCGCGCAATGGATGCTCCCACCGAACTAGCGCCTCGACCGCCACCCTGCTCCCCGTGGTCAGATCCATGATTGGCTGGTAGTGAAGCCGGAACTCATCATCGGCGATAGCCGACAGCAATTCGTTCTTCAGCTCAAACCTCTCGGCCGCGGCCCCCTGCATCGTCTGGTCGAAGGCCTTGAAGGAGCCTTTACCCTCGGCCTTGGCCCGGTACATCGCAACATCCGCGTTGCGCAACAGGTCGGCTGCCGTCAGTCCCGGTTCGTATAGAGCGATCCCCACACTTCCGTGCACGGTCACGGGCTTACCCTCGAGTTGAATCGGCGCTTCGAGTGCCTGCAAGATGCGCTGGGCGGGCACCGCTACATCCTCGACGTCGTCCAGCAGCACCGCGAACTCATCACCCCCCAGCCGAGCGGTCGTGTCGGAAGTCCTCACGCTCTGCTCGATCCGTCGAGCAATTTCAACCAGAAGTTCGTCTCCGGCCGCGTGCCCGAGGCTGTCGTTGACCGTCTTGAAGTCGTCGAGATCCAGGAACGCAACCGCGATTGACTTGCCATCCTCCCGGCGGCGTTTGAGAGCGTGCTCCACTCGATCCTTGAACAGGGTTCTGTTGGCCAGTCCGGTGAGGGGGTCTTCCAACGCCTGCCTTCGCAGCTCCTCTTCGAGTGCTGCTTGTTGTGACGCCGCGTCCGCCAGAGCGCGCGCTAGAACCCCGAATTCGTCCCTTCGGCCGAGATCCGCTTCGTTCGCCGCATCAGCCTCACCGCGCCGCGCGATCTGGGACATGAGCCGGCCAACCGGATGCGTAATTCGACGGCGCACCCAAAGCAGCCCGCCCAGGCCGAGGAACAAGCCAATCGCCAGGCTCGCTATCAAGACCAACTTGGATGACTCAACCGTTCCTGCGGCCTGATCGTTACGTCGGCTAAGACTGTCGCGGGCGCGCTCGTAGATCCCATTCTCGAGGACCTCATCGAGCTCGCTGCTAATGCTCAGGAACCTCGGAAGGATTTCGGCCGATTCCTCGGTCAGCGAAATGATTAGAAGCAGACTCTGCTCGAACTCCTTTACATCGGCCTCCATGGAGCTAATCGCCGCAAGCTCAGACGGCCTATCGGCCGCCTTCCGGGTCTCGTGGAGCTCGTCGAAGAACTCGGCGAATTCCTCCAAGGCTTCTTCCTTGCTCTCCGCTTTTGGATTGGCGCTGTAGTTGCTGACCATCCGTGCGTTCTCTTCGACATCACCCTCCAGATGGCTCAGGAACGGTATCCTTCCGACTTCGTCGTCCATCGCTTCGAACCCCGCCTGAAGCTCGATGAACGTCAGCTGGCGTCTCTGGTCTGCAGAAACAAGGCCCCGGCCCAAATTGTTCAACCGTCCAAACAATTGGGTCGCCGATTCGCTGAGCTCGTCTCGAGACATGTCGCGGATGAGCGCCTGATAGTCCTCCATAGAGTGGAGGAACGCCACTTCGGCAGTGGCCAACGAGACTCTCTGGTCCGTCACCAGCGATTCGAGAAAGGCGATCATGGCCTCATCCGCAGCGCCGCTCATCTCGTTCGCCGCCTCGAGGCTTGGCTGATCGACCTCGGCGACTTCACTGAACGACTTGTCAATGGACTGGACACTCAAATAGGAGGCAAACATGAAGGCCACGAAGCCAACGAGGACAAAGACGCATGCGAGTTTGAGGGTTCTCGCGATGGTCGGCCACCCTCGGCGCGCCAGGATCGAGGTCCCCCTCGGGGCCTCGTCGACGGGCGATTTGACTCTCCCGTCTAGGTCTTTTCGCACCTGACTCTCCTTGTTCGGTAGCCCGGCTGACCTGGTAGGTCCCGTGGCTTTGCGTCCCCGCCTCACGACGGGTTTGCCATTTTCGTCAAAGCTGCCTCTGCGTAGTCATTCGGCCTGCGCCGACCGGCACTTGATACGAATCTTGCGCAGTGATCTGCCCCCCACGCCGATCTCACGGCTCTAAAGCTTCGGGGACCGTCCCCCCCGGAACATAGGGCGCTTCTCACACCTGGTCCGATTCGGTTGCTCGGTCCATCCCCCGGAGGCGGCGGCGTCAGCCGGACCGCTGCGGGTATGTGCAAGACGGCCT
Source organism: Actinomycetota bacterium (assembly GCA_050693935.1). Taxonomy (GTDB): domain Bacteria; phylum Actinomycetota; class CADDZG01; order CADDZG01; family WHSQ01; genus WHSV01. Next base: position 10,955 of record JBOGWU010000249.1, on the reverse strand, counting down.
GTTCAATGGAAAGCCTTGATCTGATCGGAATGAGCGTCAGACGCTGATGAGAACTCACACGGCGATGATCATGTTTGCTCTCGCCCTATGCGCATGTGGCATTCCCCGGGATCCCGAGGGCACGCTGGCCCGCGTGAGCGGTGGCACGATGTACGTCGGGGTAACAAATTCTCCCCCGTGGGTGGAGCTCGAAGGCGCAGAGCCTACCGGGGTCGAGGTTCAACTAGTAAGGGAGTTAGCAGAAGAGGTCGATGCCGAGGTCGAATGGGTCGAAGGGTCCGAGGAAGAACTCTTCGCTGCACTCGAGGTAAACGAGCTCGACCTGGTGGTAGGAGGTCTCACTGCGACAACGCCGTGGTCCTCTGCCGCCGGCATCACCCATCCCTACTTAACGACGGCGACGATCGTCGCAACGCCTCGGGGACGCCCCACGCCTGAGGACATCGCCGGGCTCGAGGTCGGAGTCGAGGCGAACACGGTCATCGCGGGTTTGCTTAGGAAGACCGACGCCCGTGTCATCGAAGTCTCGGACATCGAGGATCACAACGGCCCCGTGGCCATCGACAATTTTCTGGCCGACGACCTCGAGGTGATCGACACGGGAGTTCGGCTGAGCGAATCCGATCACGTTTTCGCGGTTCCTAGGGGAGAGAACGACTGGATGACCTCGATCGAGCGATTTCTGCTCGAGCGGTCCAATGAGATCAACGACCTGATGGAGGAGTTCGGCAAACCATGAGGACGTCCCCGGCGTTCGAGCTCCCCCCCGACAGAGCGAAGGCGAACAACCGAGCGATCCGACTGGAATGGATCAGTGTCGGCTATCTCATCACTGCGATCTTCTTCATCTACATCACGCTCGGTTCATCGCAGGCAATGAAGGCGGCGTGGTTCGAAGACATCCTCAGTCTCGTTCCTCCCATCGCGTTCTTGATCGCATCGCGCACTCGTCACCGACCACCGAACCATCGCTATCCGCATGGCTACCACCGCTCGGTAAGCATTGCTTTTCTGGTCGCAGGTTTGGCTCTGTTCTCAATGGGACTGTTCATTCTGTACGACTCCCTCTCCATGCTGCTGGCGTTCGAGCACGCCCCCATCGGGGTCGTGCAGCCATGGGGAGAGCCAATCTGGCTGGGATGGTTCATGATTCCGGCGCTCATCTACAGCGCCGTGCCGGCAATGATCCTGGGACGTCTCAAGCTGCCGCTGGCGCACTTCCTGCACGACAAGGTGCTCTTTGCAGATGCCCAGATGAACAAGGCCGACTGGCTTACCGCAGTTGCGGCGATGGTAGGCGTGGTGGGTATTGGCTTCGGAATCTGGTGGCTCGACGGGCTGGCGGCGATCATCATCTCGCTCGACATCGCGCGCGACGGAGCCACAAACCTTCGAGCGGCGATTGCCGATCTCATGGATGCGCGCCCCACGCTTGTGGACAATTCGGCCCTGGATCCTTTGTCCGAACGACTCCGTACCGAAGTGTGTTCCCTGTCCTGGGTCACAGACGCCGTCGTACGAGTGCGTGACGAGGGCCATGTGTTCTTTGCCGACATCCAGTTGGTGCCGAAAACATCCGAGGATCTGCTCACCAAAATAGGCGAGGCTGAGAAGCAACTACTCGGTATCGACTGGCGCCTGCATGACATAGTGATCATGCCCGCGGCCGAGATCGGCGGCGGCGGAGCCGACACAGAGTAGCCGGCCGGAGCCGCAAATCGCACTCACTGCGACCGGAGTGGCCCGGACGCCCGCCCCTCTTTCTTGCATTGGCCGCCTGGCGGCCGAGGTCCCGGCAGGGCCCCACTATACGGAGGTCGACCCGTCGGACCGCCGGCCGGCTTCTTCTAACCGAAGGGTGCGGTGGGATTCGGTCCCGAGATCGGCCCCCACCACGACATCCCGGCCTACCAGGTGAACAGCCGGATCCCTCAGCTCGAGCCCCGATGCCACATCGGAGATGCCCAAGTCACCAACGGCTTCGATCCCGCTCCCCAAGAGACTGGGCGCGATCGATACCACCAGCCGATCGGTCAGACCGCGGGGTGCAAGAAGCGAAGTGATTACTCTCGCTCCACCCTCGACCAGAAGCGATTCGATGCCCCGACCCTTGAGATAGCGAAGCGCCTCGCCGAGCTCAACGCGGCCGTCAGTCTGAGACAGAACCACGATCTCGGCTCCCGCCCTCGTCAGCTCTCGCCGCCTTTGTGCCTCTGAGCGCCCGGTGGTGAGAATCAAGGTGGTGCCCTCCTCGGTTAGCACCTTCGCCCCGGCCGGTGTTCGCAGCGTTGAATCGAGGATGACCCTGATGGGGGATGCGCCGGACACGAGCCTGACGGTCAACCGTGGGTCATCGTTGATGACAGTTCCTATCCCGGCCATGACGGCATCGCAATGCGAGCGCATCGAATGGGACATCATTCGCTCGGCCTCAGAGCTGATCCACCGAGAGTCTCCGACGGAGGTTGCGATACGCCCATCCAGGCTCTGGGCGTACTTGACGACGACGTAAGGCCGATCGTGCCGCGGCCTAACGGGGCCCAGCAGGTCCCGAATATCAACCGGAGTTGTGTCGAGCGTTTTCGGAGAGATGAGCGAGCCATTGTGGCCGAGCCGGGTTCGCTTGGTGTTTAGATAAATGGAGTTACGAGTGTGAGGGGCCACAGTCAGGGGCAGCACCTCGTCAACGCCTATGCCATGGCGACGGAGCTCCGCTATCTTGTCGGGGTTGTTCGTCATTAACTTGACGCTCTCCACGCCCAATGCCTCCAGCACTGCCGCGGCATCCTCGTAACTCCTGAGGTCAACGGGAAGCCCCAAGTGCAGATTGGCATCGACGGTGTCCGAGCCTTGATCCTGCGCTACGTAGGCGCGCAACTTGTTGACCAGACCTATGCCGCGTCCTTCGTGCCCGGTTGCATAGACGAGCACACCCATTCCCTCGGCAGCGATACGCTTCAGTGCTGCCCTGAGTTGGATCCCGCAGTCGCAACGCAGAGAACCGAAGACATCCCCGGTTAGGCATTCGGAATGGACGCGAGCGAGCACCGGCCCGGCGGTATCAACGCGTCCCTTCGTCATCGCCAGGTACACGTTTCCGGATGCACATTCGAAGGCGCGAGCCTCAAAGGGCCCGAAGGGGGTCGGAAGGGGAGCACGTGCTACCTCGGTGACCATCACACGCCTCGCTTTCCCGTCACCACACGACATGAAACTAGTTTGCCGTTCATCGTCGGTTAGTTTCATGAGGTGCTAACGACCGCGGTCCAGTTCAACGCACCTAGGGCTGTGGAACTGATGGACATCGAGCTGCCCGCCCCGGCCGAAGGGCAAGCGTTGGTGAGGTCGCTCTACTCCGGAATCTCGGGGGGGACCGAGATGCTCGCCTACCGCGGCGAGATCGACCCCGACGTGCCTCTGGACGAGAGCATCGGCGCCCTCTCGGGAACCTTTTCCTGGCCGTTTCGCTACGGCTATAGCGTCGTGGGAAGGATCGAAGAATCGCGGTGCTCCCTGCAGCCGGGAGCAACGGTGTTTTGCTTCCACCCTCATCAAGCGCACCTCCTGGCCGAGCAAGACGAGATGGTCGACGTGACCGGTGTAGATCCACGCGTCGCCACGTTACTTCCCCTCGTTGAAACCGCTCTTCAGATCTCACTCGACATGGGTCCCGTTGCTCATCAACCCGTCGTCGTTATGGGCTTGGGGGCGGTCGGCATCTTGACGGGAGCCTTGCTTCTCCGGGCGGGTGCCACGGTTCTGGCGGCGGATCCCCTTCACTGGCGCAGAGCCGTCGCCCAGTCGTTCTCCATTACGAGCGTCGACCCCGCAGAGCTGAAGGCCCGCGTCGCCGAATTAACCGAGGGTAGAGGAACACCTTTGATCGTCGAGGTCAGCGGCAATCCAGGGGCCCTATCGGAGGCTCTCGAGCTCATGGCTCATGAGGGCACGGTCCTCGTGGCCTCATGGTTTGGAATCAAACCCGTATCTCTGCCACTCGGCGGGGCCTTCCATCGTCGTCGCTTGACCCTGAGAAGCACGCAGGTATCGACGATTCCGGCCCAACTCACTCCTCAATGGAACAAGAAAAGACGCCTAGAGACAGCCCTCGGTCTCATGGGGGAGCTTCCGCTGGAACGACTTACGACTCACGAGTTTCCTTTGTCACAGGCGTCGAGCGCCTTCCGGGCGGTGGATTCTTCGACTGAAGGTTTGATCCACGCAGCGATCAACTACCAGGAGGTTTGAACGTGTTCGAGGTCGGGTTATCGACCACTTTCAAGGCATGGCACGTCATGCCCGGCATGGAGGGACCCGAGGGCGAACTCCACGAGCACGACTACCGGATGGAGGTCGTGGCTGCGCGTCGCACCCTTGACGAGCACGGGATGGTGTGCGATCTCGATGATCTGGAAAAGGCCTTGCTCGACACGTCGGCCCTGGTAGAGGGCAAGGACCTCGAGATGATTCGCCCACCGGAACGGGAGGCAGTCACGGTCGAGGTGCTTGCGCGCTGGAGTCACGCCGAGGTGGTCGGCCGGCTGGGTTCCGGGGGGATCGAGATGCTCTCGGTTCGGATTTGGGAATCGCCGGTTGCATTCGGCGGCTACTCGGCTCCACCGGATTCGTAGGCACGGAAAAGCGATGGCCCATCGTCGAAGACTCCCCCTTCGAGATCTTCGGGCCTAGCCGGTGACTCTCTTCCGCGTCACTCTGGCCACCCTCGGCGACCCTGCAACACTCACCGGCGGCTACCTTTATCACCGGCGCATGGCGCGGGCGGCGGCCACGAACGATGCGGCCCTGTCCTTCGTCTCGTTCCCCGATCGGCACTTCCCATGGCCGGCGCTTGCCGGACGCACCGTCGCCGGCCAGATTCGTGGCCACCTTCCCGACGTGGTGGTTGTAGACAGCATTGCCGCGGCCGTTGCCGCTCCGTGGCTACGGCGCTTCCCCGCTCCTCTCGCGACGATCGTTCACCAAAGCCCGGGAGGTGTCGGTCACGGTCCCATCCGAAGCATGATCCAGCGCAATCTCGATCTGGTCACCTACCGGCGGTGCGATCGAATCATGGTTGCGAGCGAGACCTTGATTGACGAACTGAAGAAGCACGGAATCGAGCCTGAGAAGATCGTGTTCGTACCACCGGGTCGAGACGTCGCGGCGACAAGGACCGTTGCGCCCGATCTCAGACGAGGACGAAACTCAGCCGCGCTCTGCGTCGCCAACTGGAGCGAGCACAAAGGAATCGAGGAACTACTCCGCGCCTTCACCATGGTTCCGGAAGCGCTCTGTACCCTCCATCTCGTGGGGTACGAGGACACCGATCCCCGGTATGCAGCATTGGTCCGGCGACTTCTGGAGCGCGGCGACCTGATCGAGAAGGTGGTCCGGCACGGTCCCCTGCCCCCCGAAGTGGTAGGAGCGATGTATCGGGCCGCGGACCTGTTTGTTCTTCCGAGCAGGCGTGAGGCCTATGGGACCGTCTACGGCGAGGCGATGGCCGCCGGTCTTCCGGTGGTGGGGTGGAACCTCGGGAATCTCGCACATCTCGCAAGGCACGAGTGCGATGGTTTCCTTCTCGAGCCGGGGGATGTCGGCGGCTTGGCCGATGCGATCACGAAGTTGAGCGAGGACGGCGAACTGCGCAGGCGAATGTCGAACTCCGCCAGAGAGCGTGCCCGCTCATTTCCCACCTGGGATGAAAGCGCGAGCGTGTTCTTCTCGGTGCTCAGGGCGCTGGCGGCATCTACGAGGCAGTGATCTCGTAGATGTTTCCGTCCGGTCCACGGAAGTGGGCCCATCGGAAGTCGCCCTGCTGCTGCGTCGGTGCCATGAATTCGATCCCCGCGGCTTCCAGTTCAGAGCGAGCAGCATCGATGTCCGTAACCGCAAAGCCGACCGCCGGGCCTGTGCTCATGAAGTCATGCTCGGACTCTTCCTTGTCGAAGACTTCGACTTTGTCTCCGCGCGGTGTCTCGAACGAGACAAAGCCGGGCTGCTCGTCGTGCCGTTCGATTCCCATTACCTCCCCGAAGAAGCGAGCAGTCTCTTCGAAGCGCTCCGTACGGGTGCCTACCCAGGAAAGACCAACAACCTCCATACCGCCTCCTTGCTCGATCGCGAACCCGAACGTATCGGATCCTGAGCGATGCGGATCGCCGACCTGTGGTAATCGTCTGTCTAATGATCCGCCTCTTCGCTTGATTCCTCCAGCGAAACCTGGAGCTCCTCGCCGTTTACCACGAACGTGCTGACCAGCGGGACTGACGATTGCACCATCTGCTCCGCGAAGCAGCCATGCTTAGCAAGGCGGATGATCCGAAGGATGTCCCGATCGGACTCGGGCGAGTCGATTACGAAATGGGTGCGACACTCGGTAGCCCCCGCCTCGACCGTGCCTCGCAGAACCGATCCCTCTAAGTACCAATCGAACTCGACGGTGCACTCCGCCCGGTCGATGGTCTTCTTTAGCATCGACGCGTACCGCGTCACTTGAGTTAGCAGTCAGAAGCCGACCCCTGCAGCGATGTAGGTGAGCGGCTGAGGAAACTTGTTCTGGCCACCAAGCGACGGCGGCTCGTCGCAATAGAACTCGAACGTCCTGCCGTTCCCCTCGTCAACGTCCGCCTCGGCCACCTTGAGCTGATCCTTCACGATTCTGATGCGGGCAGACTTCGGAAACCGCCGTCCCTTCTCGGGGGCATGATCCGGAGAGGGGGCGGGAGTCGATCGACCGACTACTGGTGGCTCTGAAGATGGCATCTCGTCTCCCATCGAATAACGACCGAGACGACACCCTACAAACAATGGGCTGGGACCAGCACCGTCACGCCGCATCAGACCGACCCATCCGAGCAGTACCCGATGTCTAGTGGTCGGTGCGAAGAACGCTCCAGCCCAGTACTCCGGTTACGTCATCTAGCTTGCCCATGATCTGCATGCCGCTGCCGTTGATTTCGAACTGGACCAGCCCCTTTTCGTGGTCGCTGTCCCTCATCTTGAGGATGCCAAGCGCGCGCCGCACCTCGGATTCGATCTCTATGTACCTGAGAAGAATCACGTTGTTGAAGAGGAAGGAAAGGCCGGTGACCATTTCTTCGGAGGGACCTAGAGTTCTGGTCTCGCTGGTGATCATCACGGGTGCGCCGGCGGCTCTGATGAAGCCCACCAGCGCTCGGGCGTAGGCGGCGAAACGATCGGTCTCGCGGGCCGATGTCACGAGTTCGGCGAGGCTGTCGATCACAACGCGGTCCACGGAACCTGCGGCCAACTCGTGGCGGACGATGAGTCCTAGAGCGTCCAAATCGAGCTGCCCCGGGGGGACATGATGAATCGACAACTGGCCGGACCCCAATGGAGGCTTTAGATCCCACCCGAAGGACGCGGCTTTCTTGGCAAGCTGCTCCTCGCTCTCTTGAAAGGAAACATACAGTGAACGCTCGCCGTCATCGAGTCCCTGGGTCAGGAACCGAAGGGCGAGCACGGTCTTTCCACATCCTGACGGTCCCAGCACCGCGGTGGCGTCCGAGCGCCAGATCCCGCCGCCCATCATCTCGTCGAGCCTCGGGATCCCGCTGCCGATGCGCTCCTCGGCGATCGGCGCACGAAACTCTGGGGACATCGTCTCGAGCCGCGGGAAGACCTCGACTCCACCTCGGGTGATGTTGAAGGAATGCTTACCGGACAGATGCTGCGAGCCACGCATCTTGACGACCCGGAGCCATCTTCGGTCGACGGGCTCGAGGGGTTCGTAGGCAAGTTGGATGATTCCGTCGGCCAGCGAGAACTCCGGGCTGCCCTCCATGTCCTCTTTGGTGTACTCGCCCAGGAACAGGAGCACCGCGTTGGTGTGCGCGATGCGCGCCGCCAGCTCGTAGAAGGAACTCCTGAGCGAGTGCTCCCCCACGAAGTCTCGCAACGCCTTGGAGCTGTCGATCACTACCACCACGGGATCGTCTTCCAAGCATTTCTGGATTATCTCGGTCACCACCGGTCCCAGCGCATCCTCGCTCACGTCGTTCAGGAGGTCGCCTAGATGCAGGTAGTCGACACGCCGGCCCAGCGCGCCTGCGTCGAAGAAGTCGAACGGCTCGAGATGCCTCACGAGCTTCGAATGAGACTCCGACAGCGTCGTGTAGTAGATCGCCTTGCGCTCGGCCGTTGCGTTCGAGAAACAGATCTGCTGGGCGAGCAGCGTCTTCCCCGTCCCGGGGGAGCCCGCCACAACCACCAATGAGCCGGGTTCCAGTCCGCCACCCAGAACCAGATCCAGTTCGGATACGCCCGTGGAGAGCGGCTCGATCATTTGCGCTGATTCCCGATCAGGGCGCTCGCGGTCTCGAGTATTCGATCGCTCCCCCGATCCCTTTTGAAGGACCGCGTCGGCACCTTCGACAGCACTTGGGTTGGCGCTGACCGCGAGGATCGGGATGGTCGCGGTTTCTGGGTCCGAGCGGAGAGACTTGATCAACCCGTTGCCGTCCATCACAGGCATCATGATGTCGGTGATGACGAGGTCGGGGCGTTCGTCCTTGACCCGTTCGAGCGCGGCGGCACCATGGTTTGCCACCCTGACCTCGTGTCCGTCGCGCCGGAAGATCAGCTGGTGCAAGAAGCGGATATCCGGCTCGTCGTCGACTATCAGGATCTTGGCCATTGAGTCGCCTCGTCGGTCGGGTCTAGAAATAGCCGCTTCATCTTCGGGCCGACCTCCGGCCCATTGCAAGAGGGTATGAAATCGGGCACCGGTAGGGTCAATTGGTTCGTACCAAATGCGACCTCCCGATGCATCCACCACCTCGCGCGCGATGGCGAGTCCTAGCCCCAGACCTGCGATGGTGGCATTAAGGCCGCGACTGAACCGGTCGAACATCGTTGGCACCAGCTCCTCCGGAACCCCGTGACCGTTGTCCGACAGCGTTACCAGCACCTCTTCTTCTTGCCGCACCGCTTGGAACCTGATGACCTCGCCTCCATGGTTGTAGGCGTTGGTCAGGAGGTTAGAGAACACCTGCTCGAGCCGAAACGGATCGGCCAGCACCAGCATCCCGGAGGGAACGTCCACCTCCAACCTCTTGTCTGCCGGTCGTGGGACTGACTCGAGCATCCTGTCTATAACGTCGCGAAGGTCGACTCGCCCCAGTGAAACCGCAAGGCGTGTGTTGCCGCTTTCAGTGGAATCAAGGAGATCCTCCACCAGGTGCCCCAGCCGCTCGGCCTGGCGGACAAGTCGGGAGAGACATTCATCGAACTCAGCTTCAGACAATTGGTCGCGATTCGAAAGCGTTCGCGCGAGCCCCCTGATGATCGCGATGGGGTTGCGCAGCTCGTGCGACACCACGGACAAGAAATCGGCATCGATCACTCTCGCCCACCCATCAATGAGCCCATCCGTCTGCCCGTGTCTCGCCCTCAGCCGGTCTCCACAATGCACTCCCCAGCCTGCGGAGGCAAGCTGGAGAGCGACCGAGCGAGTGGGGGCAGACCACAAGTCACTCGCGCCGAGATGATTCAGCCTCGGGCGAAGGCGACCGCCTCGTCCAGGCTCATCGAGAGACCCTCCTCCCAGGCTCGCTGCGCGACCTCTTCGCTGAGGTGAGGACGAGCCTCTGCGGTTGGGTCGCCCTCGAGCAGTCCTGCGAACCCACCGGGCGGGCCGCCGGCGCTTTGGGTGAGCGATTCGTAAGCGCCGGCCAGACGGATGGCGTCTTCGTAGCGCCCCTCCCAGGTTGCAAGCCACGAAAGGTCCACGATGGTTATGGCGATCCCGGTTGGGTTATCCACCTCGCAGAACAGGTCAAGCGCCTCGAGCCCCGCGACCCGAGCGTCGGCCGCTCGGCCGACACGACCGTACGCGAAGGCCAGCCAGATCAGATCGAACCCGAGATGAAGTCGCTCTCCCAGTCGACGCCAGATAGCTGTGGTGTCCTCGAGCCTGGTTATCACCGGACCCCAGTTCCGAGCCTCCGCGTCCCGGATCACCAGCATCGACTGAACCTGCGCTTCACCCGCCTCGTCTCCTGCCCGGCGGAACAGGTCGAGGGCCTCCTCGAGCATCCCGGCGGCGGAATCGATGTCGTCCCCGGCGACCACGAACGAAAGGTTGTACAGAGCTTCTCCGATACGAGCGGGGTCGCCGAGCTCTCGTTCGATGGCCAGGGCGCCCTCGTAGGAAGCTCGGGCGGCGTCTCGATCCTGCTGCCACCAGGCCAGGCCCCCGGCTCCGATCATTGCCTTGGCCCGGGCCGGGCTCGGCTTATCCGAGGGCATGGCCAAGGTCTCGTCGAGCCATCTGCGGCCCTCGGCCTGATGGCCGCGTTGCTGCCAGAACCGCCAGAGAGCGCCGGCCGACGCCTGAACCCGTTCCACCTCACCGGCTTCGATCGCCCACCGCAGAGCCGCCCTGATGTTGGCGTGCTCGCGGTCACAACGATCGAGCCACTCACCCTGATCCTCGGCCACGAGATGGGATTCGGCCTCCACGGCCAGCTCGAGGAAGTAACCGGCATGGCGTCGATGAAGGAGGTCGCGTTCGCCCCCCACCGTCAGCTGCTCCAGTCCGAACTCTCTGATCGTCTCGAGCATCGAGAACCGGGGTTCGCCATCGTCGGAATCGGACCTGCGGATCAACGACTGGTCGACCAGGGACGACAACCCATCGAGGACGTCGAGGCCCAGTCCATCGGGACCGCACACCGCTTCCGCCGACTCGAGGGTCCAGCCCCCGGTGAATACCGACAGCCGTGCGAACAGCCCTCGCTCGGCGGGGTCGAGGAGCTCGTGGCTCCAGGTGATGGCACCGCGGAGGGTCCGTTGACGCTCCGGGAGGTTCTTGTGGCCACTGCTGAGGATGGCGAGGCATTCCTGGAGCCGGGGCAGCATCTGCTCGGGTGTGAGGACCTTGGCGCGGGTGGCGGCGAGCTCGATGGCGAGCGGCAGGCCGTCGAGGCGCG
>JBOGWU010000248.1:0-2892 GCA_050693935.1 Actinomycetota bacterium | reverse complement strand
ATCGACACCAGTTTGCCGGGCTCGATGACTGCGTTGTCGGTGGTCTGAATGATCTCGGCGTCCTCGATCATCGAGCGCACCTGACGAATCCGGCTTTCGTTGAACGCCTGCTGGTCGCGCGCCGCGTGATACTCGGCGTTCTCACTGAGATCGCCGTGGGAGCGAGCGGTGGCGATGTCGTTGACTATCCGCTGCCGCTCCTCGCCCTCTCGACGTGACAGCTCATCGGTGAGGCGTTCGAGCGCATCCTGCGTGAGCGGAACTTTCTTTGATTCAGCCATAGCGACCCATCTTATGATGCCGCCATGACCAACCGACTCGATGGAAAAGCGTGCATCGTGACGGGGGCGGGGCGTGGCATCGGCCTCGCGATAGTCAAGGCTTTCGCCGCCGAGGGCGCCCGCCTGGTAATCAACGACGTCGACAAGGAAGCCGCCAACGCGGCGGTCGCCGAGATCGTGGGTGCAGGAGGTGATGCCGTCGCGAACCACGATCCCATCGGAGGAGTCGACGCGGCGGAGAGCGTCGTCCAGGCTGCGCTCGACCGATTCGGTCGGCTCGATGTCTTGGTAAACAACGCAGGAGTGCTCCGCGACAAGATGACTCACACCATGACCGAGGGGGACTTCGACCTGGTCGTAGGTGTACACCTGAAGGGCACGTGGGCATGCGGGCGCGCCGCAATCCGGCACTGGCGTCCACTCGCCAAGACGGAGGCAACCTCGGGCACTCCGGCGCATCGCAAGATCATCAACGTCACATCCGCGTCGGGCCTGATTGGCGCCGTGGGACAGGGCAACTACGCCGCCGCCAAGATGGGGATCGTAGGGCTCACCAAGACCTGGGCGAAGGAACTCGGGCGGCTCAACATCAACGTCAACGCCATAGCGCCGGCCGCGCTGACCGCGATGACGGAGCCACTGATGCATGACCCCGAGACCGCGAAGGCGCGCCTGGCGCGTTTCGCGATGGGTCGCTACGGAACTCCCGAGGAGATTGCTCCAAGCTTCGTGTTCTTCGCATCGGGGGAATCCGACTACATCACCGGGCAGGTGCTGTGCGTAGACGGAGGCCTGGTCATCTAAGCGGCGCCCCGTGGGTAATCTGCCCGGCACGCGAGCCAAGGAGATCTTCGCAGTGAAGAGAGAACACGAACCTGGATCACCCGAGGAGTACATCGTTGGGAACCGCGAGGGCATGGAAGCCGTGGTCATACGAATCGGCGCGGGCGAGGCCCAGCTGGTGCTGGTGGACTCGCAGGGAAGCTGGGATCGTTGGGTGTACGACTCGATCGACGCGTGCACCGCCAAGGCCGAGGAACTCGGGATCTCAGACGTTCACATAGGCGAGTATCCGGAGAAGACGCGCGTTCGCATGAACGCCTATCGGCGAACCGAAGATAGCTTCGCGGCGGGGGCCTACCCGGAGCAGGGTGTCGTCGGGCCGGTCAACGCCTATCCGGAGAATCGTCCTCGCCCGAAGGCTCTCCTTCCCGAGGAGAAAGGCGAGGCGGAGAAATCCGAGGCGGAGGAGAGGCCTTAGAGGAGCGACGCTCACGTACGACCTTCGCGGAGTAGACCCCGCCGGCCGCCACCGGGTAGCGCTTGACGAGCTTCCCGAAAACGATGGTTTGAAAGAATCGCTTCAGTGGGGCTCGTGTGGGCGGGAAGATCAACACGAGCCCGACAACGTCGGTGAGAAAGCCGGGGGTCAGCAGCAGCGCTCCCCCAAACAAGATCAAGAACCCGTCGGTGAGCTCCTTGCTCGGAATTCCACCTGCGGCCAGTACCTCGCGCGCGCGGAAATAGGTGGCGGTCCCCTCTCGCTTCAACAGCCAGGTCCCGGCGACCGACACGGCTATGAGCGCCAGCAAGGTCAGGCCGATGCCGATCTGGTCGGCGACCTGGACGATGACGTAGAGCTCCGCGATAGGAACGATCAGCAACACGATGAGCAGCACGGCGGCCATTGCTCAAGTATCGACCCTTCTGCGATCTACAGTGGCTCCCCGGGAGGAAGACCGGCTTACCCGCGCTCCCCGTTCGGTCTGCTATGACTGTGGCCCATGTTGACGAAGCCGGCTTTGCAGTCACTGGAGTTCGAGGAGGCGCTCGACGCCGTCGACCGGGGCGCGGCGTTCATCGATCTACGCCCGATCGCGTCCTACTTCGAGGTACACATCCCAGGTTCGATCCCACTCCTCTACGAGTTCGGGCCCGGCCTCGCCTCACGAGCGCGCGACTGCCTGCCTTTGAGTCTGTCGCTCGTCGTGTTGGACCTGGGTCACGGAGATTGCGCGCACGCGGCTGCGTCACTAAGGGGCAAGGGATTCACGGTGCTGGGCAAGATCGAGGACGGCATCAACCAGTGGGCCGCGCTGCGGGGCACCCCCCGATCGACCGAGATCGTCGCCAGCCCCGTCGGCAAGGTGGTCGATGTAGGAGACCCGGGAGCACAGGCGGGCGACGACGCCATCCACATCCCGATCGAGCGGTTGTGGGGACGGGTTGACGAGTTGAGGGACCACGACCAGCTCACCGTGGCAAGCGGCTACGGAGTCAGAGCCTCGGTGGCGGCGGGGATCCTCGAACGAGCCGGCCACGACGTAGCGATCTGGAGCACCCGCCACTAAGGCCTAGGCGCCCTCCTCCATCCCCTTCGCTATCAAGAACCCGCGCGCCCTTTCGGTAAGGGGATAGCGATTGACCAGCTCCCAGAACTCCCCGGAGTGGTCGGCCACCGCCAGATGCGCCAGCTCGTGAATAATCACGTAGTCGCGCACCCAGTTCGGATAGTCCGCGAGCACGAGTGAAAGGCGAATCTCAGAGTCCGCCGGCGAGCAGTAGCCCCATCTGGACTTCTGGGTTTCGATCCATTCGATTCGATCCACCG
>JBOGWU010000247.1:0-50734 GCA_050693935.1 Actinomycetota bacterium | reverse complement strand
GGTTCGGCTGCGCGTCTTCTCCGGGTTTCGCTTTCTCGATTTCCTTTGGCGGATCGGCGGCCGCGGGGACCATGCCGGCGGCGAGCAGGAGCGCGGCGAGCGCGGCCAGGAGGCCCGCGGTCGTTCTCGCTCGTCGGTTCATGCCCTTTTCCTCATGTTCGTGGTGGTCGTCCGTCGCGCCGATCAGCCCCACTAGAGCCTCTCTGAGTGGGGTCATCTTACTACCGGGGTATTCCAAAACCCCCCCGAAGCAACGACTCTAGTCAGATATGACTAGGCCCTTTCTGGTTATCCAAGGCCACACAGAAAGGGTCAGAGTTAGCTATCAAAAGATTGTCGTTCGATCGTTAGGGTTTGGCAACGGCCTTGACACGCGAATGTTGGAGGAGCACCGCTTTGGTAACGGACACCGATCAGGATTGGAGAGCGCACGCTCTCTGTGCTCAGAACGACCCCGATCTCTTCTTCGCGGCGGGCGCACTCGAGCACAAGCTGGCCAAGACCGTGTGCCGCAGGTGCCCGGTCCGCAGTGAGTGCCTCGCCTATGCGATGGACGCTCCCATCGATCACGGTGTGTGGGGTGGAATGACCGAGCGTGAGCGCCGCCGCTACCGCCGTCGCGCTCCGCAAGGAGACTGGCGCACCCTCCTGGCAAACTCCGCCTAGCGCTCCACGAGGCGCCCAGTCGGGTCGGCGTCAGGTCCGCAGGGTCAATTCGAGCAGGTCGCAGGTGTCGCGCCAGCGGCGAGCCAGGTCCTCGGGTAGTCCGGGCACGTTCAGCCGTTTTTCGGCCACCTTCTCCGCGACCGTGTCCCACTCCTCGCCGGGTTCAATCACCCGGACGTTGGCCGACAGCTCCGCGACCCTGGCGTTCTTGCCCTTCCAGCGGAGCACGACGTCGGCCTCGCGCATCTGGCCGGCACCGGGCAGCGTCTGCTCTCGCTCACCCGACAAGACGTAGATCTTCGAGGTCTTGTTATCGAAGAGGAACCACACGGGCATCTGTAGGCTGCGGCCCTCGTGCCGCCAGCGCATCCACAGGATCGTGGACTTCTTGAGCGACTCCTGCACCGCCGCCGAGGTAGAGGTCCCCGAGCGCGAGAGGTGTTGCTCGCTCCAGCCGACCTCCTCCGCCGTCGAGTAGCTCACGTCCGCCCACGTCTTATCGGTGGCGGTCAGCACGTACCAGCCTGAGAGGTTGAAGAAACCGTCGATGGCGTCCTCGTAGCTTTCGTATTCCCGGTAATAGGTGAGCTCGATCTCCCCGTCGGTGGGGCGCTCCTGAAAACAGAAGACCCAGTTGGTCGAGTGGGGACTCAGATAGGCCTCGGCCCAGTGCACGCGCGGCTCTGCGACCTCGAGGTGAAGCGCGATGCAGTCGCCGGGGATGGCGGCCAGGAAGCCGGTCCAGTAGACCTGGATTACCCGCTCGACGTTGTTCTCGACGGTGATGCGAAGCGCCGCTTTGCTGCCTGCCGCCTCGCCGCTGCGGATGCTGTGCCGCCCGACTGCCCGCGCTACCTCTTCGAGGATGGGGGCCAGGCCTGCCGACAGCGTCTGCTCGGTCGCCGCCATCTAATGTCCCGTCAACTGAACGGGCTTGTCTGGTAGGCGGAGCGCAGCATGAAGAACGCCGCCGGTAGGAACCCGATTACGAACAAGACGAGCTGCACCAACGCGAACTGGCGCTGTTTGAGTGCCAGCGTGGGCCAGAAGTCGAACAGAATGATGCGCAGTCCGTTCAGCGAGTGGTACAGCGTGGCGGCGATGAGGGCGACCTCGAAGGGCTTGAACCACCACAGCTGGTAGAGGTGGATGGTCTCGTTGTAGAGCTCGGGCCCGAAGCCCACGCCGAAGGTGTCGGCGATGTGACCGAACAGGAAGGCCAGGACCAGCACGCCGGTGATGCGGTGCGCGGCCCACGACCATTGCCCGATGCCGCCCTTGTACATGGGGCCCTTGTCCTCTTTCCTGAGCCGCAGGAGGCCGACCAGGATGTACACCGCGAACAGGCTCGAGACCGCCGTCAAGACGAAGACGAAGCCCTCGATGAGTTTGGCTGCCAGCATCGAGGTGCATGTTACCCGCCGATGCCGGCGCCGGGTTGCAACGCCTCCGGCCGATCTGCTACAAGACCGCCGCCCAGCGACGCAGGTGTCGCAGATGTGGCCGGAGATAGTCTGGTTAGCCGAGGCTTTCATCGAGCCAGGCGCGGACCGTGCCGTGATGGGGGCTCCAGGCATTCCACACGGCGCGGGCCCAGGTCTCGACGAGCTCTTCGTGTTGGGTAGCGCTCTGTGCCGCCAACACGGTTTCGACCGTGATGTCGCCGTTGGGCTCAGGGGGAGTGAGCCACTGGAAGTGGGGCTTCGTCACCATTCGTTTGTGGAGTTGCGGACCCTCGCGCGGGTCGACACCGTCCTCGAGCATGAGACACAGGGTCATCAGGTGGAGCCCGACCGACTGGATCGAGCGACGCTCCGGAACGCCGGGATGTTGGACCGCGTAGGTGTCGACGGTCACCTGGTGCAGCCGGAAGTAGGTGGGATCGTTGAACTCTCGCGCCAGGACCTCGCCGAACAGCGCCCAGCAGGCAGGAGAAGAGCCGATGTACGGATGCGTGGGACCGTCCGTGGACGGCCGCACGAGTCCGCACCCCGGACAGGCGGTCGCGCTCACACTCGGTCGAAGAGCTGGTCCGCGATCAAGTGCAGGCCGGCGAAGTCGACGGCCTCCTGCTCGAGGTAGGGCACCCTGACCCAGCGGTGGCGCGGGATCTTCCGAGCGAGGGTGTCGAGGTTGTTCTCCTCGAGTCGCACCACGCGCATGAACGCCTCTTCGTTGTCGAGCAATTTCGCCAGCAGCAGCGAGCGGCCCCCCTGTTTCTCGAGCTTCGCCAACTTCGAGGGCTTGACGTCCACACCGTCGCCGATCTTGGGATGCACCCGATTGACCACCACCGCGCCGAACGGGAGCCCGGCCTCGTTCAGCCGGGTAGCGAAGAAGGTCGCTTCGGCTACGGAGTCCTCGCCGGGCGAGGTGACGATGACAAACGAAGTCACGTCGCTCTGCAGCAGGCCGGCGACCTCGCGGGCGCGCTCCTTGAAGCCCTCGTACATTCCCTCGAGGTTGGCGAAGAACTCCGCGGTGTCCTGCAGGGCGTCACCACCGATGATGCGCTTGACCACGCGCAGGAACGCGGTGGCGGCAACGTTGGCGACCTTGAAGATTCCTCCCCCCGCCTTCATGTAGGGCATCAGGAACCAGCGCAGCACGCGCGACTCAAAGAAGTCGGTAAGACGGCGGGGCGCATCGAGGAAGTCCAGCGCGTTGCGCGTCGGGGGTGTGTCGATCACTATCAGATCGTAGGCACCGTCGGTGTGAAGCTCGTAGAGCTTCTCCATCGCCATGTACTCCTGTGTCCCCGACAGAGTTGACGAGATGTTCCGATAGAAGCGGTTGTCGAGGATGCGCTCCGCCTGCTCTCGGCTCGCCGCATAGCGAGTCACGACCTCGTCGAAGGTCGTTTTGGTATCGAGCATCAACGCCCAGAGCTCGCCCGACATCTCGAGCCCTGCGCTGCTGAACTTGCGCTTGTTCACCCGGGTTGGCTCGTTGGTCAGCTCCTTGAGCCCCAGCGAAGAGGCGAGCCGTTTGGCGGGATCGATGGTGAGCACTGCGGCCTTCTTCCCATCCAGCGCGGCCTGCAGCGCGATGGCGGCCGCGGCGGTCGTCTTGCCGACGCCTCCCGATCCGGCGCACACCACGATCTCCTTGTGCCCGACGATCTCAGCGATCGGGTTCAAGCTTCCACCTGCTCTTCGATCACGTCGGCCAGGGTCTCGATGTCGGGAAGGGCGAGACCGGCGGAGAACAGGAAGGGCAGCTCTATGACGGGCTGTGACGCGCCGCGGCGCAACTTTCTAAGATGGCCGGCCTGAATGGTGCGACGAGCCTTCAAGAAGCGCGCGTAGCCCAGCAACGCGTCGAGGTCGTCCCCGTCGAGGTTTATGCCAACCCCTCTCGCCTGAGTACACAACTCATCGATGCTGTCGTCAGCGGCAATGTGGGCAAACTCGTCGGCCTCCTCGTCCGTAAGCAACCCGCTGTAGACCGCGTTCGCGAACACCGCTCCCTGTGGGATCCCGAGTTGTTTGTCGAGTCGCTCAGAGGTCTCCAGCGTTTCCGTAACCGGCATCTCCTCAGGCAGAGCGACGAGATGCACGCGGCTGCGCTTGGGGTCCGTGAGCATCTCGTTGAGCCAGCTCGCCTGACGCCGCACGGGCCCGGCCCGTATCGCGTCGGCAAGTCCTTGGGGAGCTTGCAGGAAGGTGACCATGTGGCCGGCGGCCGGCGCGTCCACGATGATCGTGTCGAATCCGTGGGGACCGCCCCCGTGATCGCGGTCCTGCTCGAGGTACCAGATCTTGCCCAGCACGAGAATGTCCTTGAGCCCGGGGGCCGCGGTCGTGATGTAGTCGACGAAGTGGGTGCTCTGGAAGGCCCGGGAGATACGGCTCATGTGGTACTGGACCTTGAGGTACTCGGCCAGAGCGTTCTCGGGGATGATGCTGAGGCCCCAGACGCCGGGGGACAGCTCGCGAGGCTCGTAGCCGACCTTCCCTCCCCCGAAGAGCTTGGGTAGCGTGCCCTTGCGGTCTACCTCGGCCATACATACCTTGCGGCCGTGCCGCGCGGCCACCAGAGCGAGGGCGGCGGCCACCGTGGTCTTGCCGACGCCGCCCTTGCCCGAGACGATCAAGACCTTGGGCTCGAGAAACTCATCGATCCGCATCGCAGATACATAACCACCTTCCCGCGATCGTCGAGGCGATCGCTTGACCAGACCCGAGCTTTCGCACTTTCTCGTCCTGCTCTACGCTCAGACCATGAGCCATGGAGATCTCCTCGCCCGCCATCGCAAGGTCCTGCCCGACTGGGTCGCCCTCTACTACGAGGAGCCCATCGCCCTGGATCGGGGGGAGGGCCGCCATGTCTGGGACCTCGAGGGCAACCGTTATCTCGACTTCTTCGGAGGGATCCTCACGACGATGTCGGGTCACGCCGTCCCAGAGGTCCTCGAGGCGGTGCACGCGCAGGTGGACAAGCTGTTGCACTCGTCGACGCTCTATCTCATTGAGCCTGCGATCGAGCTCGCCGAGCGCATCGCCGAGCTCGCACCCGTCGACAACCCCAAGGTCTTCTTCACCAACTCGGGCTCGGAGGCCAACGAGACGGCGTTGTTGCTGGCCGCTTGTTACCGCCGCTCTGGTCAGGTGCTCGCGCTTCGCAACAGCTATCACGGTCGTTCGTTCGCGACGGTCGCCATCACCGGCAATCGGGGATGGTCGCCCAGCGCCCTTACGCCGGTCAACGTCAGTTACGTGCACGGTCCCTACCGGCTGAGGAGTCCGTTTCGCGAGCTCTCCGACGAGGACTACATCGCGGCCTGCGTCGACGATCTGCGCAGCGTCATCGACACGCAGACCTCTGGTGACGTCGCCTGCATGATCGCCGAGCCCATTCAGGGGGTCGGCGGTTTCGCCACTCCACCGGACGGGCTCTACGGAGCCATGCGGGGGGTTCTCGACGACTACGGGATCCCGTTCATCTCCGACGAGGTTCAGACCGGCTGGGGTCGTACGGGAGAGCACTTCTGGGGCATCGATGCGCACGGCTTTCGGCCCGAAATGATCACCTTCGCCAAGGGACTTGGCAACGGGCTTTCGATCGCCGGCGTGGTGGCCAACGCCGAGGTCATGGACGCACTGCCTGCAAACTCGATCTCCACCTTCGGAGGTAACCCTCTTGCGACGGCGGGCGCTCTCGCCAATCTCGAGTACGCGCTGAAGAATGACCTGCAGGCCAACACCCTGAAGCTGGGCGAGCGGCTCATGAGCCGGCTGCGCGACACCGCGGCCGGATGCGACTACGTGGCCGAGGCGCGCGGCAAGGGTCTGATGCTTGCGGTCGAGCTGGTGCATCCGGGCGGCCTCGAGCCCAACCCGGAGGCCGCCTCGTGGATGCTCGAGGAGACGAAGCGCAACGGACTGCTCGTCGGCAAGGGCGGGTTGTACGGAAACGTCCTGCGTATCGCTCCGCCGATGAGCCTCACCGAGGCTGAGGCCGAAGAGGGCGGAGACATCCTGGTCGAAGCCATCAGGGGGTACTCGGGCTAATCGCGGAGCGCGGGACAATGGGCTCGTGCTCCTCAACCTCCGTGCCGCGCGGCGCGTCATGTCACTGCTATGGCTCACAGCTCTCGCGAGTGGGTTGCTTATGCTCGCCGCCGCCCCACTGAGGGCCCAGGAGGGCGGCGACCAGACCGTCGACCTCATCGAGCTCACCGGAGTCATCGACCCACCCAACGCCGACTACCTTCAGGGTCGCCTCGAGGGAGCCCAGTCCGACGGCGTACATGCGGTCATAATTCAGATCGACACGCCCGGCGGGCTCGATGTCTCGATGCGCGAGATGGTCGGCGACATCCTCGAATCCGACGTCCCCACGATCGTGTGGATTGCGCCGGGAGGCGCGCGCGCCGCCTCGGCCGGGACGTTTATCACCTACGCGGCGAACCTCGCTTACATGGCCCCCGGCACCGAACTGGGAGCCGCCACCCCGATCAACCTCGGTGGCGGCGACATAGACGACACGCTGGCGCGCAAGGTGACCAACGACGCGGCGGCGTTCATCGAGGAGCTCGCGCTACTACGCGACCGAGACCCCGAGTTCGCCCGCGCCGCGGTCACCGATGCGGAGTCCATCGGCGCGACAGAGGCGGTCGAACGCGGGGTGGCCAACGGGCTGGCCGGGTCCCTCAGGGAGCTGCTGGAGTCGATCGACGGCAACACGGTCACCGTCGGCAACGGCGACGAAGTGACGCTCGAGACGTGGGACGAGGCTTCCTCCTCTCAGAGCGTGCGCGTGCGCTTCCAGCAGATGAACCTCCTGCAGCAAGTGCTGCACCTGGTCACCGATCCCGAGATCGCGTATCTGCTTATCCTGATTGGGACCTTCGGGATCATCTTCGAGCTATATAACCCGGGCATCGGCCTCGCGGGGATCCTCGGAGCAGTGTCGCTGCTGCTCGGCTTCTACGCACTGAGCGTGCTGCCGACTAACTGGGCCGGGGTACTGCTGGTGATCCTGGGCGTCGTCTTCTTCGTCGTCGATCTCCAGGCCGCGGGGCTCGGCATCTGGACGCTCGGTGGCGTGGCCGCGCTCATCGCCGGAGGTTTGCTGTTGTTCGCGGGCGGAACTCCTGAGGTATCGCTCTCGCCCTGGGCGATCGCCGTCGCGGTCGTGCTCTCGCTGCTGTTCTTCGTGTCGGTGATGACCGCGGCCCTGCGAGTGCGGCTGCGACGACCGGTCACGGGAGAGGACGCGATGGTGGGCACCATCGGCGAGGCCAAGACCGACATCGCTCCCGAGGGCACCGTGATGACGAAGGGAACGCTGTGGCGCGCCCGCACCATGGAGATGGGCATCGCCGCCGGATCCAAAGTTCAGGTGAAAGCAACCGAGGGCCTAGTGCTCCTGGTCGAGCCCTTCGAGGAAGACGAAGAGGACGCTCGTGCTTAGTCGTGGGAGGCTTAGTCCACCACTCGGTGACGTGACTCGTCAGGAGGCGATTCGCACATGACGCCGCTGATCATTGTCGGAGTTGTCCTCGTTCTCTTGCTGATCCTCATCTCCGCGTCGATTCGGGTCGTCCAAGAATACGAACGCGGCGTCATCTTTCGGTTGGGGCGGGTGCTCGAGGGGGCCAAAGGCCCCGGCCTCTTCTTCTTGATTCCGATCATCGATCGCATGGTGAAGGTCAACCTGCAGATCGTGACGCTCGACGTGCCCCCGCAGGACGTAATCACGCGCGACAACGTGACCATTCGAGTCAACGCGGTCGTTTACTTCCAGGTGTTCCAACCGGTCAAGGCGATCGTCGAGGTGCAGAATTATCTCTTCGCCACCTCTCAAATCGCACAGACGACGCTGCGCGCGGTGCTCTCGAAGGTCGACCTCGACGACATCCTCAGTGAGCGAGACCGGCTCAATCAGGATCTACAGCGCATCATCGACGACCTCACCGACCCCTGGGGCATCAAGGTCAACCTCGTCGAGATCAAGGACGTCGACCTGCCCACCGAGATGCAGCGAGCCATGGCCAAGCAGGCCGAGGCCGAGCGCGAACGGCGCGCCAAGATCATCAACGCCGAGGGTGAGTTCCAGGCATCGGAGCGCCTTGCGCAGGCGGCTCAGGTCATCGCCCGTCACCCCATTGCCTACCAGCTCCGCTACCTGCAGACGATCACCGACGTCGCCGCGGAGCGGAACTCGACTTTGGTCGTTCCGATTCCGGTGGAGATGCTCAAGGCCTTCGAGGCCGCCTTCGGACAGGACGTGTTCCCGGACTCCATGCACGAGCGCACCACCCCAGACGATCTCCCTCCCGAGCCGATCCGGCCGGATCCCTCCGACCTCGAGCGCAACACGGAGATTCCTCCAGCCGCCGTTCCACCGCCTCCTAGGCCCCCAGGGAGGGGACCCAATCCCGGACCCGGCGGCGACGCCTAGGCATCCGTGGGGTTCGGGCACTCACACGAGCACTCGCACGGCGAAGGGGGGGAGTACCAGGCCTCACCGAAGGTAAGGCGCGCGCTGCTGTTCGCCGTAGCTCCGTTCGTGGTCGCCACCCTGGTCGGGCTGGTAGTGCTCTGGCCCGGTGAGCCACCCCAGCAAATCGAGGGCGACTTCGGCAACCCCGAGCGAACAGGGGCGACGGTGGTCGCGGTGGAACGAACCGAGTGCGCCGAAATTCCGGGCCAGGAGTCCTCTCGCTGCGCGGAGGTGACGGCCAGACTCGACGAGGGCAACGACGAGGGCCGGGAGATCTCCTTCGAGACCGCCGAGACGAATCAGGCCCGCCAGATCGCCGAGGGCGACGAGATCTATGTCGGCAGGTCTTTGAACGACCCGAACGAGGACCGCTACTTCTTCCTCGACTATCAGCGCAACCTTCCGCTACTTGCCCTCGGCATCCTGTTCGCCATCGTCGTGGTGGCTCTTAGCGGGCTGCGCGGCATTGCCGCCCTCGTGGGGCTGGCGCTTTCGCTGGTCGTTCTGATCGCGTTCGTACTGCCTGCGATTCTCGAGGGCCAGAGCCCCATTGCCGTGGCTGCTGTGGGTTCGGCGAGCATAATGTTCGCCGCGCTCTATATGGCCCACGGCATCAACGTCCGCACCACGACCGCGATTCTCGGGACGCTCGTCAGCTTGCTGTTGACCTGCTTGCTGGCCGCCTTCTTTCTCGACTGGGTCAGCTTCACCGGCTTCGGCTCGGAGGAGGCGGTGTTCATTCAGGTCTCGGCGTCGCAGGTCAACATCCAGGGATTGGTGTTTGCCGGAGTCATCATCGGCACGCTGGGCGTGCTCGATGACGTGACGGTGACGCAGGCCTCCGCGGTGTGGGAGATCCACTACGCGAACCCGAGCTATTCGGCGCGGCAGCTCTACCGCAGCGCGCTGCGCATCGGACGAGACCACATTGCCTCGACCGTCAACACGCTCGTGCTCGCCTATGCGGGCGCGTCGCTGCCGTTGCTGATCTTGTTCACGCTTGCTGACCTTCCGCTGACGCAGACTCTCACCAGCGAGGTCGTTGGGCAAGAGATCGTTCGCACGCTGGTCGGCAGTATCGGCCTGGTCGCATCGGTACCCATCACCACGAGCCTTGCGGCATTGGTCGTGAGTCGGGATGAGGTGCGGGTGTCTGCCCGCCGTCGCAAGGAGGCCGGCGACTGGCTTCCGGACGAGGCCACCAAGCCTCCGGCGAGGCGCGAGCACATAGAGAAGACGCCCTCCTTCAAGCGCCCCCGCGCGGAACGCATGTTCCGCGACGACGACTAGCTCTCAGCGGAAACTCTCAGCGGGCACAGGTGGCGCAGATGCCGAAGACCTCGGCGGTGTGCTCGACGGGAGTGAAGCCGTGGCTCTGCGCGACCCGGGCCGCCCACCTCTCGATCTCGTCGCTCGCCACCTCGACCGACGTGCCGCATTCAGTGCACACCAGATGGTGGTGATGCTCCCCCGATTTGCAACGGCGGTAGATGACCTCGCCGTCGTTGGCGCGCAACACGTCGACCTCACCGGCTTGAGCGAGCGCCTGCAGGTTGCGGTAGACGGTCGTAAGCCCGACGCGTCGCCCCTGTGCCCTGAGGTCGTCGTGCAACTCCTGGGCCGAACGAAAGCCGGCGGCCGCTTCGAGCACTTCCTTGATCGCGGCTCGCTGCTTGGTCGATCTCTGTTGTTTGCTAGTCGCCTGCTCAGACATCACGACTCCAGGTACAAGAGAGCGGCCATCGTTCCCACACCCAAGAGAAGGGCGATCAGCTGCACGGCAGACCTGGCAGGCTGCGCCTCCTTATGGAGGTCTGGGAGCAGATCGGTGCTGGCGATGTAGATGAATGCCCCAGCTGAGAACGGTACGAGGAAGCCCTCGATTGTGTCGACGGATGCAAATAGCAGCACAAGGAGCGCACCCATCAGGGCTGCAAGTCCGCTCGCAAAATTCAAGAGCAAAGCGCGTCTGGGTGCCAGTCCCGCGTGCAAGAGAATGCCAAAGTCGCCGATCTCTTGAGGGATCTCGTGGAGAGCGACCGCTACCGAGGTTGCTATCCCCAGCTCGAGGGAGACGGCGAACGAAGCTGTGACGATCGCCCCATCGAGAAGGTTGTGCAATCCGTCGCCGACCAGGTTCATCACGGCAATGGGGTGAAGGACCTCCTCCTCGGGAAAATGCGAGTGATGCCAGTGCAGTACCTTCTCCAGAACGAAGAGGGCTATCACCCCAGTCAATAGCGCTGCCGAGGCAGCGGGTCCAAAGCCCGCCTCTGACTCCGCGATCTCAGGAATGAGATGGAAGAAGGCATCGCCTAGCAACGCGCCGGCGGCGAACGCCACCACGACGAAGAGAGCCTTTCGAAGCGCCTCCCGACTCATCACCAGCACCACAGATCCGGCCAGTGAAAGTGCGCTTATGCCGGCCACCGCTACGAACGATTGGATCCAGACCTGTTCATCCACTCGTCTCGTTTAACGGAAATGAAAACCATTGTCAAACAGTCGCCAAGGCCCAGGGTTCTGAGCGCGGGAGCTCCCGCTCCAGCGCGCAAACGGCACAGAAAAGCCGGGGCTTGGCTAGTTGGCGATGAGCTTGCCCGGTCGGGCGGGCCTAAGAACCGGCAGGACCAGCTGGGTCCGGCCCCGCTCCCAGTGGATCCGGAACGTGGCGCACTCGGCTCCGGCTCCCTCGCATCCGGGGTAGGGCTTGGGCACCATCCACTCGGCGGTCTCCGTCGCGATGCTGAGGCCTATGCGGTGCCCCTTCTTGAAGATGTAGTCGGTCGGTTTGGCAACCACCGTCATGCCGAACGGCCTTCCCGGCTCGATGTCCCTGGTCCTGCCCAGGCCCCCTCGGTAGCGCGAGTCGAGGAAACCACGGGTGACCGAAACCAGGGAGGTCGAGTCTCCGCCAACGTCCACGACCGTCGGCGTTACCGTGACCCACTTGCGCGCGACGCTGGAGTAGAGCTTCACCTTGATCTTCCCGAAGACGCGCGTGTCACGGCGAAGCGGCGGAGTCTCGAAGCGGAACCAGGTGAGGTTCCCACTCGGATTCAGGTTGGCCCGCGACTCGGTGTTGGTTCCGAGAGAGGCGAACTGCGCCACCGGCTTGTCCTTCGCGCGGCCCGGCGTGTCACCAAGCAGCTTCCACGGTTGGCTGCCGTTCGCGTGCTGGGCGAACAGCGTCACTTTCTCGGTTTCGGGCGCGCGCCCGAGATAAAACTGCCCGCCGCCCTCGGAGTCCGCCGTCTGCGAGATCACGCTCTCGAGCTGAGGCGTCGAGTTGCGCTCGCCCTTGAGGAAGTGGTCCAGCCAGTCGGCCATCACCTTGTCGAACAGCTCCCCCGGACTCTGGTGACCTCGCCACCTGCTTCCGAAGATGAGGTGAGCGTTTCGGTTACCCGAGCGTCGCAACGCCTTGAAGAGGTTGTAGCCGCCCTCCTGCTTGACGTTCCAGTCACCCCAGTTCCCGGCGATCAGGACGGGGATGTCGATCTTTCCGGCGTCCTTGATGTAGTCGCGCTCCAACCAGAACCGGTCGTAGTCGGGCGTGTCGAAGTCGTAGCCGCGCTCGGTGTGCGTGATCTCGTCGCAAGGTGTTGTGGAGGACTCGACGCGCTCGGCCCACTTGTCGTTGGCGACATCCAGAGGCGGAGGCAGGGCGAGGCCGAAGTCGAATGCCAGCGGAGTGTCGAAGCCTTCCTCGGTCGCGCTACCGATGCCTCGATTGCCGGTGAACTCATTGGTATAGCTGTAGCGAATGCCGCCCGAATAGGCGTACTCGTACCAACGGGAGATGGCGACCTGGGGAACGATCGTCGTGAGGTGCGGCGGAGCCTGCGTCGCCGCGGCAATTGCGGTGGTCCCGTCGTAGCTGCCGCCCTCCATTGCGATCTTGCCGGTCGACCACCTCTGATCCGCGATCCACTCGACCACGTCGTAGCCCGTCTGCTTCTCGCGTTTGCCGCCGTAGTCATAACAACCACCTGAGTTTCCGGTGCCGACGACGTCGGCATACATGCGGGTGTAACCGCGCGGGACCAACGTGCCGGCGTCACCGTTGCGACCCAGCACCGAGTACGGCGAGTAGGTGAGTACCACCGGGCTCTTCACGACCTTGCCGCCACTGGTCGGGTGCACGGCCTCGGCGTAGATGTGGCCGTGGCGTGTCTTGATGATGTACTCGACGGTCTTGCTGCCGTCGATCTCGGACTTGACGGGAGCGATGCCGGCCGCCGGCTTAGCGGATACGAGACGGGACGTGAGAAGTCCGCCGGCGAGCGCGACCGTCAGCGTCGCGGCGATGAAAACCTGGCGTCGCATCCGATCTGCCCCCTCTGGTGTCCTGTGAATGAGTCGTGGCTCGAGCAATCGACCAACCGTCCACTACCCGGTGAGTTCGACTCGGCCGTGGACGTTCCTGCACGGAGGCCGGGGCCCAGGGTGCTGGACGGTCGTTCTACGCTCGAAGCCATGTCCACGCGACGAGAGCCGCCCAAGGAGGAGCCGCTTCTTCGCATCGCGGCGCGGCGCGCGGTCGGCAAGGCCCGCAGGGAGGCCGCCACGCCGGAGTTCGGCAGGTTCCTGCTGTTCCAGGCGTCGGGGGCCGCGGGCGACGCGCTGCTGGCGCTTGCCCTTGCAGGCTCGCTCTTCTTCTCGGTGCCCGAGGCGACGGCGCGCGGCCGGGTCGCGCTCTATCTCGCCTTGACGGTCGCTCCCTTCGCGATCGTCGCGCCCTTCCTGTCGCGCTTTCTCGACCGGCACCGCGGCGGTCTGCGTGTCGCCATGGTTCTCGCCGCGCTCGGCCGCGGCACGCTGGCCTGGCTGCTGGCAACGCGCGTCGACAGCCTGTACTTGTTCCCCATCGCGTTCGGCGTTCTCGTGCTGTCGCGCTCGTCGCTGGTGGTCAAGGGGGCGATGCTTCCCGAATTGGCCCCCGAGGGCCGACCTCTGGTGAGGGCTAACTCCTCCATCGCCAAGGTCAACGCGCTATCCGGGATGGTCGCGGTACCACTCGGGCTGCTGCTGCTCCACTTCGCTTCGACGCGGGCCGAGCTCCTCTTCACGGCGATCGTCTACTACCTCGGCGTGGTTCCTGCTCTTCTGCTTCCGCGCTTGCGCGGACGCCGTGGCGCGACCGAGCGCCTCGAAGCTCAAGCTCTGGTTCGTTCGGTGAGCGTTCGCCAAGCGGTGTTCGCAACCGCGGGCATGAGGTTGCTGGTTGGATTTCTCGTCCTGCACCTCGCCTTTGCATTGCGACGAGAGGACCTGGGAGCGGTGGGCCTCGGGGTACTGGTCGGAGCCGCGGCAACCGGCTCGCTCATCGGCTCTCTCATCGTCCCGGTGCTCAAGCGGAAGCTGCGCGAGGAGGGCATCATCGCCGTTTCTCTGGCAGTCGCCGGCATCGTTGGTGTGATCGTCGGCAGGAACTTCTCGTTGGTGAGCGCGGCCATCCTGGTCGCGGCCTTTGGGATCGCGTCCGGATGCGCAAAGGTCGCATTCGACGCCATCGTTCAACGGGACAGCCCAGCCGCGGCGCGCGGCTGGGCGTTCGCTCGCTTCGAGTCCATCTTGCAACTGGCATGGGTGCTCGGAGCCTTGGTGCCCTTGGGACCCGCCATACCGGCCGGGGCCGGGGTGATGGCCGCCGGGGTCATTGCCAACCTCCTGGCCTTGATCTATGTCCTAGGTCGCAAACGGGTCGCCACGAGCCGTTTGGACTAATCTTCCTGAGCGAGCAACTTTGGGTTGCCTCGTCGAGGGGGGGCAGGGGGAACCGCGTGGACATCATTTTCAATGGGAGCGAACGACCGACCCTGGGCGTCGAGATTGAAGTTCAAGTCGTGGACGAGTCGGGTGCGCTCGCCACCGATACTGCGGCCACTAAGATCCTCGCCGATTTGCGCGGTGAGCCAGGCTTCAAGCATGAGTTGCTCGAGTGCACGATCGAGGTCATCACCGATGTCTGTCCGACGGTAGAGGCCGCGCGTCGCGAGTTGCGCGCCAAAGTGGACAAGCTCATCGATGTTGCCGACGGGTATGGATACCGGATCATCTCGTCCGGAACTCATCCCTTTTCGGCCTGGACGGACCAGACGGTCTCGCCGGACCCCCGCTATCACCGCCTGATCGAGGATTGCCAGTGGACTGCGCGCCGGTTGCTCATCTTTGGAGTGCACACTCACGTTGGTCTGCGAACAGGGGAAGAGGCCATTGCCGTCGGCAACAGTTTGGGCACGTTCATCCCGCACTTTCTCGCGCTGTCCACCTCGAGCCCCTTCTGGCAGGGACGAGACTCGGGGCTGTCATCGATCCGCAGCAAGATCTTCGAGTCGTTGCCGACCGCGGGTCTCCCCTACCAGATGGCCAACTGGGGGCAGTTCCAGCGGTTCATGCGCACGCTCATCGGAGCGGGCACCATTCGTAGCATCCGAGAGGTGTGGTGGGACATCCGTCCGCACCCCGGTTTCGGCACGCTCGAGCTTCGCATCTGCGACGGCATCAGCTCGCTTCGAGAACTGGCATCGATAGTCGCGCTCTCCCAATGCCTGGTCGTTTGGCTTGCCGAGCGTTATAACTCCGGCCTTGACATGTTCGAACACCATGCCTGGACGATTCGTGAGAACAAGTGGCGCGCCGCGCGGCACGGGCTCGAGGCGGAGATCATCCGGGACGAGGAAGGCAACGTGATGTCGCTGCGACGTTCGATCAGCGACATCGTGGAGCGGCTCACCCCAACCGCAGAGCGTCTTGGTTGCAGCGAGGAGCTTAAGGGCATCGATGAGATCCTCGAACGAGGAACGTCTGCGACGCGGCAGCGTGAGGTATTTCGGGACACAGGTGATCTCTCAAAGGTCGTAGATCTACTCGTCGAGGAACTTCAGAGCGGCAGACCACGTCCACTTCCTGACGGCGACCTCGTTGGAGGGGTTCCGGCCCACGGCGACCCGCTCGCCGGAGAGTAGGTCTTCCTCGCCCGGCAGCCCGCCGGGCGATTCGAAAGCTTCCAGTTGAGTTCAGGGACGGGGTCCCAGGATGCGCGTGTCGCCCTGCCGAAGCGTCGCCCCCGTTTGGTCCAGCCACTCGCACAACGGAACCGCGTACTTGCGCGACGTCCCCAGCAGGTCTCGGATCTGCGCCACCGTCATCGGTCCATCGGATTCGATCTGAGCTCGCACCTTGGAGCGCGCTTCGGCCGATTGGGCGGCCGTGAGATGGAAGTCGCCGATCCGAACGAGCTCTCCCGAATCAACCAGCGCGCGCAGCAGCGCGGGGTCGGTTCCCAAGTCCTTGTTAAGGGGCGGTGTGAAGCCTCCGCTCTCGATCGCCGCGATCACTTCATCTCGGGCGAGTTGTTGTTCGGATGACATGCTCACCAAGTGCGACTCGAGGCGGACTACGGCCGCCTCGGAAACCACCTCAGGGATCGCCTCCACGAGCGCGTCGAAGGCTCCTCCTTCGAGGCCTGTTGCGGCCCGCGCCGACTCGCGCGGCATGCCTTTCTCGAGCGGGTTGCTCGCGTGATGCGCGGCGATGGCTGTGTGCAGCTCTGAGGAAAGCCCCTCGAAGCGATCCTCCGACACCAGCTGGTCGCTCAGCCGGCGCACGCCATCGCCCGGGGCTTCAAGTCCCGAGCGAAGCCGTGCATCACGCATCGCCAAAGCTCCTTCGGCGTTGACAAGGGCGACGAGTGCGTCCTCATCGGAGGCGCCGGCCAGAAGTTGGAGCAGCGCGATGTGCGCTTCATCTGTACGCCTCGCGTTGCGCGCCAAGGGATCGAGCACGATGCCGCCACCAAAGCTAAGCCGCCGCCCTGCATCGCGTAGGACGAACCTGTCGCCGCGCGCCAGCGGCAATGGATCTCTGAGGAACAGCTGAGCGAAGCCCGTTTCGCCCGGAGCGATTGAGGCCGCCCCGAACAGCTTGATGCGCACGGGCGTCTCCGCCGAGCCCGCGTAGAGGAGGTGGGAGCCTTTCTCCGAAAGGTTGTGGTCGGGGCCCACGGCCCACTCCGGCAGCACGCGCACCTGTGCATCAACGAGGTGAGTGGGCCGCCACTGGGAAGCGCGCACGACCGCGTCGCCGCGCTCGGCTCCCTGACGTTCCAACCCGGCCAAGTTGAGCGCAACTCGGTGGCCCGGCCCGATCGCGTCCACCTCTTTCTTGTGGCTCTGGATGGTGCGCACTCGAGCGTGACGTCCCTCGGGCGAGATCTCGATCTCGTGACCGACCTCGAGGCCGCCGCCGGCAAGCGTGCCGGTGACCACGGTTCCGGCCCCGGCGATCGTGAACACCCGGTCTACCCACAGACGAGGACGCCCCCGATCGGCGGGCGGAGGAGCGTTGGTGGTCGCCTCGTCCAGCGCGGCCACGAGATCGTCCATGCCGTCACCTGTCACCGCCGAAACGGCAACGATCGGAGATCCCGATAGGGAGGTTCTTTCGACGTATTCACCGGCCTCGGCCCGCGCCAGCTCGAGCGTCTCCTCGTCGACTGTGTCGGCCTTGGTCAGTGCAACGACTCCGCTGGAGACGCCGAGCACGTCGAGGATGGCCAGATGCTCGGTCGATTGCGGCATCCATCCCTCGTTGGCGGCGACCACGAACAAGCACACCGACATGCCTCCCGCTCCTGCCAGCATGTTCTTGATGAAGCGTTCGTGGCCGGGCACGTCGATGATCCCGATCTCGTTGCCCGACGGCAGCGGGAGCCAGGCAAAGCCGAGGTCGATGGTGAGGCCTCGACGCTTTTCCTCGGCGAAGCGATCGGGGTCGATCCCGGTCAAGTGCTGCACCAGCGTCGATTTCCCGTGGTCGACGTGCCCGGCCGTTCCGATGACGTGCATCCAGCGACGATATCCGTGGTCCCGACCTCGTGATTTGATGGAGTTCATGGCGCCGGCAGATCGATCCCGGCACGACGCCGCCGAGGCCAAGCGTGAGCGCACCGGACGACCAGGTGCCTCGGTCAAGGCGCGGGTGCACGCCTTCGACAACGGCGAGGTGGTGCGGCGCTCCGACGCGGTGGCGACCGAAGAGCCGCTCGAGATCCGGCTCCTTCAAGGCGCCCAGACCCACACCGCCGCCGTTACGATGCGCACGCCGGGAAACGACTTCGAGCTCGCGGCGGGCTGGCTCTTCGCCGAGGGGATGGTGACCGACCGCAGCGAGGTCACCAAGCTCGCCTACTGCGTTGATCGTGGCCTCGGTGAAGAGCAGCAATACAACATCGTGAACGTTCACCTACGAGCCGACCGCCCGCTCGACCTCCGCTCGCTCGAGCGTCATTTCTTCACCACCAGTGCGTGCGGGGTGTGCGGCAAGGCTGGCATCGAGCAGTTGCAGACCAGCGCGAAGCCGGTGGCCGATGGGCCGCAGGTGGATATCGATGTGATCCGTTCGTTGCCGGAGTCGTTGCGCGCCGCCCAGGGCATCTTCGAGCGAACGGGGGGCCTGCACGCGGCCGGGCTCTTCAGCACGGCCGGCGAGTTGGTGGCTCTGCGTGAGGACGTAGGGCGGCACAACGCGCTGGACAAATTGATCGGCTGGGCTCTGCTCGACGGCCGCCTACCGCTGGCCGACCACATAGTTCTCGTCAGCGGCCGCGCCAGCTTTGAGCTCGTTCAGAAGTGTGTCGTCGCCGGCGTTCCGGTGATGTGCGCGGTCTCGGCACCCAGCAGCCTGGCCATCGAGGTGGCCGTCGAGTTCAACCTGACCCTGGTGGGCTTCCTCCGCGACCACCGCTTCAACCTCTACTCGGCCCCCGAACGCCTCTCGTTCTGAGCGCGCGCAGTCCCGCCCCAGCGCGCTGACGCACCAAAGAACGCGGCTCCGGTGTTTTTCTGTGCCGTAAACGCGCTGGAGCGGGAGCTCCCGCGTTTAGAACGTGAGGCGTTGGGTCAGGGTTTTTAGGGCGGAGGGGTCCACGGTGCGGAGATCGAGTACCAATCTGTCGGCGTCGATGCGGCCGATGATGGGAGGGGAGCCGCGGCGCAGGCGTTCCTGCAGCTCATCGGCCCCGAGCTCGGAGTGGGCCAGGACCACGGCCCACGAGCCGATCTCCTCGCCCGGCAGCGACCCGCCACCGGTGACCGCTCGGGTGGCGACGGCCTCGGCCTTGAGCGTGTCGCCGGCCACCGCCGCTGCGACGCCTTCGGCTCGCTCTCGGAGTTCCTCTGCCGGGGTCAGGGCCAGCGACCACAGCGGGAGCTCGTCTACCTGCCGTTCGAGATAGGCGAGGAGCGTCGCCTCGAGCCCGGCCAGCGTCATCTTGTCCACGCGCAGCGCACGCAGCAAAGGGTGCTTGGCGATTCTGCCGAGAAGGTCGGAGCGGCCGGCGATGATTCCGGCCTGAGGCCCACCGAGTAGCTTGTCACCCGAGAACGTCACCACGTCGGCGCCCTGCGTCAGCGCGTCGGCGATCGGCGGCTCGCCCACCGCCCAGGGCGCCACCTGACCCGCTTCGATGAATCCTGATCCCACGTCGTGCACGAACGGCAGGCCCCGACCTTTGGCAAGCCGCGCAAGATCGCGAGCCGTTACCTCGGCGGTGAAGCCCACTACCTTGTAGTTGGAGGGGTGCACCTTGAGGATCGCGCCGGTGTCGGCCGTGATGGCCCTCTCGTAGTCGGCTAGGTGAGTTCGGTTAGTGGTGCCCACCTCTACGAGCCGGGTGCCCGATAGCGCCATCACGTCGGGCATTCGGAATTCGCCGCCGATCTCGATGAGCTCCCCGCGGCTGATGATGACCTCTTTGTCCGTGCACAGCGCGGCCAGCGTCAGCAGCACCGCGGCCGCGTTGTTGTTCACGACCAGCGCGGACTCGGCCCCCGTCACCGCGGTGATCAGTCCGCCGGCGTGGCTGTAGCGCGAGCCCCTTCGACCTTCAGACAGGTCGTACTCAAGGTTCGAATAGCCGCGGGCTATGCGCGCGATGGCCTCCAACTGGCGCTCGCCCAACGGAACGCGACCCAGGTTCGTGTGAATCAATACACCCGTAGCGTTGATCACCGGCTGCAGCTGAGTGCGTTCGACGTCGTCTAACAATCGAGCCGCGCGCTCGACCACATCATCGAACCGGGGGGCCTCTGCCCCACCTTGAATCTCGCCGCGGCAAGCCTCGACGGCACGTCGGGCCGCATCGACAAACAGAGGTTGCGCGCCGTGACCCTCACTGTTCTTGTGGTCCCGCCGAGCCTGCTTAGCGAGTACAAGCGCTACGCGCTCGACCGAAGGCAACGATCGCATTCGAGCGTTGACGTCTGTCATTGGGCTCAAACCATGGCGTAACGCTAGGGCGTGTAATCGAGGATACGGCGACGCATGGCTTCCTGTACGGCGGACACACGATTGTTGACGTGGAGCTTCGAGTAGATGTTCGCCACGTGCGTCGTGACCGTACGTTCGCTGATCGACAGGCGCGAGGCGATGGTCTTGTTGGGCAGTCCGTCGCTCATGAGTTTGAGGATCTCGCGCTCGCGCGGCGTCAGCGGTTGGAAGTCCTCGGCAGCCTCGTTCGACTGGTAGGTCTGGAATTCGTTCAGCACGCGGTCGGCCATGCCCGGGTCGATAGTGTGCTCACCTTGGGAGGCGGCCCGGACCGTGCGCACGACCTCTTCGAGCTCGGCCGTCTTGAGCAAATAGCCCGAGGCGCCTGCCTTCACCGCGTCGAATACGAACTGCTGCTCGTCGTGGCCCGAGAGCACCACGACCTCGACCTTGGGGAAGGCGTGCTTGAGCTCGCGCGTCGTCTCGATTCCGTCCTTGTTCGGCATGATGACGTCGATGAGCACCACGTCGGGCAGCGCCTCCTCGACCAGTCTCATGGCCTGGTCGCCGTCGGAAGCCTCGCCGACGACCTCGATGTCACCCTCGCTCTCGAGCATCGTCTTTATGCCGCGCCGCAACATATCGTGGTCGTCTATCAGCGCCACTCGCACGAGCTGCCCCTCGGTCATAGCCGGATGATATGCGACGAGTAGCCAAAGGGAGCATGTCGGGCCCCTAATTACAACTCTGGCATTAGAGAAATGGTTTGTGGGATTTGGGGAAGTTGTGATTTAAGTCAACGCCCGAGCGGCGCCGAAGTAACGAGCATGACTGGGAGATCAAAGCGTTACGTGGGATTCATCGCGGGCGTTGCGGTCGTAGCGGGCCTTGCCCTCGCACCCGCCGCGCACGCATACGAGTTCAAGACACGGCTGAGGCCGGGGCGGACGGGGAAAGACGTCAAGGCGCTGCAGGTCCGCGTTGCGGGCTGGTATCCGTCGGGCGAGCAGCGGACCTTTGGGATCGACGGCGACTACGGAAGGCAGACCACGGACGCGGTCAAGGCTTTCGAGGCCGCGTACGGCCGGCCCGTCAACGGGGTCGCGTCGATGAAGGATCTTCATATTCTGATGAACCTCGAGAGCGCCGATCACTCGACCAAGCACTTCGACTACGTCGAGTTCACCCAGAACTCCAACGGGTCGTGCGGGTCGAAGGCCAACTCGTACGCGGGCACCTTCGCCGGAGGAATGTCAAGGCCTAGGCTCGTCAAGCGGAATGTCAAACGATTGATGTGGAGGCTGGAGGCTATCCGCAAGAAGGGCGGGTCCGCGCCGGTAGGCATCAACTCCGGCTTCCGGAGCGTGCCCTACAACGACTGCATCGGAGGGGCACGCGCCAGCCAGCATCTCTACGGAACCGCGGCCGACAACCGCATGGTTGGGGTCGACAATCGCAGGGAGCGCAACATTGCGAAGCGGAGCCAGGTTCACGGCATCGGGTGTTACTCGACCCAGAGCCACAATCACTTCGACCTTCGTATCCATAACAGGGATCTGACCGCCGGCCACTTCTGGTGGTGGCCGAAGCGGGATTCGCGGGGCCGCGATCTCGCGGACGACGGTATGCCGTGCTGGGGCGAGAAGTCCCGCACGACCACGGCACGAGGCACCGGGCAACTGCTGTCTCGAACCACCACCGCGCTGACCTTGCGCGAGGTCACGCAGGCCGTGCCGGGCGCGGGCTCGTTGGTGCCGTCGTTCGCCGAGGTCGAGGCTTTCGAACAGGCCGGCGAAGTCGCCGACCTCGCCGGCGCCGACTGATCGATCGATATTGACGCCAACCGTCTAGCCGGGCGCGCCAGACTGTAGCCGTGTACCCCTCCACGCGACTGATCGCCGTACTCATCGTGGTCGCTCTGTCCGCGGCAGCAGCCGCAGGTGCCCTGAGCGTGCTCCGGAACAGCTCCGCCTCCGATGGCGAGCGCCCCGAGGTCAAGCAATCGAAGCCCGCAATCATCGGTGGTCCCACGACGGGAGCGCTGTACCTCAGCGGCAAGGCCCTCGCCAGCCTCGATTTCGACTCGGGAACGACCCGGCGCATCGGGCGGATGCCCACGCTGGACGTCCATGCCAGCCCGGTGACTCCCTGGCTCTCGTACGTGGTGCCGCGCACTCCCCAAACGGAGCAGGAGCCCGACTTCGTCTCCGACCCTGTGTTGCGCGTCATCAACGTAGACACCAGCGAAGACCGAGAGATCGGCGATGGCTTCAATCCGCTGTGGCACCCGGCGTTGCCCAAACTCGCCTACCTCCGGCCCATCGTCGAGCGCCGGTGCTCCGGTGAGAATTGCAGAGGCCTCTTCGAGATCGTGACCTACGACGTGATTACGGGTGAGCGGACCGTGTTGACGAAACCGGGCCGCCTCAACCTTCTCGCGTGGTCGGGAGAGAGGGTGCTGTTCGCCGACGCCCACGATCTCTCGGCGACTTACAGCGTGGGCTCGGACGGAACTTTGGAGACCTTCGACCTTCCCCCCAGCGAGCTGTGGGACGCGTCGCCCGACGGCCGCTACCTCGTACGGAGCGCGCCCGGGGAGGCTGCCCTGATAGATCTCGAGACCAACGACGAGACCGGGATCCATATCGGCCCGGGCGTACTCGCGGAGGGGGCCTGGGCGCCGGACTCTCGCCGCTTTGCTGCGGCCGTGCTCAACGAAGGTCGCACCCGGGCGCGAGCCGTGGTCGTCGATGCCGCAGACGGCGGGGTCACCCCCTACACCTCGAATCTGCCGGGGGTGCTCAACGTTCGCTGGTCGCCCGACGCTCGAGAATTCGGCTTCCTAACCTTCGTTGGAGCGACGAACCGAGTCGAGATCAACCGCTGCCCGGTCGATCGACCCTCGGATTGCATCATCGTCGGCGACGCCTTGCGGCGCGCGACCCTGCTCAGGTTCGAGTAACTAAGGGGAACGAGCCACGGGTTGATCTGCGACACATCAGTCGGGTGAGCGACGGCGATGTAGGTAATCGCACAGCCCGCCGCGCTCGGGTCAGTTTTCCGTCCCGATCTCCTTGGTGGCTTCCTCGTCCCTCTCGGTGACGTCCTTCTCGCCGCGCACCTGGAGCTTGACGTAGTTGCCCACGTTGGCCGCGACCGCAGCCGCGGGAACGGCGACGAAAGCTCCCGCAATGCCTCCCAGCACGCCTCCCGCGGTCA
Organism: Actinomycetota bacterium; assembly: GCA_050693935.1. Classification (GTDB taxonomy): domain Bacteria; phylum Actinomycetota; class CADDZG01; order CADDZG01; family WHSQ01; genus WHSV01. The sequence goes on along the minus strand of JBOGWU010000247.1, from coordinate 27,625 downwards.
ACGCCATGAGGATCACCACCGGGTGGAGCCTCACCGCCTTGCCCATCACGATCGGCTGGAGGACGTCACCCTCGATCTGCTGGATGGCCACGATGACCCCGGTGATGATCAGAGCCGGCGTGAAGCCGTTGGTTACCAGTGTCACCAGCGCGGCCAGGGCCCCCGCCACCACCGCACCCACGATCGGAAAGAACGCGCCGAAGAAGGTAAGGACTCCGAGAGGAATCCATAGCGGATTTCCAACCAGCACAAGAGCGAGGCCGATGAGCACCGCGTCGACCAAGGCGATGATCGCCGTGCCTCGCACGTAGGCGCTGAGTGTTGACCACGCTCGACGCCCCATCTCTTCTACGTGCGGCCGGTTGTCTCGCCGGACCTGCCGCCGGAACCAGTCGGCGATCTCGGGCCCGTCCTTCATGAAGAAGAACACCAGTACGAATACGAGCAGGATGCCGGCGATGAATTCGAAGGTGTTGATCGCGCCCGCGAGGACGCCTCCGGTGATCTGTTCGGAGTTTTCCTGGATTCGCTGGCCGGCCTGATCGAGATAGTCGGTGATCTCCTGCTCGCTGAGCTCGAGGGGGCCCTCGCCGAGCCAGGTCACCACCTCGTCGAAGCCCTCTCTCGCGCTGGTGCGCATCTCGTCGAGCTGGCCGGTGAACTGCGGGACCAGCACTGCGAAGACGGCAGTGAGCAACAGGATCGAGGCGAGTAGGACCGTCCACGTAGCGGCCAGTGGCTTCCACCCGCGGGCCCTCAGCTTTTGTACGGGCGGTGCCAGCAGCGTGGTGATAAGCAGCGCCACGAAGATCGGGATCATCAGGAGCCGCAGCCGCACGATCAGATACAGCAGCGTCAGCGCCCCGGCCAGCGCGAGCAGCAAGTAGGCGCTCCACAGTCCTGCCCGCCTGAGAGGATCGGGTACGAGATGACTCCGCTCGGTAACCATGGGTGAGGGATACCACCCAACCACCCCGGCCACACGGATCCCCCGCCTACCGCCGTGGGTTCAAGAAGGGAAAGAGGTCAAGCTCTCGCCTTGGCCACCGCTTCTCTCACTGCAGGGGCTACTTCGTGGGCGAAGCGTTCGAGCTGGTCGACGATGTCGCCGCCGGTTGGCCAGAACAAGAACGTGTCCATCCCGATCTCGAGCACGAGGCCCGTCAGTCGCTCGACCCACAGCTCGACCGGACCCCTGATGCCCTCGCCTTCCGCGTCGATGACACCCATGACGTTGTAGGCGCGGCGGATGTCGGATGGCTCACGACCTGCTTCGTCGGCGGCCTCATCGATCCTGGCGTTGAGGGCGAGAGCCTTCTGCGGTGGGACGTACGACAGCGAGGGGATCCATCCGTCGGCGCTCGCTCCGGTCAGACGAAGCATGCGGGGGCCGAGGGCTCCGAGCCAGATCTCAATCGAATGTGCCGGCGCGGGCCCCGGCTTGTATCCGTGAAGCGAGTAGTACTCGCCCTCGTAACGGACGGACGGAGCGTCGGACCACATCAGCCGCATCACCGAGATCGCCTCCTCGAGCGCGTCGACGCGCTCGGCCGGGTTGCGCTCAGGTCCGCCCATGGCGCGCACGACCTCGGGGAAACCGCCGGCGCCGAGGCCGAGCTCGATGCGCCTTCGCTGATGACGTCGAAGCTGGCTGCGGCCTTTGCGAGCATGGGGGCGGGCCGTAGCGGGAGGTTGACCACGTCGGTAACGAAGTGAGCTCGCTCGGTGAGCGGCACCAGCGACGCGATCAAGGTCCACGTGTCGAAAAAGCGGCGCTGGTAGGGATGGTCCTGGACGCCTATGAAATCGAGCCCGGCTCGATCGATCGTCTGAGCGGTCGCCCTCGCCGCCGGGAAGTCGGCGGTCGGGGTCAGGTTGCCGCCGAAGGCTGGAGGTCGCCCGTAGTCCACTAGTGCTTCGTGATCCCCAGCACGCTCGTTTCGTGTCCCATGCAGTGGTTCTCGATGTAGTCGAGCCCGGCATCCAGGGCGATGGTGCGCGCTTCGTCGGAGGTGATTCCGAGTTGCAGCCACAGAGCCTTCGCTCCGATCTCGACCGCTTCACGTGCGATGTCGGCCGCGTCCTCGGAAGGGCGGAAGACGTCCACGATCTCCACCTGCTCGGGGATGTCGGCGAGGGTCGGATAGGCCTTTTCGCCCAGGACCTCCTCGGCTGTGGGGTTCACGGGGATGACCTTGAAGCCGGCCTGCTTGAGCGTTTTGGGAATCCGGTGCGCGGCCTTCGAGGGATCCGTTGAGATGCCGACCACGGCGACGACGGAGTACTTCTCGAGGACAGCGCGCGTTTCGGACATTTATGGCTTCCTCTCTGTGTGGTGGTGGATGTTGCAACAAACAATCGCAAATGGCCTTTTGTTCCTCGGCGCGAAAAGACCGGCTCGGCGAGAGCCGGTCTTCCGCGCTGCGGTGCGGCTAGCGATTGTCCTTCTTGAACGCCTCTTTGATCCCTTCGACGGCCCCCTTGGCTCTGTCTACGGCGCTTTTGGCTTTCGCCTTGCCCTCGGCCGTGTCGTGCTGGGTCTTTCCCTCGGCCTCGAGGCGTCTGTCGCCGGTCGCCTTTCCGGCCGCCTCTTTGGTCTTGCCAGACAATCTTTCTCTCTCTTCAGGCATTGACGCCCTCCAGAAGGTAGTGGACACTTGGATTCGAACGCCTTGGAGCCGTTCGCCCCAAAGGCCCTTATAGCCGCTATTTGCGCAGGTAAACGGCATGTTCCGAGGAATAGGAATCCCAGAACGCCCGTTTAGCCGAAGGACGGCTGGACACAACAAAAGCACCGGCTGCAGCCGTCTGCAGCACCAGTAAGGAGGTCTCCGTCCACGTGATGGATCCCGTCGAGAAGCTCGACTGGCAGGAGGAATCCGCCTGCCGCGAATACGAAAACACGTTGTTCTTCGGACCCGATCAGGGTGAGTCCGAACTCGAGAAGCAAGCGCGCGAGGCGCGCGCCAAGGCCGTGTGCCAGCGCTGCCCCGTCGCCGAGCCGTGCCTCGAGTTCGCTATGGACACCAACCAGAAGTACGGAATCTGGGGCGGTCTCACGGACAAGGAGCGCGCTTCGCTCAAGCGTCGTCGCGCCCGCGCCCGCCGAGCGTCTTAGCCGAACAACGTCAAGATCAAGGGCCGCCCACCGGGCGGCCCTTTTCCTCTGGGAAACTAGACTGGACCGACGTTTCCGACGCGGCTCGCCCCTCTGGCTATAGTGGAAAATTACGGCAACGGCCGGTGCTGGGGGAACGGCTCTTGTTGGGAGCGTGGGGGGTTGTGGCTGTTGGAGAAGAATCACACGAGCGATCTCGCAAAAGAGATAGAAAGGCGCATCGAGGCCCGCGTTCGATCGCTCCTCCGGAATTCCGGTGACGTGGTCGCGATCTGCGACCCGAACGCATCGGTTCGCTACGTAAGCCCCTCGATAAAGCGGGTCCTGGGCTACGAGCCCGAGGAACTGATCGGGAGAGCGGGGTTCGACTTCGTCCATCCCGACGACCAACACCGGGTGGGACTTCTTCTAGCTGAACTGCTCGATGAGCCCAGAGGGGAGGCGTCCTTCGAGCTGCGTGCCCGCCACGCCGATGGATCGTGGCGCTGGCTCGAGGTCGCTATTCACAACTTGGTGGACGACCCCGAGATCCGAGGGCTAGTTGTCAACGAGCGCGATGTGACCGAGCGCCATCTGTTGGAGGAACGCTCGTACCATGCTTCAAGGATGGAGGTCGTAGGCGGTCTCAGTGGACAGGTCGCGCACGAGTTCGGCAACATCCTGGCCGTGATTCAGGGCTGTGCCCAGACCATATCGAGACATCCTGACGAGAAGCTCCGTGGCGAGCTCATACAAACGATGCTGAGGTCCGCCGATCGAGGTTCCCGGCTTACCAGAGCGTTGTTGGCTTTCGCTCGCAAGGGGGAATTCAATCCCCAGCCGGTCAACCTTGGCGAGCTGATCCTGTCGGTTGAGGCGCTGCTCATGATGCGGCTGGGACGGCGGGTCGAACTCAAGATCGATTCCGCCGAAGGGCTGTGGACGGTCGTGGTGGATCGCAACGAGTGTGAGCTCATGCTGCTGAACCTGGCCTCCAACGCGGCGGACGCGATGGGGGGCGAAGGGACGGCGTCGATCACTGCGGACAACCACTCGGTGCATGCTCCCGATGACGGAATCGGACTCACCCGCGGACGCTACGTGCGCGTAACCGTCAGCGACAGCGGAGCCGGGATGATCCCCGAGGTGAAAGCACGAATGTTCGAGCCCTTCTTCACCACCAAGAACAAAGGCGAGCGCACCGGCCTCGGGCTCAGCAGCGTGCTTTCGACGGTGGCCAAGTCCGGAGGAGGCATCACCGTTGAGACTGAGCCGAGCCGTGGCACCGCCGTATCCGTATACCTACCGGCCCTAGCGGATTAGACCCTCTAGCGCGGGAAGTCGCTTAGGCGGGCGGCGATCTGCCGGTAGCGCGTCACCGGAACCAGGTGAACTCCGTCGAAGAGGCCCGAGTCCTTGATGGTTTCGATCTGCTCGATGGCGAAGTCGATGCCATACTCGGGGTCAGACTCGAGCTTGTCCATGACGCGTTCAGGAACTCGAATCTCAGGGATCGTCGCGTTGATGCGACGCGCCATGCGGGCACTGGCGAGAACGAGGACGCCGACGTACACCCGGCCCTGAAAGTTGAGCGACTCGCGCCACTGGATGAGCCGGCGCGGCGCGTACGTGATCTGTACGAAGAGAAAGTCAGCGGCCGACCTCCACGTCAACGGCTTGCCCGTTTTCGCCACGGTGCCGATCTTGAAGTCGGCATAGCCCTCGAACAGGGCTCCGGTGCCAAAGTTGCGAACCTCGTTGATCATTCCTCGCACCGTGAGATCCTCGGTACGGCGTCCTTCCTTGGGCGCATCGCCGTAAACGAACAGAAAGTGGTCGACGCCGTAAGCCGCAGCGGTCAAGAGATCGCGCCGGAAACCCAGCAAGTTGCGGTCGCGGGCGTTGACGCAGGCGATCGACCGTCCGCCCATGTAGGCGACCTCGTGGGCGACGGCGACACTCGACACAGTGGCGCGGCCTAGATGGTTGTCGGGGATGAGGAACGCGTCGACCACCGGATTGAGTACGTCGATCTGCTTGCGGACGTGATCGATGTTGGGACGGCGCGAGGGTTCGATCTCGCACAGGATTGAGAACCGCTCGCCGCTCAGGAACGACGGTGGCGGAGCCGGAGGCGACGGAACGACCTGGTCTCCCATCTACGAGTTGTACCGCAGTTCGGGCGACCGCGATAGATGAGCAGGCCGGGGGAGCTTAGGAGGTTGCCGCCGCGGACGGCTCGCGTAGGCTGTCGTCGAGTATCGAGGTGTTCTTGGTGTTGGTCGTCATGTCCTTCGCCTTTTCGACCATCGGCTGAAGCTTGCCGGTCTTGTTCAAATAGAACGCGCCCGCACCCAGCGCTGCGATTCCGAGGACGGGAGCCAGCCGCGACCACAGGGACGGCTGAGGACGACGCATCTCGCGTATCTTGCCGACACCCTTGGTGATTGCCACAGCGGCTACCGCTTTCTTTACCAGCGAACCCATCAGACCCCTCCTTGATTGCGTTCTTCCTGCTTACCCAACTTCCCCGACAGCCACCCAGCCTCTCACATCCGCCTGAACATTCGATCAGGTGTGCCTAACGGATGCCCAAACCGTTTCTAGCCGGGGTCGGTGAAAATGTCGAGGTGATTGCATTCGAGGAGTTTGAAACCAAGACGGGCGGCCGGCTCGACGCTCTCGACATCACCGAAGAGGTGGCCGATGTAGCTCGCTCTTCGGGTGTTAGTCGCGGGAGCGTGTTGGTGTTCTCGCCGCACACGACCTGCTCGGTCATGATCAGCGATGGGGGTATCGAGATCGTCAAGCAGCTCGAGGAGGCCATGCACAACCTCGCCCCCGACGATCTCTACTACCAGCACGACGACTTCTCGATCCGGACGGAGAACATGACCGAGGACGAGCTCCCCAACGCGCCGTCGCACCTCTTTCATGTCTTTGCAGGCAAGACTTCTGAGTGCATACCGGTCCTCGATGGTGGTTTGCTCCTTGGCGCCGGTCAGCGAGTGTTGTTCGTCGAGCTCGATTCGTCTCGGCCACGTCGTTACTGCATCCAGGTGGTGGGCGAATAGTGTCGACTTCGAGCTGGCTCGCAACAGACTTGCAGCGCGTCGAGAACCTTCTTCAAGAAACCGCGGGCGCGTCCCGGCATCGTCTGGTGAGTGAGGCCTGCCTTCACCTGATCAAGGCTGGCGGCAAGCGCGTCCGTCCCGCGTTGGTGTTGCTCTCGTCTCACGTAGGAGGAGCCGGAACACAGGCCACCGACCTCTCGGCGGCCGCGGTCGAGCTCGTTCATCTCGCAACGCTGTACCACGACGACGTCATGGATTCCACGGAGACGCGCCGCGGTGTCCCAACCGCTCATAGCAAGTGGGGCACGGAGGTGGCGGTGCTGGCCGGCGACTATCTGTTTGCCTGTGGCTGCGCGCTCGGAGCCGATGCGGGAGGCGAGGTTCCCGGCATTCTCGCTCGCGCCATCGCCAGGGTGTGTGAGGGGCAGATCGTCGAGACGGCCTCGCTCGGCGACCCGAACCGGCCGGTAGGCGACTACATCCATACGATCACCCTGAAGACCGCGGCGCTGTTTCGCGCTTCCTGCGAGCTGGGGGCGGCGACCTCCGGAGCCGGGAACTCCGAGCGCGCGGGGCTGCTTAGCTACGGCGAGAAGCTCGGTCTGGCCTTTCAGATCGTGGACGACCTACTCGATCTTCTGGGCGATCCAGCGGTGACCGGCAAGCAGCCGGGCACGGACCTGAAGGCCGGGGTATTCACGGTTCCCGTCCTGCTGGCCTGTGCTCGGGATCGTTCGCTGATGAGCCGGCTGGCCGGAGGGGAGAGAGATCTCGACGACGTGCTTCCGACCTTGATCTCGACTGGGGCTCTCGGTGACGCCGCGGACATGGCCGCAGCTTTCAAGGCAGAGGCGCTCGAGGAGCTGGCGAGGCTTCCCGCGGGAAGGTGGCGCGACTCGCTCGAGGACATCATGGAAGGCGTCCTGGAGCAGGTCCCGGCGCTTCCCGCCGCCTAACCCCTCGTTTTGTGTGCGAAAAGCGCGCTGGAGCGGGAGCTCCCGCGCTCAGAACGCGATTGGGGGTCAGCCCACCAGTGAGGGGCCCGAGGGCTTTGGCTTTCCCGATCCCAGCCGTTTCGTGAACATGTCGACCAAGTGTTCGATGTAGATGTTCTCGTCGGCTGGAAGTATGTGCTTGCCTCCCAGGATCTCCTGCTCGACGAAGAACGCGAGGAGCGAGTTGAAGAACAAGCGGGCTGCTACTTGTGGATCGACCTGGGTGCGCGCTCGCTCGTTCATGCGGTCGTCGAGTATGTCGGCGAGCTCGCGGATCGATTGCCCTACCGCATCCGAAAAGAACGCCTCTTTCTCTTCGGGGAAGATCTGAACCTCCTGCAACAGCAGACGCGTCAGTTCGGTGTTCTGGTGAAGCACGTCGAAGAAGCCGCGGGCGAGGACTAGCAGCAGCCCTCGCAGATCTAGCTGACCGGCAAGCTCGGGGAGCGTGCGTAAGACCGGAAGAAACGAGTACTCCTCGATGATGGCTCGAAACAGATCGCGCTTGCCCGCGAAGTAGTGGTAGATGAGGCCCTCGGTGATATCTGCCTCGCGCGCGATGTCCCGCATGGAGGTGCCGTGGAAGCCCTTGGTGGCGAACAGATGGAGGCTGGTCTTGAGAATGTCCTCACGACGATCGCGCTTGTTGTGCGGTCCGGCGGAGCCCGCACCGCGGCGAGCCGGATGCGCCTCGCGCGAGCTCATCTGAGGCTCATCGGCCCTTGGTAAAAGAGCTGTGGCCTCCACGCGAACGATCGTTGATCTGTCTGAGGATGTCGTCCCTAGCGGCCCGCACGGCCTGACCCAACTTCTGATGCTCGGCCTTCGCCATGATGTGCTGGCGCCCGTAGTGAACCTCCAGCGTCACCTTCTTTTCGGTGCTCCCGTTCTGAGCAATGCGCACGTCGGCTCTCACCAGGTCATAGCTGACGAGTCGCTTGTCGATCTTGTTGAGGTCCTTCTCGATGAGATCGATGTCCTGGTCCTTCAGGTCGTCGCCCGGCGCCATCACTCGAAGTTCCATGGACCACCCCTTATGGAGAGGGAACGTCCTTTCATCGTAGACGGTTGTCGAGCCAGGCGAGAAGCGGTTCAGGCCCACCGGATGTTGAGAACTCCTTGGCCACGTATTCGCGTCCCCGCAGTCCCATGGTGCGCGCAAGCTGCGGACGCTCGAGCAAATGGACGATGCGTCCACCGAGCTCATCGAGGTCGGCGGCGTCGATGACGTAGCCGGTCATACCGTCGACGACGGCTTCCGGTGTTCCGCCCGAACGGCCGGTGACACACGGGGTTCCGCAAGCTGCGGCTTCGAGTAACACGACGCCGAGCCCCTCTATCTCGAGTCCTCTGTAGCGGTCGACCACCGGCAAGGCGAACACGTCGGCCAGCGCGTAGAGAGCCGGCGCATCCTCGTCCGGGATCCGTCCCGCGATGATCACGCGACCCGGTGATGCCTTCGCGAGCTTTTCGAGTTTGCCCTCTTCGGGACCCGTTCCCGCGACGATCACCACGGCTTCGGGCACTCGCTCGTTGATGCGAGGGAGCACCTTGATCAGCCGGTCCACACCTTTGCGCTTTACGAGGCGGCCGAAGCACAACACGACCTTGTCGGCCGGCTCGAGGCCGAGGCGGGCGCGCACCACCGTCGTGTCGACGTCTGGGCGCCACCGCTCGAGATCAACGCGTGCGCGGAGGCGCTCGATCGGAGGCATGAGCAGTCCCGGCCTCCCGATGAGGTCCCGCAGAACGTCGCCGGTGAAGTCGCTGACCGGAAGGAGCAGGTCGGCCCCGGCCATCGAGCGCGCCAGCCTCCGCCGAAGGCCGGGAACGGCTGCCGGCACCAACAGCTCGGCCCCGTGGACGATGACGGCATAGCGAAGGCCCTCCGATTGGAGCTGGGGGCCGAGCAGCCCCAGCGGCCACGGCGTCCCCAGGACGACCTTGGTGGTGTGATATCTCGCCGCAAGATCGCGGATCGCTCGCGCCACGGCTCGACTCGGGATAAGCAGCGAGCGGCCCTCGTAGCCGTGGACCGGATAGCCGAGATCCGCGGGGAGCTTGATGCCATCGCGCTCCGGCGGGGCTAGGACCGCCAGGCGCGGCCTGACCAGCTCGCACAGCTCCGCGAGATAGCTCTCGATTCCTCCGCGCCCCGGCAGGAACGAAGAGGTCACCATCAGGGCGTCGGGCATCGCCGGAGACTAGCCTCCTCGGAAGCACGAAAAGGCGGGCCACATAGAGAAAGGGGGTGGCCGCCTGACGACCAACCCCTTTCTTCCCAGCCCGCAGTGCCCTCCAACCGGGCCACGTATCAGAGGGCGAGGCTGCGAACCACCTTGTCTGCCTTCGGTGCTCCGGAGGCGGAGTGCAGAAGTTCCACACCGATCACGTCGTGCAGGGCCTCGATCACGTCGGGATCGAACTGCCGACCCGAGCAGCGTCGCAGCTCGGTAAGCGCGTCCTCGAAGCTGAATACGACGCCGTAAGGACGATCGGAGGTCATGGCGTCCAGAGCGTCGGCGGCAAACACGATGCGGGACTCGATCGGGATTTCCGCGCCTGCGAGCTTTGCGGGGTAGCCGTTGCCGTCCCATCGCTCGTGATGGTGGAGCACGGCCGGCACCAGGTGCTTGAGCGTCGGGGTTCGGGCGAGAATGCTCGCGCCCAGCACCGGGTGGAGGCTCAGCAGCTCGAACTCCTCCTGGGTCAGGAGGCCCGACTTGCGAAGCAGAGCGTCGGGGATCGCGATCTTCCCGATGTCGTGGACCAGGCCGGCGTCACGGACGAGCGCCACCGCATCCGCCTCGAATCCCATCGCCTCGGCGATGTCCGCCGAGCTCTGGCTCACCCGCAAGGAGTGCCCGTGGGTGTAGCTGTCGTGACCGTCCACGGCCGCGAGGAGCGAGTCGAGGGTCACGTCTAGGCCCCCCGTCGCAAGATTCGCGTAGACAGATCTCGTGCCCGGCAATGCTCCTCCTCCACACGCCCTCGATCTCGAGAGCACTCGTTTGCAGTCGGTCGGTTACTCCCCGCGAAGAGAGCTACTAACTTTTGCCAGAATGGGGGCCCCTCGTCATTCCCCCGAACGGGGGAACTTCGCGACCCCACAGAGTGACTTACACCCCTGTCGTTTTGAGCGCGGGAGCTCCCGCCCCAGCGCGCTCCTGGCACAAAGAAAGCCGGCCTCGCGTTTTGAGCGCGGGAGCTCCCGCCCCAGCGCGCTCCTGGCACAGAAAACCCGGGGGGGCCGGAGGGAGAAAGACATTCGGGCACTACGAAGCCCCGGGGCGGGAAGGTAACCCCGGGGCTTCAAAGAGGTACTGCTGGCCTGAGCTTTTTCTGTCCCGCTCCAGGACCCCTAAACCTGAGCGGCGGGAATTTCTCGCACCTTGCAGCCGGGGGAGGCAAATGGCGGCTATTCTCCCGTCGGCGTTCACATGGCGTTCACTTTCGTTGAGGAGAGCTAGCAAAATGCGTCTACGTATCGTGCCGGCCCAAGGTTCGTTCTTCGAGCTCTTCGAGGACATGGCCAACAAGGTCCAGCAGGGGGCCGCCACACTGCTGGATTTGCTCAAGGACTACCGCGATGTCGACCGCAAGACCGGGCGGATACTCGATATGGAGCACGAGGGTGACGAGATTACTCACGAGATCATTCGCCGGCTCAACACGACCTTCGTAACGCCGTTCGATCGCGAGGACATCCATCTGCTCGCCTCGAGCCTCGACGACGTGCTGGACCATATCGAGGCGGCGGCGGAGTATCTGCAGCTTCACAAGATCGTGCAGCCGCTGCCGGGAATGATCTCGCTTGCGGAGACGCTCGGTGAGGCTGCCGACAAGACCGCAACCTCTATGCCTCGACTTCGCAAGATGAAGAACCTCGAGGAGTACTGGGTCGAGATCAATCGGCTTGAAAACGAAGGCGACCGCTCATATCGCCGCACGATCGCCCAACTGTTCTCGGGCGACCACCGCGCGATGGATGTGCTCAAGTTCAAGGACATCATCGAGTCGATCGAGCAAGCGATCGATCGCTTGGAGGATGTCGCCAACACCGTCGAGACGATCGTGCTCAAGCAAAGCTAATGGATCAGTTCGCCGGTCTTTCCCTTGAGGCCTGGGTGATCATCGCCGTCGCCCTGGCCTTCGACTTCGTCAACGGGTTCCACGATGCCGCGAACTCAATCGCGACCGCGGTGGCGACGCGCGTTCTGTCGCCTCGCTACGCCGTCGCTTGGGCCGCGTTCTGGAACTTCGTCGCCTTCTTGGTGTTCTCGACCGCCGTCGCCGAGACGATCGGTACCGGAACCATCAACATCCAAGAGGTCGCGAGTCTCGAGGTCATTCTGGCCGCTTTGATCGGCGCAATCTTCTTCGATCTTCTGACCTGGTACTACGGGCTGCCGGCGTCGTCGTCACATGCTCTGGTGGGCGGACTGGCGGGTGCGGCGATCGCCGCCAAGGGTTTCGACGCGCTCGTCTACTCGGGCATCTGGAAGATCGTCGCCTTCATCTTCATCTCACCTTTACTGGGAATGCTGTTCGGCGTCATCTTGATGAACGTCGTCATGTTCGTGACGCAGGGTTTGATGAGCCGAGGGTGGGCGACCCTGCGCGGTGCCAACTGGACCTTCCGCAAGATGCAACTGGTGTCGGCGGCCGCTTACTCGCTGGGGCACGGTGCCAACGATGCCCAGAAGACCATGGGCATCATCGCGGCGGTCATCCTCATCGACCAGAGTGCTCCGCTAGCCGACTTCGAGGTATCCCTTCCGATCGTGTTGGCAGCTCACACCGCCATTGCGCTCGGGACGCTATGTGGAGGTTGGCGAATCGTGCACACGCTCGGTTCGAAGATCACCAAGCTTCACCCCATCGGAGGATTCTCGGCCGAGTCGGGAGCCGCGATCACGCTGTTTGGCACGGCTGCGCTGGGCATTCCGGTTTCGACCACCCATACGATCACCGGCGCGGTCGTTGGGGTCGGTGCTACCAACCGGTTTTCCGCGGTGCGATGGGGGCTGACGGGACGCGTGGTGTGGGCCTGGGTGCTGACGATTCCGTGCGCGGCGGCGACCGCCGCGCTGGCCTACGGGGCTCTCGAGTTGGTCGGACCCGAGATCTTCATTCCTCTCGGCATCGTCGGGGCCGCCTCATGGCTCACCCTGTTCCTGCGCAACAAGCGGAAGCTGGTGCAGGAACCGGTCTTCGCGCCCCCGTGATGGCCACGAGGATTTACGCTTAACCGATGAACGGACCCAACGAACTCGAGGAACTGAGGCTCCGCGCACGCGAGGATCGCAAGCTCTTTCAGAAGGCGGCCGACGCGCTGGCCGAGATCGATCGCAACCAGGGGCTCGACGATCATCATGCCGATGTGCTCGCCGCGCTCCGCATTCGGGTCGAGGGAAAGAAGCGAGCTTCGCTCGACGAGCTGATCAGCGCGACCGGCGAGATCGCAGGCAAACGAGATCTAGGCGACGTGCTTGGGTCGTCGGGTCCCAAGAAGACGTCGGAGTGGCCCGAGGTCGAGGAAAACAAGAAAGACTGGCCCGGCCTCTAACCCCGCTCGGGGGCCTAGCTCTCGCCTTTGTCGCGCAGGAAGCGTTCTAGCTCGGCGGCTATGTCGTCGCCGGACGGCATCTGGCTCGGATCCATCTCTTCGAGGTCCTGCTGTTCGTCGCTGCGGTCCTCGAGCATCTTGACGTAATCCTGCACGTCCTCATCGCCTGCAACCATCTCGGTAACCCGCTCCTCGTAGACCATCGATGCGCGCTGGAGGTCGTCGATCTCGGCGGCCGCGCCGACCAGCCTCGTTGCTCGCTCGACGAGTGCAAGCGCGGCCTTGGGGTTCGGGCTGACGGCAAGATAGTGAGGCACCGCGGCCCACAGACTCGCGGAATCGATGTCGGCCTTGGCGAACGCCTCGTGAAGCACGCCGACGATGCCCGTCGGCCCCTCGTAGCGCGAGCGTTGAAGGCTCAAACGTTTGATGAGCTCGGGGTCGACGGCCGTACCGGTGATCGGCACGGGACGCGAGTGCGGGACATCGGCCAGCAACGCTCCGAGCGTGAGTACGAGACCAACCTCGTGGGCCTTCGCTACCTCGACGATGAGGTTCGAAAAGGTGCGCCACCTGAGGTTGGGCTCGGTACCAACCAGCACGATGACGTCCTGGGCTGCACTCGAGAGCTCCGCCGCCATGAACTCGTTCGAAGGCCAGGTCACCTTTCGGGTCAACCCGTCGACGAGCTCGACCTGGGGCCGCACCGCTTGGAAGTCGTAGAACTCCTCGGGATCGATCGAGGCGAACTCGGTCGCGGACCACACTCGTCCGAGATGAGATGCGGCAAAGCTGGCGGCGTCGCCCGCGTCGTTCCATCCACGGAACGCGGCGATCAGAATGGGACGGCGAAGCTCGACCTCAGCGTGGTGTGTGATTTTCTGATCCATCGGCTCTAACCTACTCTCGGAACTTCTCTAGACGGGGGGGACGTTGCTGGACCTGCCGCTGGATGGTGTCGTCATAGCGGTTCTGCTCTCTTTGGTTATCGGAGCCGCTGGGGGCGTGATCTACGCCGGCATCATGGGCTACCGCAAGAGATAGGCGCTGTCGAGTAAGACTCGCTGCTACTCGATTTCGTTGCGCTGCGAGATGTGGCGTTGGAGCTTGCGCTTGATGCGCTGAAGGGCGTTGTCGATCGACTTCACGTGGTTGCCGAGCGTCCCCGCAATCTCCTCGTAGGAGTTTCCGTCCATGTAGAGCCTGAGTACATCGCCCTCGAGCTCCGTGAGGTTGCGGCTCATCGAGTCCCGCAGCGCCTCGATCTCCTCGGCCGAGATCACCAGCTCCGCCGGGTCGCTGGCTTGAGCCGGAGACATCAGGTGGTCCCCCACCGAGCTCGACTCATCGTCACCGTAGGCGGGCCCGTCGAGCGAGACCGAGGAGTTGAGCGGCTGATGCTTGTGTCGGTTGGCGGTCTTGATCGCCGTCAGAATCTGCCGTGAGATGCAGAGCTCGGCGAAGGCCCTGAAGGGGGTGTCCTGCATGAGGTCGAAGTCGCGGATTGCCTTGAAGAGCCCGATCATGCCCTCTTGGACGACGTCCTCCCGGTCGGAGCCCGCAAGGAAATAGCTGCGGGCCTTGCTTCGAGCGAAGTTGCGATAGCGAGCAAGCAGGACCTCCACGGCTCGCTCCCGTCCCGCGCGTACCTCCGCTACGAGTTCGATGTCATCGAGATTTTGGAGGCTGGGCCCGGCGGGGCTCACCAAGTTTGCCGTCCGACTAGCGCTGCTCATATCCCCCTACAAGCGTGACTTTTCGGTCCACGCTCAGTCGTTCGCCTTGGGTGGTCGTATTCCCTTTTCAGAGCCCTACTATGCAGGTTCTGCCATTTCCATGGAGGCGAAAGGGGGCTGGTGTCCCTCCCGGTCTTCAAAACCGGTGGGTCGGGCGATCCCCGGCCGGCGGGTTCGATTCCCGTCCGCCTCCGCCAAGCTCCTGCGGACTTCGCCCGAGGCCCGAGCCTTATCTCAACCGCCGGCGGCTAACGCCGCCTCTCAGGCGGGTTCGATTCCCGTCCGCCCAGGTGCCCGCTGCCATCTCACCCGCCGGGCGGTGACGTCCAAACTTGCCTGCCGGCAGCCCCAAGGTAAAGATGCGCCCGTGGAGACCCCTGACACCCGTTACGCGAAGACTGAAGACGGAACCTTTATCACCTACCAGGTGGCTGGCGAGGGTCCAGACTTGGCATGGCAGCTCGACTACCAGAACAACGTCGAAGATGAGTGGAAGGATCCGCTCGGTGCTGCGTGGTATCCGGCACTGGCCAGATTCTCTCGTCTGATCTTGCACGACCGGCGGTGGTGTGGGTCTGTCCAGCCGGAACGTGCCGCCCCCGAACCTCGAGACCCGCGTCGCCGACCTCGAAGTCGTGCTCGACGCTGCGGGAGCTGACCACGTGGCGCTGGGGGGGTTCTCCGAAACCGGCGCCCCCAACGTCTTGTTCGCGGCTTCTCATCCTGAGCGCGTGCGATCGATCGTATGGATGGAACCGATGGCGCGCTGCGTCTGGAGCCCTGATTATCCCTGGGGCTACCAGCCCGAAGAAATAGAGGCCGAACAACAGCTCCTCGCGCTCTGGGGCACGCCCGAATACGGTCGCGCGTTCCAGGCGCAGCAGGCGGCCCGCGGCAACGTGTACCCCGATTCCGAGGTGGACTTCTTCGTGAAGGCAGCGCGCCATGCCTGCACACCTGATGTGGCCAAGGAACTCTCGAGGATCTGGGACGACACCGACGTCAGAAGCGTGCTCCCGGGGGTGCAGGCCCTCACCCTTCTGCTCATCCATGGCGGGAAGGAAGAGGCGGTCGCCGAAGCGGAGCACATCGCGTCGATGATGCCGCACGCGGAGGTCCGCAAGATGCCCGGTGCCGCGTGGGAGGTCGAGAAGATGCCGGTGTGGGCGGAGGAAGTTCGAGCCTTCCTCGGTATGAAGGCGCCCACGGTGGACCTGCATCGCGTCCTGGCGGCCCTACTGTTCACCGACATCGTCGGTTCCACTCAACGCCTCACGGAGACGGGAGATGCAGCCTGGCGTTCGATCCTTGCGCGCCATGACGAGCGTGCTCGCTCCGACGTCTCTCGTTACGGCGGGCGGTACGTCGGCTCCACCGGAGACGGACTCTTCGCGACGTTCGACGGCCCAGCTCGGGCTGTCTCATGCGCCCAAGCGATCGCAAAAGCCGTTGCCGACCTCGGGATCCAGATCCGCAGTGGCGTGCATACCGGCGAGGTCGAGCTCGACGGCGACGACGTGCGCGGCATCGCGGTGCACATCGGCGCTCGGGTCGCGGCGCTAGCCGGCCCATCCAATGTATTGGTGTCCCAGACGGTGAAGGACCTCGTTGCAGGTTCAGGCCTGACGTTCGAGGACGCCGGCGAACATGAGCTGAAAGGCGTCCCAGACCGCTGGCACCTCTACCGGGTGGTGGGCTGATAGCAAAGGAGTCCCGCGATCCCCGTTGCTTCATGCGGCCTAATTGAACACGCGCCCCTGTTGAGGCCGCCCCCGCGACCTGGCCGGGCGGGTCCAGCAGGAGCCTTTAGGAGTCCCTTGAGATGCTTGCCGCCCGCGCCGCGATGCCCGCCGCCAGGACAGTTGCGACTAGCGTCGCCGGCAAGACAAGTTCGAGCGAGGACCCGATACCGAAGCCGGTGCCAACGACGGCCGTGATGATCCCTGCGGTTCCGACAACACCCATCCGCCACCGATCGAAGGAGGGGTCCTGCGCCCCGGCAAGCTCGCAACGACGACTGACGATGAGCATCGGTATCAGCAAAGCCGGCTTCAGAAGATTCGCAAGGTTCTGGATCGAGTTTCCCGCAGCCAGGTTGCCTTCCTGGATCAAGTCGATGGCGTGAACCACTGTCGCACCCACCCCCACGACGGTGACCGCGATCACCGTGGCCTCACGGAAGCCGTCCCTTCGCCCCGCGGCGATAAGACCCAAGACCCCGAGTGCGAGATTGGCGAAACCCATCTCCTGCTGGAACGGACTACCCTCCGGCCAATCGATCGACTCCGCGACGGCATCGGGCGTGAAGACGTGACCGAAGAATCCGCCGAGCCCGCTCGCCCCCACCCCGAGCATGAACAGATAGATCAGGTAGACCTCTACCTTCCAGAGACGATCCTTCGCGCTCGTGTCAAGTCGAACATGAAGGGCGGCGAGCAGCATCGGAAGCACGGAGAACGCGAACACCCGTACAGCAACCGTTGTCCACGCGTAGTTCTCCATCAGATGTCATCGAAGCAGGGGAGTCGCTCCGCGATCGCCAACCCCAGTATTGAACGTTCACCTGTCACGAGCGTAGCCTTGCCGTCCCGACTCCCCATCGGGCGGAGCTTATGCCAGTCAATCGGTCGGGCTGAATGGTTGCCTCACGCTCCTGGCGCTCCGGCCGTGTCTCGCGGCTCACCCGCTATCATGAGAAGGGACTTACAGAAGCGTGACCGAGGTCATGGGTGAACCGGCCCGACCTGGTCGGGATCGCTCACTATGACCTCGATGATCATCCTGCGGCTCTTCGTCAGTTACTCCCCCAGAGCCTCGGAACACCGCCTCTGACAGAGCAGCCGATCGAGGAAGTCGCCGCTGCGGAGCGGTTGCCTTCGAATTCTCGCTGAGGGGGTGAGGAGAAAACGTGGAGTCTCCTTCCCCAGCCTCCCGCGCCGGCCACAACAGCTTGCTCAGCCGCATCCTCCTCACGACGGGGCTCGCCGATTCATCGCTCGAGAGCTCACCTCTACGTGTTTGGGAACTACAGCTAGTCGTCGCCTGCAGCCGTCCGCCTCGATCGCCTGGGCGTCCAGACAGAGTGCCGCAGAAGTCAACGGTCCCGCGGCGGTGCGCCACTGACTCGACCAACTGGCTCAGCGGATATCAGTTCTTGCTCTGGGGCAGGTTCGCTTTCGCGTCCTCGTAGCCGCCCGTGGGAGCCGACTCGGCCGGAGCGTAGACGAGGTACAGGACGCCGGTGGTGAAGGTCTGAGAGGAGACCAGCCGCAGCGGGACCGGGGATTCGGCCTCGTCGAACAGGCGCATGCCTTTGCGGACGGCGATCGGGTGGACCAGCAGGTGCAGTTCGTCGAGGAGCCCGGCGGCCAGCAGCTGACGAACGATGGAGACGGATCCGCTCATCGCGATGTTGGTCTCGCCCGGCTCGTTTTTCAGCGCGGTGACGAACTCGACGAGGTCGCCCTCCAGTTGCTCGGAGTTCCGCCAGGTGAACTGGAGATTCTGGTTCGAGACGACGATCTTGCGCGCATCCCCGAGCGCTCTTCCCATCTCGGCGTCCTCCTCGCCCGCGACCTCGCGTTCCGGCCACGCACCGGCGAAGCTGTCGTAGGTCTTGCGGCCGAGCAACAGCGTGTCGGCGGAGCCCAGCTGGGCGTCGACGGCCGCGCCCATCTCTTCGTTGAAGTAAGGGAAGTGCCAATCCTGCGGGTCCTCGACGACGCCGTCGAGCGAGATGAACAGACCGGCCGTGATTTTCCGCATCGAACTACTCCTTGATCGCATAGGTGTGTCATCTGGTCTGACCATGGTCGGCCCCGAAACTCATCGCGAGGCGGCAAGAATCGTTTTCGAGATGAGCAGTGATGGTGCCGAACGAGCCCGTGCCGTTGAAGAAGACGGTAAACCCGGTTGGCGAGGACGAGACCCCGAGGTAGCTGTACGGAGGGAGCCCTCAACTCGAAGCCGCGGGCGGATTACGGTTGCGTCACGGTGGACATCGAGCGATCCGATAGGAGATGGCGATGGAACAACGCCTCAGCCTGATTACGCTGGGCGTAAGCGATGTGTCGCGGGCGCAGGCCTTCTACGAGGCACTCGGCTGGCACATGGATGGAGGCGTCGACGACGAGACCGACCACGTCGCCTTCTTCCAGGCGGGAGGGATCATCTTCGCCCTCTGGGATCGCGCCAAGCTGGAGGCGGACAGCGGCGTCGAGGACCCCGGTGGTTGGGGCGGGGTGACCCTGGCGCACAACGTCGGCTCTCCGGCCGAGGTCGACGTCGTGCTCGACGAGGCTCGCAAGGCGGGAGCGACGATCCCTCGTTCGGGCGCGGCCACCTTCTGGGGCGGCTATTCGGGAGTCTTCATCGATCCCGACGGACACCCCTGGGAGGTGGCCCACAACCCCGGCTGGACCGTGCACGCAGACGGCCGGACGACCCTCGACTGAGTTTCTGCCCTCTAGGGACAAACAGTTCGTCCGCCACCTTCTCGGACAATCAGGGGTGCGCTTACCGACACCACAGGGTCCAGAACCCCGAGAAACCAGCAGCGGAATGAGAGCTGGAGAGAGCCTGAAAGAAACCGCTCGAAAAGGCCGCCCCGGATTCCATGCAACATGAGTACCGCTGAGCGGTAGCCATGTTGCAACCCCTCTCCACCCGGGGGTCTGACGGCTTCGAACCAGGGCGGAATCACCCCCGGGCCAGCATCGTTCAAGATTGGGACATGGCGACACCAACTGAAACGCGCGCGGCGACTCCAATTCAGGAGCATCGGTTCGTCATCGACACGGTGGGGCTGACCAAGGTCTATCCGGGCGGGCTCAAGGCGGTCGACGCCCTCGATCTGTCCGTGCGCGAGGGCGAGATATTCGGGCTCCTCGGACCCAACGGTGCGGGAAAGACCACCACCGTCGGGATGCTGACGACGCGGGTCATCCCCACCGCCGGCTCGGCTGAGGTGCGCGGCGTCGACGTCGTCGCGCATCCGACTACGGCAAAGCAATTGATCGGTGTCGTGTCGCAGTCGAACACGTTGGACCGCAACCTCACCGTGTGGGAGAACCTGTACTTTCACGGTCGCTACTTTGGGATGAAAGCGCGCGAAGCGCGCGAGCGTGCCGATCAAAGTCTCGAGCTGTTCCGCCTTGCTGATCGCGCCAGTTCGGACGTGGCGACGCTTTCGGGTGGGATGGCGCAGCGGCTCATGGTGGCGCGCGCGATCCTGCATTGGCCGCGCGTGCTGTTCCTTGACGAACCAACCGCGGGTCTCGACCCGCAGAGCCGACTCGCCCTCTGGAGCATCCTCGGCGACCTGAACCGTGAGGGCCAGACGATCCTGCTGACCACCCACTACATGGAGGAGGCCGACCAGCTCTGCAATCGCGTGGCGGTCATGGATCACGGCAAGCTACTGGCGCTCGGCACTCCGCTGGAGCTCAAACAATCACTGGGAGCCGACGTCGAGCCCACCCTCGAGACGGTGTTCATCACGCTGACGGGAAGAGACCTCAGGGAATGAGCACGACCTTCGAAGCACTCCGGGAGACTCGTTCGCCGCGTGCTTCTTCGATCGCCGCCTTCAGGGCTTTGTTGATTCGAGATGTAACGGTGCTGAGGAAGAGCGTGCCCTTGTTCGTCGTGCGCACGATCATGCAGCCGCTGTTGTTCGTGTTCGTGTTCACGTACGTGTTCCCCAAGATCGGCCAGGGCATCGGTGGAGCGCGCGGTCAAGAATCCTTCTCGAGCCTGCTCGTTCCTGGGGTCGTTGCAATCGCCTGCATCTTCCAGGGCATCCAGGCCGTCGCTCTCCCGCTCGTCACCGAGTTCAGCTACACGCGCGAGATCGAGGATCGCGTGATGGCTCCACTCCCAGTCTGGGCGGTTGCCGTGGCCAAGATGGTCTCGGGTGGGCTGCAGGGCATTCTCGCGGGACTAGTGGTGTTTCCGCTTGCGACCTTCGTTCCCGCCACCGATGTGAGTCTCGACGTTCAGTGGCTCGAGCTGTTGACGTTCCTTCCGCTGGCCGCGCTGGTCGGGTCGTCATTGGGGCTTGCCATCGGAACGCGCGCCAAGCCGCAGCAGGTTCCGCTGATCTTCAGCGTGATCGTGATTCCAGTGACCTTTCTCGGAGCCACCTACTACCCATGGGCCAGCCTCGATCCCATCCCCTGGCTCAAGTTGGCCGTGCTGGTCAATCCACTCGTGTACATGGGCGAGGCGTTCCGCACCGCGCTGACTCCTCAGTTTCCGCACATGCCGGTGCCGGTGATCTATCTCGCGCTGATCGGCTTCATAGCCTTTCTCGGCTGGCAGGGGATCGAGGGCTTCAAGAAGCGCGTCCTGGCCTAGCCCGGCGGCAGGGTCCTCCCCGGATGAATGGGAAGGACCAAGCACTACCGATGCTTAGTCTTGGTTGAACGGACGGTAATCGTTTGTGGCGACCCTGATAGCCCCGTCCAACCGGACCTGCCTCTCCCGCCAGCGCTGCCCAAAGGAACGTGACCAGCATACCCTACGGGTGAGGGCGACTTCCCTTAGGCGGCCACGGGTCATTTCGACGAGCTTGCAACCTTCTGCGCCGGCGCGGCGTCGTTTCCAGGATGAGGACGAGCACCAGAGAGCGGGATTTTCGGGAGTTCTTCGAGGCGGAAAACATCCGCCTCCAGCGCTTCGCGCTTCTCCTGACGGGTGACGCCGACCAGGCGGCCGACCTGGCGCAGGAGGCGCTCGTGCGTGTCTACAAGCATTGGGGACGAATCTCCGGCGACAACCCGGGCCCTTATGCCCGCCGCATCGTCGTGAATCTCATCCGCAGCGCACACCGCCGAAGGAAGGTTCGCGAGCTCCGACCCATCGAGATCCCCGACGACTTCGTCGAGAGCAAGAGCGGCAGCGTCGACGAGCGGCTGCGCATGACCTCCGCGCTGAAGAGCCTTTCGCCGGTGCGACGGGCAACGGTGGTGATGCGCTTTTACGAGGACATGACCGAGCATCAGATCTCGGTTGCGCTCGACAGACCGCTGGGGACAGTGAAGTCCGACCTGCACCGGGCGCTCAAAGAGCTCCGCCCGCTGCTCGAGGACAACAACGCGAGGGAAATGACATGAGTTTCGAAGACAGGCTTAGCAATTCCATGAAGGAGGTCGCCGGGTCGACCTCCGTAGCGTCGCTCAGCTTCGCCGACACGATTGCGCGAGGCCGCCACGAGCGCCGCAAGATGATGGCGATGGCCGCAGGGGTTGCCGCCGCCCTGATCGCGCTCGGCGCCATCGGGGCAAGTGCCCTCAGCGGCGGGCCGCGTCAGGTTCCTCGTCCCCTCCCGCCGGCGGGCCCGACCGATCCGTTCACGCCTTCGCCATCGCCTTCGGAGTCATCCAGCGCCACGCCCAGGCCGGATCCCAGCGAAACGGCCTCGGGCGTCGACGGCAGCCCCAAACCGCCGGTCGAGGGCGTGGTCGACGCCGAGGGCCGGGCCATCGAGATCGGGCGTGCGTGGATCGACGCGATCGCCGCCGGCGATCTGGACGGGGCCCACGAGATGATGATCAACCCCGTCACGGGCGAGGCGCGCATGTCGAAGCGGGAGTTCGAGGCCTTCGTCGCCGAGGGAGCAAGCGAGGGCCTCGCTCAGTACTCGGTGGCCGAGGACACGGTGTACGCCTACGTCCCCCTGGGTGGGAGTAGCGGCGAGGGGTCGCGCGGCGTGTTCACCGTCAGGGGCAACGTGACCCGTGAGGGAACCACCGAGCTCGATGCCTACGGACTCCCCGTCACCGTTCTGACCGAGGGCGCCTTCGTGGACCTCCCACTGCTCAACGACGTGGGGATCACACCCGACCGGCCGAACGCGGACAGTGAGGGCGGCGGCAACTTGGTGGGCGATTCGTTCCTGGCCACGGCCGGCATCATGTCGCAGAAAGTCGTCACTCAGATACTGATGGCGGTCGACCACACCTGGAAGCCCGCGGGCTTCGGAGGCGGTGGACCCGATCGGGTCGGCGCGTCGGCTCGTTTCAAAGGTGTGGAGCCCGGAACACACGTAATGACAATCGCGGTCATCACCAATGACGGTGCGCTCTACAGCCACTCATTCGTGATTCATCACGAACGCTAAGAACCAAGGGAATCAACAGCCCAAACAATTGGTTCCAGCAAAGAACTTTTGTTTGTGGGTGGATCCGTCTTACATTGGTAAGAGCGGATGGGGAAGGGAGTTTGGGTGCGAGCCATGGACGATCGCTCTACGGGCCCTGAGTCTCGGGACGTAGTGTCCTGGGTAGTTGCGGTGCTGTTGTCAGGCGCTGCGCTGATCGGCGTGGTGAGCATCGTCGCGGTCGTCGTTTGGGCGGTCGGCGATGTGCCGGGCTGGGTGACGCTCGTCCTCGGTGGTGGGCTGGCCGTGGGAACCGCGGTCTTCGCCTGGGTGATCGCCAGGGCGCTTCGCGCTAGGAAATAACCGAGCCAGTATCCTTCCGGCGTGACCGGCTCATCGACACGCAGGGATTCATATGTGGGCGTTCCCGCTCGCGGCCACCGCGGTTAGCGGCTATTTCTCCTGGCTTCTGGCGACGCAGTTCATCGAGCGTCGTCGTCCGAACCTTGCCGCGTGGTCTGTGGCGCTCGCGATGTTCGCCCTCGCGTCCATGGCAGCCGCGGTCGGAGAGCTGGCCGGCTGGGTCCCCTTTACTTTCCGCGTCTACTACCTGTTCGGTGCGGTCGTGAACGTGCCGGTGCTTGCGCTCGGCACGATCTACCTTCTGGCTCCGCGGCGGGTTGCGGACGTGGCCATGGTCCTGCTCGCGGTGGCCTCGGTCGTCGCCGCGGTGATCGTCTTCCGGGCGGATCTCAATGAGGCGGCGCTCGCCGCCGGAGGGATTCCGCGCGGCTCGGAGGTCTTGTCCGAAGGAGTTCGCCTTCTGTCCCGTTACTTCTCGATCATCGGCTTTCTGGTGGTTGTTGGAGGCGCCCTTTGGTCCGCGGTTAAGCTCGCCCGCAAACGGCAGCCGCAGCTCAAGCGCCTGGCGGCGGCGAACCTGTTGATCGCACTTGGCACCACCGTGGTGGCCATCGCGAGCGAGCTGGCGCGGCTCGCGGCGGGCTCGGTGGAGGACCTGGTGTTCTCGGCCGGTCTGTTCCTAGGCGTGAGCCTGATGTTCGCCGGGTTCCTGAAGACTCGGCCACCTAGACCCGCGTGACCCAAGAGGGGGCCGGCCGGCTGCACGACGGTTGGTACCTGATGAGCATCTCGGACCTCGAGCGCGAGCTGGAGCGCTGGCGTTCGCCGGACCACAAGTCTCCGCCCTCGCAGGCTCTACGGTTCACGAACGAAGCTGCACTCGCGTATCGCAACGCCGGAAACCTTCCGGACGAGCTCGGTCGCACGCTTCGCCTGGTGCTCGTGGTCGACGACACGCAGGAGCTCGCGAGCATCGGCGCGCGCAGGCTCATCTTCGAGCCCGACTATCACGACGCTCCGAGCTGGCGGCGAGAGGGTTCGCGCCCCGTCAACGTGGTTGTACTGCGAAGTCCCGGCGTCGAGGCCGTGACCGAAGGCTCGTGGTGGAAGGATCCGCAACTCGAAGCACTCGAGCGCGAATACGCCGAGCGCGGCACGGTCGGCGGAGTCCGTATCCCCGGTGAGTACCGCGGCTTCATCTTCAAGACGGTGCTTGCGTTGCGCTCTCAGGGTCGCGCGGTCACGCCGCGGGCGATCTCAGACTCCGTCGCTCGCTGGCTCCCCAAGGAGGACGCGGACCGTATCGAGGCGGCCATCGCCGAGGCCAATCGGTAGGCTTTCGAGCGATGAGGATTGTTTCACTGTTGCCCAGTGCAACCGAGATCGTGTATTTCCTAGGCCTCGACGGCGGACTCGAGGGCGTCACCCACGAGTGCGACTGGCCCCCCGATGCGACCTCGAAGCCGGTTGTCTCGACGACCTCGCTGTCGCTCGACGAGAACATGAGCGCGGGGGAGATAGACCGGATCGTCGGAGAGAAGATGACGCTCGGCGAGCCGCTGTACCAAATCGACGAGCAGCTCATCCACACGATCCAGCCCGAGCTCATACTGGCGCAGGATCTGTGTCACGTCTGCGCGGTGCCGTCGGGTCAGGTCACCGATGCGCTCGACAAGCTGGGCTGCGACGCGGAGGTCATCTCACTCGATCCCTCGACCGTTGGTGACATCCTCGATGGTATCGAGCAGGTGGCGCGACGCGCCGGCGGAAACGCTTCCGCGGTCGATGGGCTGCGGGCGAGGGTTGACGCGATTCGTGCAGCGTCGGAATCGCCTGAGCCGGTGCCGACGCTGGCGCTGGAGTGGTCCGATCCTCCCTTCGTCGGCGGGCACTGGGTTCCCGAGATGGTCGAGATCGCCGGGGGCCGCGATGTCTTGGGTGCGGTGGGAAAGCGTTCGGAGCGAGTCGAGTGGGCGCACATCGCCGACGCCGCGCCGGAGACCATCGTGTTCATGCCGTGCGGCTACTTCCTCGACGACACGATCGAGCAGGCGGAAGGGCTGTACGACATCGAGGCCTTTGCATCGACGCCGGCCGCGCTCTCGGGCAACGTCTTCGCGGTCGACGCTTCTTCGTACTTCTCGCGGCCCGGCCCCCGGGTCGTCGACGGCATCGAGATCCTCGCCTGGATTCTGCATCCCGATGAGTTTCCCGAGCCTCCCGGGGGCCGGGCCGTGCGCGTGGCTCGCTGAGCCCGCAGGCTATGGCAGCTTGAAGCGCATGAAGACCTCGGCTCCTCTCGCGACCACCGAACGCCGGGCGCCCCTGCCCGAGCTCGCTCTTATCGGGATCGCCGCGGTCTGGGGCCTGACCTTCACCATGGTTCAGGACGCGGTGAACGAGATTCCGGTCATGACGTTTCTCGCTTACCGTTTCATTCCGGCGTCGCTGATCGTGGCGCTGATCTTCCGCAAGGAGGTGCGTCTCCTGAGCGCCCCGGGATGGCGCGCCGGGTGCCTCATGGGCGCGTTTCTCACCTCCGGCTACATCTTTCAGACCATGGGCCTGCAGTACACGACCGCGTCCAACGCTGGCTTCATCACCGGCATGTTCGTCGTTCTTACCCCGCTGTTCGGGATGATCTTTCTGGGTCAGAGAGCCGGCTGGTACGCGTGGGTGGCTGCGGCGATCTCGGCCTTCGGTCTCTATTTACTGTCGGGCGTCGGCGGAGGTGATCTGCTCGGCGACTCTCTGGTGTTCGGCTGCGCCTGTTCGTTCGCGTTTCACATCCTCGCCACCGACCGAGCTATCAGGAAGCACGACATCGGCGCACTGCTGGCCGTGCAACTTGGGGTCGCGGGGTGCTTCAGCCTGTTGGTCGCAGGCGCGGCCGGCGACCTGGCGGTGCCCCGTGGCGTGACGGTGTGGAGCGCGCTGCTGGTCACCTCGTTGCTAGCCAGCGCGCTGGGCTTCTTCGTGCAGACGTACGCCCAGCAGCACGCCCCGCCGGCGCGCACCGCAGTGATCCTGGCGAGCGAGCCCGCCTTCGCCGGGCTGTTCGCATTCGTCATCGCGGGAGAGCGATTCACGGCCTTCGACTGGACGGGGGCCGCGCTGATCCTGGCGGCGATCGTGTTCGTCGAGCTTGCGACCTACTTCAGCGCCTCCCGCCCGCTGCCGGAGAGCTGACCTGGAGCCCTCGCCCGACGATTGGCACGCCAGCCCCCTCCTGGGGCCCCTCGATGCCGATGGTCCGCCTGACCCGGGCTTCCTTTTGACTATCGAACATATGTTCGATAGTGTTCGTGCATGGCAGAGCAGCTCTTCGAGCTCCGGCGCAGGAGCTTCGACACCCCGCACTTCAAGGGGATCACCTTCATCGAGGTCGAGGCCAAATCGATCATCAATCACGTGCCCGGTGACCGGCTCCCGTTCAACCACACGATCAACCCCTACCGAGGCTGCAGCCATGCCTGCAGCTACTGCATGGCGGGCGACACCCCGATTCTGATGGCCGATGGCCGCACGAAGTCTCTCGCCGACATTCGAGTTGGGGACGCGATCTACGGGACCGAGCGCAGGGGCAGCTACCGGCGCTATGTGACAACTCAGGTTCTCGCCCATTGGTCGACCGTGAAGCCCGCCTACCGCATCGCGCTCGAGGACGGGACCGAGCTCGTCGCAAGCGGGGATCATCGCTTTCTGACAGACCGAGGCTGGAAGTACGTAACCGGCAGCCAGCAGGGTTCGTCACGACGACCGCACCTGACGCTGAACAACAAGCTGATGGGCACCGGAGCCTTCGCCACCTACGCGCGTCGGCTCGGTGGCGACACCATGCAGCTCGTAGACACGGCATTGGGAGTGGTTTCGATTGAGGCGTTGGGGATCGATCTTCCGATGTACGACATCACTACAGGGACCGGTGACTTCATTGCGAATGGAGTAGTGAGCCACAATTGCTTTGCTCGCACTACGCACAATTTCATGGACATGAATGCCGGTCGGGACTTCGAGTCGAAGATCGTGGTCAAGGTCAACGCGCCCGAGGTGCTTCGTAAGGATCTGCGCGCTCGCAAGTGGAAGGGCGAGCACATCGCGATGGGCACGGCCACCGACCCCTACCAGCGAGCCGAGGG
Organism: Actinomycetota bacterium; assembly: GCA_050693935.1. GTDB lineage: Bacteria > Actinomycetota > CADDZG01 > CADDZG01 > WHSQ01 > WHSV01. Next base: position 551 of record JBOGWU010000247.1, on the reverse strand, counting down.
ACGCTACAAGATCACCCGGAGCATCATCGAGACGCTCACCGAGTTTCGCAATCCGTTCTCGATCCTCACCAAGGGCACGCTCATCTCTCGTGACATCGAACTCCTCCAACGGGCCGCCGCGGTGACCGACGTGTCGACCGCGTTCTCGATCGGCACGCTCGACGAGGAGGCTTGGGCGGCGAGCGAGCCGGGCACGCCACACCCTCGCAAGCGGATGGAGGTGGTGAAACGATTGAACGAGGCTGGCATTCCCTGCGGAGTGATGCTCGCGCCCATTCTGCCGGGCATCAGCGACCGTCCGGAGCAGATTCGAGACGTGATCGAGGCTGCGTTTGACGCGGGGGCAACTCATGTCTCGCCGATCCTCTTGCACCTGCGTCCCGGGGTTAAAGAGGAGTACATGGGGTGGCTCGAGCAGAACTACCCTGACCTGGTCGCCCGTTACATGTCGATGTACGGCCGCCGCTCGTATGCCCGCGAGCACGATCGGAAGGCGTTGTCCGAGTTGGTCGACACCATCAAGAAGGAGACGCCGCGACCGGAGCCGAGCC
>JBOGWU010000246.1:0-1639 GCA_050693935.1 Actinomycetota bacterium | reverse complement strand
GTGCCGGGTTCGCCGCGGTGGTCTTAACCGTCAGCGACGGCGTGGCCCGGGGGACGCGCGACGATGCTTCGGGTGACCTCGCCCAGGAGTTGCTCGAGACGGCGGGCCTCGCGGTCGTCGCTCGATTAGTGGTCGCCGACGAGTACGCCGAAATCACCGCCGCCCTGCGAACTCAAATCGAAGCCAAGGTCAATCTCATCGTCACCACCGGCGGAACGGGATTCGGCCCTCGCGACGTCACGCCCGAGGCCACCGCCGAGGTCGTCGACCGTCCGGCCCCGGGATTGTCCGAGCTGATGCGGGCCGCGGGGCTGGCTCACACCCCGATGGCCGCGCTGTCGCGCGGCATCGCCGGCGCCGCGAGCTCGAGCCTGGTGGTGAACCTGCCGGGCAGCCCCAAGGGAGTGCGCGAGAGCCTCGAAGCGGTGCTCGAGGTCCTTCCCCATGCCCTGAGACTGTTGTCGGGCGATACCGAGCACGGCTCTCCTAATCGACGTCGTGAATGAGGATGCCCCGGCCCTCGCAGGTGGGACAGGGGTCGCTGAACGAATCGACGATGCCCGCCGAGACGCTCTTGCGCGTCATCTGCACGAGTCCCAAGGGAGAGATGTCGAACACCTGAGTGCGCGAGCGGTCACGCGCGAGCTCCTGTCGGAACACCCGGATTACCTCGTCTCGATTCGGCAGCTCCTCCATGTCGATGAAGTCGATCACGATGATCCCGCCGATGTCGCGAAGACGAAGCTGGCGAGCCACCTCGACTGCGGTCTCCTTGTTGGTCTTGAACACCGTCTCCTCGAGGTTCGACTTCCCGACGAACTTGCCGGTGTTGACGTCGATGACGGTCATTGCCTCGGTGCGGTCGATGACGATGTGCCCACCCGACGGCAGCCACACCTTGCGATCCAGCGACTTCCTAATCTGCTCTAAAACCCTGTATTCCTCGAAGATGGGTAGCTTGCCCTCATACAACTCGAGCCGGTGATCGAGGCTTGGTGTAGTCGTGCGAATGTAGTCGCGCAACTTTCGCTCGAGTTCCTTTCCGTCGACCACGCAGCGGCTGACCTCACGGTTGAAGAGGTCGCGGATCACCCGAAGCTCCAGCTCGGGTTCCTGGTAGAGCGGCGCCGGCGCCTTCGAGCGCTTGGCCTTCGTGCTGATCTCCTCCCAGATCTCGAGCACGCGCTCGAGGTCGCGCTCGAGGTCGCTGTGGTTCGCTCCCTCGGCCGCGGTGCGGATAATCAGGCCGTGGTCGTTGGGCCGAATCTTGTGAGCGATGTCACGCAGGCGTGATCGTTCGTCGTCCGGCAAGCGACGCGACACGCCGATGGACTTCGCGTTGGGCACCAGAACGAGGTGCCGTCCCGCGAGCGACACCATGGCGGTGAGCCTGGCTCCCTTGGCCCGCATGGGGTCCTTGGTGACTTGCACCAGGATCGGCTGGCCCGACTTGAGCACGGTCTCGATGCGCGGGACCTCATCGCCCTCGTCGCCCGCGATGCCGACCTCGCCCGCGTACAGCACCCCGTTGCGCGCTTCACCGATGTCGATGAACGAGGCCTCCATCCCCGGGAGCACGTTTTGTACGCGCCCGAGGTAGACGTTGCCCACGATGGAACGGTCCTCCTCGCGGGCGACG
>JBOGWU010000245.1:0-7298 GCA_050693935.1 Actinomycetota bacterium | reverse complement strand
CCGCCCCCTCGGAGAACATCGGATCCTTGCTCCGCTACACCCTGGCGGGTGATCGATAGATGAAACTCAGGGGCGCTCTGCACAAGTCGTTCCTCGAGCGAAATCAGAAGCTCATCGGCTTCCTCGGGGTGCTCGCGGTCCTGGCCGGCACCGCATTCGCCCTCCTGTTGTCCGGCGGTGTCTTCCGCGACACCTACACGGTGATGGCCGAGTTCTCCGATGCCGCAGGGCTGAAGGCCGGCGACGACGTTTCCGTTGCGGGGCTGGACGCCGGCTCCGTGGGCTCGGTCACCATCGACGGCGGCGCAGTCATGGTCGAGCTCAAGATCGACGAGGGCGTCGAGATGCCACGTGACGCCACCGCAGAGATCGTTATCGAAACCCTGCTCGGTCGTAAGTCGGTGCGTCTCGATGGTGGTGGCAGCAGGGAGGTGCTGGCGGAGGGCGATCACATCGCCCTCGAGGACACCAGAACGCCGGTCGAGCTGCTCGACCTCGCCAACCGCTCGCGACCATTGCTCGATCGGTCGGATCCGAGGGCGTTCCAGGACTTCATGAACGAGGTAACCGCGATAACCCAGGGCAAGAGGGTGCAGGTGTCTACGCTGATCAGCGGACTCGCCGACGTTACGGACGCGGTCGACTCTCGCAAAGAGGAGCTGTCTCGACTACTCGATTCCTTTAACACGCTTGGTGCCACCTTCGCAGAGAAGGACGAGACGCTGGTGTCCCTGATCGACAACCTCAACATGGTACTCGGCAACCTGTCCGAGCGAACGGAAGACGTCGAGCGGCTACTCGAGTCAACCGACTCGGCGTCGCACTCCACCGCCGACCTTATTGCTCGTAACCGGCCCGAGCTCGACAACGCGCTCAGGAGTTTGCACGGCGCGCTCGAGGTCATCGACCGGCACCAGGTCGACTTGGCCGCGGGCATCTCGTACCTCCAGGACTCGGTCGAGGGCTACTCGAGCGTGGGCTACTCACAGGGCATCCCCAACCGCTGGGCGAACATCTTCGTGCAGAGCCTCGGCCCCGCCGGGATCGACGCCTTCTTCGGCCCCTGCGGCGCGGTCGACAACGCGCTCGACACCATGCTGGGCGCGGATCCGCGCGACTGCCAGCATCGAGCCGAGTACGGGGACCAGACCGACGGCGGTGGCAATGGTGGCGGTGCCGGAGGCGGCGGAGGGAATCAGGGGGCCGGAGGCCCCAACGAGCCTTCGCAGCCTGAGGAGCCCGACGAGGGCCTCCCCGGGGACGTTGGGGACCTCATCGAGAACCTTACGGGTGACTCAACCCTCACGGAGGATCTGAGGGGGCTGCTCCCATGACGAAGCGCTTCATGTGGACCGCACTGCTCATCGTCGTCGCGCTGGCGGCGTCCGCTTTCACCATTGCCGACGCACGCAACGACGAACGCTACGTGACGGCCTACTTCGACCGCGCGGTTCAGATTTTCCCCGGCAACAGCGTGCGGGTGCTGGGCGTGGACATCGGACGCGTCACCGAGGTCGAGGTTGACGATGATCAGAGCCAGGTAGCAGTGACGTTCAAAATCGAAGATGAAGACGTCAAGCTGCCCGACGATGTGGAGGCGACTCTGATCCCGGTCTCGTTGCTCGGTGAGCGCTACGTACAGTTGTTCCCCGCGTACGAGGGGGGTCCGACCTTCGACGGGGACGAGATCGCGATGGACCGCACCAGTGTTCCGGTCGAGCAGGACGAGTTGCTACGCAGCCTGCAGGACTACTTCGGTGAGCTCGATCCCGAGCGGGTCGCAAAGTTCGTATCGAACGCATCGGACATCCTCAGAGGCAATGGCGAGGAGCTCAACCGGCTGATCGAGAGCGGTTCCAGCGTCATCGAGACGCTTTCGAGCAAGAGGGACACGCTGTCCGAGCTAATCGTCAACTTCAACGACGTCACGCAAACGCTCAAGGGCCGGCAGAGCGAGATCGCGACCCTGATCGATACGTACAACGTGGTGTTGAAGACGCTCAACGACAACCGCGGCGCGCTCGAGGGAACGATCACCGGGCTGACGGACGCTTCGGCACAGTTGGCGAGTCTGCTGGTGGAGCATCGCAACCCGCTCGGCAGGGACGTCAAGTCCCTGACGAAGACCGTCCGCACCATCGACCGCAACGTCGAGCGGCTGGGGAGGACCGGTCACTGGGCCAACCGGTTGTTCGAGGCCGCCTCCAAGGCGGTCGACTACGATCGCGACTGGCTGCGACTCAACGACCAGGGCGAACCGCTGGTCGAGCTCCTCGAATTTCGTCTGCGCGACCGGCTGGTGGGGGTTTGTCTGCGTCTAGAGGTCAAGGAGTGCTCCAAGCCCGCGTTCTGGGCCGGCGAGTTGCCCGATCTCTTTTGTCTGACCCAGTCGTGCCCTAAGGGCAACAAGCCCAAGAGCCCCGGAGATCGGCTCAACGACGCCATCGGGAAGCTGCCGCCGAGCGTCGGCAACGAGCTAGAGAAGGAACTCGGCGGTGGCGACGCTTCCGAAGATGACAAGAAGAAGAACTGCAGGAAGGCTAAGCATCCGAAGAAATGTCGTTTGAGGAAGGGGCTCGACCCCGGCCAGACGCTGGATGAATTGCTGGACGAGCTCGGCAAGGAGCTGGACGAGATCCAGGGTCCGCTGGACGACGTCCTCGATGGGGGGCTGCTTCCATGAGACGCCTCGCTCTGGTCGCATCGTCTGCACTGTTCGCCTTGCTCACGGCCTGCTCCGCACCCGACTCTCTCACCGCAACCGCGGCGTTCACGGACGTGGGCGACCTGGCGCAGGACGCACCCGTAACCATGGCCGACATCAAGGTTGGAAAGGTCACGGACATCCGCCTCGAGAACAACGAAGCGATCGTCACCCTCGAGCTTGACGAAGACGCGAGGATTCCTGCCGACGTCACCGCGAGAGTGCGCCGTACGAGCGTTCTGGGCGAGCGCATCATCGACCTCGTGGTCCCCGAAGGCTCTGAGGACTCAAAGAAGCTCTTGGCAGACGGCGCCGACATCACCGACACAGCCGTTCGAACCGACCTCGAGGACCTGGTCGGCGAGGGTTCCGAACTGCTCGGTGCGATCGCGGCATCCGACCTCGCGGTGATGATCGACGAAGGGGGCCGTGGTTTCGGAGGCAAGGGCGAAGAGCTCCGCTCGCTGCTCAACAGCTACACCGAGATCGCGGGCGCATACGCCAAGCGTGGCGAGATGCTCAAGAGCCTGATCTCCAATCTCGATGACTTCAATGCCACCGTCGCCTCGGAGTCGGAGGCACACCGAGACGCCGTCGAGAACACCTCGCGCTCCATCGAGGTGTTGAGTGAGGAGAGCGCCGAGCTCTCCAAGGCGATCGTGTCGCTCAATCGTCTGGCCGTCGGCGGGGAGGACATCTTCACCGAGCATCTCGACGAGATGCAGCACTTCTTCAGCCAGACCAAGACCATCCTGGGCCAGCTCGAAAGCCAGCAGAGGGATATCGAGCTACTGCTTCGATGGGCGCCGGGCCACCACAGGAACACCCAGCTCGTCGAGTATTTCGAGTTCAACCAGGTGATCCAGGACTTTGTCATCTGTGGGCTGAACGACGACCCCTCGGATCCCGCTCGTCGCTGCACGCCGAAGGAAGAGTCATGAGGGTAAGCAAGCGCGTCTACATGAACCTGATCGTCTTTCTGGTCGGGTCGACGCTGCTGGTGTTCCTCGGCGCCAAGAACCTGGTTCTTCAGCAGGCGACCGAGGGGACCTTGCAGGCTCGCTTCACGGACGCATCGGGACTGCTTCCTCGCAACGACGTCACGATGCGCGGCGTGGTGGTGGGCTCGGTTCGCCAGGTCGATCTCGCCGACGACGGCAACGTGAACGTAGTGATGAACCTCGAGCCCGGCGTGGTCGTTCCCGACGGCACCGTCGCCGAGATCGTACGGCGGAGCCCCATCGGGGAGCTGACGCTCGAGCTTCAGCCGGGCGAGGGTGAGCCCCTGAACGACGGCGCCACGATCGCGGTGGACGACACCATCCCGCCGCCGGATGTCTCGGAGACCATCGAGATCCTCGCAGACGTGCTCCACGAGGTCCCGTCCGACGACCTCAACACGGTGGTGGCCGAGCTCGCCGATGCGGTTAGAGGACGGGGCGGCGATCTCTCGAAGTTCGACAAGGACGTCACCGAGCTTCCTGAGGAGATCCTGGGAGTCCGGGCCGAGCTCGAGGCGCTCATCAACGACGGACCGAAGGTCACTAGCGTGCTCGCCAACAACGCCGATACGCTGGGCGACGACATCACGCAGACCCAGTTGCTCGCCGACATCCTGCGCGACCGCAAGACCGACATCGTCGACCTCTATCGGTTCGGCGGTGACTTCACGACCATCGCGGGTGACCTGATCGGCGACGAGAAGGCCAACCTGTCCTGCCTCGTGGCAGACTTTGGTCATATCAACTCGGTCCTTGGACGACAGGAGAACCTTGTCAACCTCGCCAACACCCTGGACAAGAATCACTTCTTCTTCGGTGCCATCGATCAAATCGTCCAGTTCGGCCTCGACGAGGGCACCTGGTTTCGGGTTCAGCTCGTACCGCCCGCCCAACCGCACGCCAAATCCTACGCACCACACCGAGGGCCGCCTGATGCCCTCCCCGGCAACGCCTGCCGCTCGCAGTTCGGCGACGGCGTCGACGCGGTCGAGCAGCCTGAGGAACCCGACCTCGCCAGGGAGTCGACGCTGCGTCCTGGTAGTTAGTACTTCATGAGGACGCTCAAGCGTCTTCTGCCGTGGATCCTGTTCGGGCTCGCCGCAGTGGCGGCCGTTACCTTCGGCATGTTGTGGCAGCAGGAATGGTCCAAGGCGAACGAGCAGGACGAGCTGCGCGCCCAGGCAACCGAGTTTATCAACGACCTCACCAGCATCTCGGCCGAGACCGCCGAAGCCGACGCCGAGGAGATCAAGGCCTGGGCGGTCGGTGACTTTGCCGAGGAGGCCGAGGTCTTCTACGGCGACAAGGCGATCGACGCGGTGAAGGAGTCAGACGCCTCTACGGAAGGAGCCATCGAGTCTCTCTACGTCCAGTCGCTCGAGGATGGCGAGGCGTCGGTGTTTGCGGTGGTCGACTACACGGTGACCAACGCGGGGACGGCCGAACCCAAGACCGACACCATCAGGATGGACATCGAGATGATCGAGAGCGAAGCGGGCTGGAAGGTCAACAGCGTGCGCGTGCTCGAGTCTCCAGGGAGCGCCCTCCCCAGCGCCGGCTGAGTAGCATTACCGGCACCGGGTCGAGCCTCGAACTACGGGGTACTCGCTTCCGGTGTTGAGGTCGGAGTTGGCGTTCCAGGTTCAGGCGTGCCCTTCCGTTTCCACGGCCCTCTGATCGCGTACGTCACGGCGGGGAATCCCACTTGCTCGGGGGTCTCGCGCTGGCCCTGCTGGTTGACGTACAGCACATGACCCTTGGCGTCGAAGCAGGCGCCGCAGAACTCGGTGGGGTTGGTCTCCGCCCGAGCGAACGGATAGATCGCACCATCGGCGGTGAGACCCCTGATGAAGTTGGGTGGAACGACATCGGACGCCCCCACGTTGTCCTCGCAAAGCAGGATGTCGCCGCTCGGCGAGCCGACCAGGTTGTCGGGTCGCAGAAGCTGGTTGAGGTCCTTCGACTCGAAGATGAGCCTCAATGTGTTCTCTCGGACGTCGAGCTCGAAGATTTGGCCGAAACCGTTCGGATTCTGCTCGAGCGAGCTGGCACCGCCTGTGGTGCAGTCGAAGTAGACCTTGTGATCGGCGCCCCAGCAGCCTTCGGTGCGAGCGAAGATCGCTGCGCCGAGACGCTGGACCTGACCTCTGACCCCCAACGTCGCGCTGTTTCCCGCGGCATCAGGAGTGGGAACGTCCACCCACTCGACCGGATGAGCTGCGCCGACACCTCCCGGCCACGAGTCGGCGAGCCGCGTGTCTTGCGCGAAGGCACCGACGATCTTGAGTCCCTGCAGCCTGCCTCCCCGGGCGAGGTCGCCCGCCACCCTGGGCTCCTCGGTGGGAATGAACCGGTAGAAGCTCGCCTGAGGATGATCCTCGGTTTCGTACAGAATGCCGTCCATCCAGTCGACCGCCTCGTGCTCGAACCGACCGGCGCTCACGACCGGCGTCGCTGCAGTGGGATTGTCCTCGTAGGCGCCGACCTCGAAGATGTAACCGTGCCGTACCGCCTCCGGCGCGGGGCCGGTCTGGAAGAGTTCCTCGCAGGTGATCCAGGTTCCCCAGGGAGTAGCACCCCCGGCGCAGTTGTGCGTTGTTCCGGCAAGTATCGCCCTGTCGTCGAGCACTCGGTCGTCCTTCACGACCAGACGAGTCACGCCTCCGTTGTAGGGAGGATTCGGGTCGTAGCGCACCGGGGAGTGGACGTCGATCTCGTCCAGCATCGTTGCGTTGTTGCGCGCCTTGTTTTCGTGATTGCGCATCAGGATCGTGGTGTTACCGGGGCCCTCGAAGGCGGCCATCCCGTCGAAGCGAGTGGGCGTGGGGTCGCCGTTGCTCATTGGATCCCCCGAACGAGAGACCACACTGTAGTTGAAACCGGGAGGGAGCCACAGGTCGCCCTTGTTGATCAGGGATCCATAGCCGGCCGAGTCAAGCGGTTCCCCCGCGGCGATGCGCTGCGACAGGGCGATGAGGGACCCGGATAGTGCCAGACTCCCCGCGAGTGCCCCCGATCGGGCGATGAATGCGCGTCGCGACACAGAAGCGGTCATGACAACCTCCACCCTCAGGCTGGTAGGAACGGCCCGGTGTCCGGCCCAGCACCTATTTGAAGTTGACTCCTGGCTCCCTACTCAGGTAAGGGGTTGGAGCAACACCCTTTGAAGACGAAGAACTGGGTGGGTTGGGTTGCCTCGGTGCTGGGACTAGTTCGTGTCAGCTCGCCAGCATCCGGCGCAGGACGAACTGAAGAACGCCTCCGTGGCGGTAGTAGTCCATCTCGACCTCGGAGTCGATGCGGGCCTCGACCGAGAACTCGGTCACGCCCCCGCCCTCATTGGATGCCTTGACCGAGATCTCCGCATGCGGCTCGAGCCCATCGGCGATGCCGGTGATCTCGTAGGTCTCGGAGCCGTCCAATCCCAGCGTTTCGGGGTTCTCCTGGGGCAGGAACTGCAGCGGCAGGATGCCCATACCGATCAGGTTGCTGCGGTGGATGCGCTCGAAGCTCTCCGCGATGACGGCGCTCACGCCCTGAAGCCGTGGCCCTTTGGCCGCCCAGTCGCGTGAGCTCCCCGAGCCGTACTCCTT
>JBOGWU010000244.1:0-8846 GCA_050693935.1 Actinomycetota bacterium | reverse complement strand
TCGTGATGATGGAGCGGATCGGCTACCTCATGCGGGGCGAGGTCATCTGGCGCAAGGCGAAGGCCTCGGGCGGTTCGACCGCATGGGGCTCCTGGAAGTCGGCCTCCAATCCGATACTCAGGGACGTTCACGAATACTGCCTCGCTTTCAGCAAGGGCCGCTTCCAGCGCGTCCGCAAGGGAACCAACACCATCGATCGGGACGAGTTCCTCGAGGCGACCCTCAGCGTCTGGGACATGAACCCCGAATCGGCGCGCAGCGTTGGCCACCCGGCTCCCTTCCCCGTCGCGCTCCCCCGCCGCTTCATAGAGCTCTACACCTACGCCGACGATCTCGTGCTCGATCCCTTCATGGGCTCCGGAAGCACCGCCATCGCCGCGCTTGATGCCGGGCGTCGCTACGTCGGCTACGAGACCTCGGCCGAATACATCGAGCTGGCCGAGAGGCGAATCGCCGCGCGTCCCACATGAGGGCCGTGGTCTTCGCCGGTGACAGGGGCGTCCGCGTCGAGGACGTGCCTCCCCCGGCGCTCACCGATGGTGCCGATGCGCTCGTCGAGGTGAAGCTCACTTCGATCTGCGGCAGCGACCTGCATCTGCTCAGCGGCAAGACGCCCGGCATGAGGCCGGGCGGGATCATCGGCCACGAGTTCGTCGGAGAGGTGATCGAGACAGGACCTCGCGTGGAGGACGTTCGCAGCGGCCAGCGCGTGGTGGGCTCGTTTCTCATCGCCTGCGGGGCCTGCGAACACTGTCGTGCACAACGATTCAACTTCTGCGAGCGGAGGCGCGCGCTCGGCTCGGGCGAGCTGACCGGCGACCTCGACGGCGCACAGGCCGAGCTCGTGCGAGTTCCAGTGGCCGACGTGAACCTGAAGGTGCTCGACGACGCGCTCATCGACGAGCGCGCATTGTTCGGCGGCGACATCCTGACCACCGGCATCTACGGAGCGCACCTGACGCAGGTGGGAACCAAGGAGACCGCGGTCGTGATCGGGGCCGGGCCCGTCGGCCTCTTCACCGCGCTTGCGTTGCGCCGCACCGGCGCTCGCACCATCGTGGTGGACACGGACGCACAACGAACCCGCTGGGCGAACGAACGGTTGGGTCTCGAGATGATTGCGAGCGACGAGGCCCCGGAAGAGGTCGCGCGCCTGACCGGCGGCGCGCTCGCCGACGCCGCGGTCGATGCGGTGGGCGCGATACCCGCGCTCAAGACCGCGCTGCGCTGCGTGAAAGAGGGGGGCCGGGTGGTCGTCCTCGGGGTCTACGGTGCCGAGCGAATGGAGCTCGCGATGGGCCGAGCCTGGGTGCGCGGGCTCAACCTGCGCTTTGCGGGAATGGCCAACATCCAAGCTCACTGGCGAGACGCGCTAAACGCGGTAAGAACGAACGAGATCGACCCGACCGCGCTGATCACGCACCGCCTGAACCTAGACCAAGCCGAAGAGGGCTACGAGCTATTCGCCGCCCGAGAGGCCCTCAAGGTAGTGCTGACTCCCTGAGGGCTAGGCCGGCTTCTTACCCTCGGTGCCCTCGGCGACGATGCGGGTCTTCTCGGCCACGATGTCATCCGAGCTCTTGCCGCATCCGGGGCAGAACTTGGAGTCGGCCGGCACCTCGACCTGACAGAAGGGACAGGGTCCCTCTACGGGTTGCTCCTTGTAGCCCTCCTTGAGGCCCGACTTGAACTCCTTGCCGGCCTGGCCCATCGAGCGCGCGAGCTTGGGCAGCCTGGACGCTCCGAAGAACACGAGCACGATGAGGAGCACGATCAGCAACTCGCTACCTCCGGGAAAACTCATGTCTCTTGCGACCTCCGATCCTTCATCTCAGCGCCGGGACGATCTCCTCACCCACGTACGCGACATCCTCTTCGTCCCCTAGTTGGAACGGAATACTCCCGAGCGTGAGGATCGCCTCTTCGACCCCCAACTGTGCGAGGCCTCCAAGCCGGTCCAACACCTCGTGCGGAGTCCCGACCACGTTCTTGGCGCGGAACGCCTCCCAGCTTACTCCCGTCTGAGAGTTGGAAGCCTGAAGGATGCCGGGAGGGGTTCGGTCGGCGAGACGCTCGAAGCGTCGCTTCTGGTCCGATTCATCGGCACCCACCAGCATGTAGATCCCGACGCTACGTCGGAGGCTTTGAGGATCTCTGCCCTCGGCCTCGCAGGTGCGGTTCGCCTGCCCGGCGCGAGCCCTGTAGGTCTCGAAGTCCCCCAGCCAGGAGAAGTTCCAGCCGTCGGCGTAGCGCACCGCGGTCTTCAGCAGGAAGTCGCCCTTGCCACCGACCCACAGGGGCGGGCGCGGCCTCTGCCGGGGGCGGGGGCGGCAGAGCGCACCCTTCAGCCGGTAGTGCTCGCCCTCGAAGTCAACGATCTCGCCCTCGAGCAGGGGCGCCATGATCTGAAGCGATTCTCCGAGGCGGCGGATGCGATCTCCCGGAGTCGAGAACTCGATGCCGGCGGCGGCGTACTCCGGCTCGTACCACCCCGCGCCCATGGCGACATCGATCCGTCCTTCGCTCAGAAGATCGAGCGTTGCGATCATCTTGGCCAGCAGCGCGGGATTCCGAAAGTCGTTGCAGAGGGACAGAGAACCGATCCTCACCCGCTGGGTCAGGCCCGCGAGCGCCCCCATCGTCGTAAGGCACTCGGGCGTCCCCCGAGCGTCGTCGGGGCCTCCGTACTTGCTCCAGTCGAGAAACAGGTGATCGGACACCCAGATCGAGTCGAATCCCGAGCTCTCGGCAAGGCGAGCAACCCGGATCAGCGCCTCCCACGAGAAGGGTTTCCCGGCGTGGGAGGTGTCGTAGTGAGGAAGGGCGAGGCCGATGCGCATGGTCGGTTCAGCATAGTGCTCCGGCCCGGTGACGCTTGGGGTACTACAATCCCTGACGTGAACGTTTCAGACATCATGACGGCAGCTGCGGTCACCGACGCCCCCGCCGACACCATCTCGGAGGCGGCGGCGAAGATGTGGCACGAGCAAACCGGCTCCCTCCTGGTCATGGACGGCAACAAGCTCGCCGGAATCCTGACCGAGCGCGACCTCCTGCGCTGCACCGCCGAGGGTGTCGACTCCAAGTCGACCTCGATCTCCGAGGCGATGACGTCGGATGTCGTCACGATCGGTCCCGACACGACGATCAAGGACGCCGCGGAGATCATGTTCCAGAAATGGTTCCGGCACCTGCCGGTGGTCTCACCCGACGGCAAGGTGGTCGGAGTCATCTCGCAGCGCGACCTGCTCACGGTTGTCGCCGAGGGCATGGATCAACCGGAGACGCTGCAATCGCTGACCGGCCACAAGTTGGTGCGCGACCGCCGGCTGGAACTGATCGAGCACGGCGACCTCGACTAGACGACTCGGCTAGAGCTTGTGCTTCTCCAGCAGGCGACGCGCGATAACGGTTTTTTGGATCTCGCTCGTGCCCTCGCCGATCAAGAGGAAGGGCGCGTCGCGATAGAGCCGCTCGATGGTGAACTCCTTCGAGTAACCGTAGCCCCCGTGTACTCGCAGCGACTTGGTGACGATCTCGTGGCAGGCCTCTGACGCGAACAGCTTGGCCATTGCGGCGTCCAGGTCGCTGCGCTCCCCCGAAGACTTCTTCTCGGCGGCGGAGTAGAGCATTAGCTTGGCCGCCTCGAGCGTGGTCGCCATCTCCGCAAGGTGGATCTGAACCGCCTGGTGCTGGCTGATCGCCTTTCCGAAGGCCTTCCGCTCCTGGCTATAGCGAATCGCTTCCTCAAACGCCCGGGTCGACACCCCCACCGCCCGCGCGGCAACGTTGACGCGGCCGACCTCGATCCCGTCGAGCACCTGTCGAAACCCGTGCCCCTCCTCGGTGCCGAGCAACGAGGTTTGTGGAAGGCGGTAGTCGTTGAACGTCATCTCCGTCGTCTCGACGCCCTTGTAACCCATCTTTTCGATGTTCTTGCCGACGTCGAGCCCGGGGGCCGGAGCGGGATTGCCGCCCTCCTTTTCGACGATGAGCATGCTGATGCCCTGGTGAGGGGGATCGGAGGAGGGATCGGTTTTTACGAGCGTCATGACGAGGCTCGAGCGAAGTCCGTTGGTCAACCACATCTTGGAACCGTTGACGATGTAGTCATCACCGTCCTTCACCGCTTTCGTCCGAATGGCCTGGACGTCGCTTCCGGCCTCCGGCTCACTCATCGCCAGGGCCGCCCTCCACTCGCCGGTGGCCATCTTCGGCAGGAAGGTCTGACGCTGATCGTCGGTGCCGAACTTGTTAATGAGGTAGCAACCCATGAAGTGGGTGTTGACCACTCCCGAGAGGCTCATCCATCCGCGCGCCAGCTCGACGACGGTCAGGGCATACGTAGTGAGCGACTCTCCGATGCCGCCGTACTCTTCCGGAACGGTAAGCCCGAAGAGGCCCAGCTCCTTCATCTGCTCGACTATCGCGTCGGGGAACTCGTCGTCGTGCTCCATCTTGTCGGCAACGGGGATTACCTCTTTGTTCACGAACTCGCGCACGGTCTCGACGATGGCCTTTTGCGTGTCCGAGAGCTGCAGCACGCTACGCCTCCCATTCCTTCGCAAAGTCGGCGTAGGTCTTGTCGGGCTTCATGCCCGCCACTCGCCCGCGCTCCGCGAACTGAATGGCCATCTTGCGCGACGCCTCATCGATCATCTCGGAGCCGAACATGACCGCGCCGCGCCGGTCGACTTCGGTGGATTCCTTGTAGGCCTCGAGGAGAGCTTCGGCCTTATCGTATTCCTCCTGCGTCGGGGTGAAAACCTCGTTCAGAACGTCGATCTGCCCGGGGTGCAGTGCCCATTTGCCGTCGTAACCCAGAGCCCGCGCCCGCATCGACATCTCCCGAAACCCGTCCAGATCCTTGATGAGCAGGTAGGGGCCGTCGATGGCCTGCAGCGAGGCGTCGCGCGCCGCCACCAGGATGGTCTCGAGGACCCAGTGCCAGTGGTCCCCAGGGTAGCCGGGCATCGGAAGCCCCGCCGTCACGGTGGGGAGCCCGAGGGACGCGCTCATGTCGGCGGGACCGAAGATCAACGTTTCCGCACGGTCGGACGCGTGAGCGATGTCGTAGATATTGCGAAGACCGGTAGCGGTTTCGATCTGAATCTCGAGGCCGATTCGCCTGTCCAAAGCGAGGTTGGTCTCGATCATGCGAAGCATGTGGTCGACGAACAGAACCTCGTGCGGATACTGAACTTTTGGAATCATGATGCAATCGATGAACTGACCCGCCCCCTGGACAACCGTCTTGAGGTCGTCGGCCGCCCACTGAGTGTCGATCGAGTTGATGCGGACCACGACCGTCTTGTCGCCCCACTCGTTGTTCTTGAGCGCGTCGATCAGGTTATGGCGCGCCTCCTCCTTGGCGAGAGGAGCGACGGAGTCCTCGAGGTCCATGAAGAGCTCGTCGGCGGGAAGCGTGGGGGCCTTGGAGAGCATCTTGGGGGAGCTTCCTGGAACGGCCAGACAGGATCTACGAGCACGTGATACCGGCACTTCGTTCGTCCTCCTTATGGCAATGAGAGGCTGCTGGAATGTTTACGTGAGCTATTCGACGTAACCGAGGCCGCGCAGCTGGTCCTCGATCTCTCCTTCCTCGTCAGAGGTTAGTCCGCTCTCGTCACCACGACCCGCGGCCGCTTGCTCGGAGGTCGCAACCTCCAGCTTCACCCCCTCACCCACCAACGAGGCCAGCACCGCGCCATCGCGTGGAACCCCGCTTGGAACGCCCAGCGCCGCCAGCGAGGTCGGCCCGAGATCTTGCAGATACGCCGTCTCCTCGATGGGCCCGGGAGCCACCTCGGGTCCCGTCGCGACGACCACGCCCTCGAGCCGGTGGTCGCCGGAAAGCCAGTCCGCATCCTCGACCATCCCCTTGGCATGCGTGAGCGAGTAGAACGGCGCCGGGACCAGCAAGAGGTCGGGAGCCGCGTCGAAATACTCGCCGTGCAATACCTCTTCCTTGCGATAGATCTTGCCTATCGGGTTGGTCCCCGTTACGGGGTCACGGAAGCCATCTAGGGCTGCGTAGAGCTCGTCGCACACTCGCTCGTAGTCGTTTGGCTCGACCGTGCCCTGTGGCTCGCGCCCCTTGAGATTGACCGACACCCCCTCGCCGGTGGAGACCACGCTCGTGTAGGCGCGCGTGTTGTCCCAGTCGATGGGTGACGCGGGAATCCTGACCTTGCCGTGCATCTTGAAGATGTCGTAGAGCCTCCGTCCGATGCGCCGGCCCGGCCCCCAGCGGATCAGGTTGAACGCCAGGCTGCCGCGACCGAACTCGAGGAAGCCCAGGTTTTCGAGGATGCGATCCATGGTGCAGGTGCGCGTGCAGGCTTGGTGGCCGTGATCGCTCATGAATATGACGAGGTCGTCGTCGGTGGTCCGGTCGAGCAGCTGGGCCAGGCCGGCGTCGAGCTGTTGGTAGAGACCTCGGGTCTTCTTTCCGACCGGAGAGTCCTTGAGTTCCCCATAGCGTGGGTGCTCGGGCGCGACGTACTCCATCAGGCAGTGCTGTATTCGGTCGGTCGAGACGTAGACGAGCACCGCGAAGTCCCAGTCGGTCGTGTCGAGCACGTACTCGAAGCTCTTCTGACGCTTCTCGGTGATGTCGGCGCACTCGTCGAGGAACGGCTCGGGACGGTTGCGAAAGGTAGTCCAGCTCATCCCGTTTACCGGAAAGGGAGCGTGCTCGTCGAGCTCCTGCTGCAGCTCGGGCGGGTAGGTGTAGGAGCGCGCCGCCGGCAACACGCCGCCGGCAATCATCTTGCCCTTGACGTCCCATGTCGGGAAGGTCAGGGGGATGTTGGCCGCGATGGTCGTCTTGCCGGCATCGGACATGTCGTGAAAGATGGTGCGCGCCCTGATCGACTTCGAGGTGATCGGAAGGCGTTTCGACACTCCGGGCTTGTGCTCGAGGATGTCGAAGACGGCATGACCTGCCGGATTGAGTCCCGTCATGAAGGTGGGCCACGCGCACCACGAATGCGAAGGAACCGTCGACAAGCAGTCCCCGTAGGCGCCCCGCTCGATGAGCGCGGCGAGATTGGGCAGCTCGCCACGGTCGAGCATGGGTTGGAGGACCTTCCAGTCGACGCCGTCCCAGCCGATGATCATTACGCGCTTTGGCACGCCCGGAGGTTAGCAAACCGCCGGCGAGGAGCGGACCAGCCCGCTAGAGAGCCTCGGTGATGTCGCTGCGCGCCAGCGCCAGCTTGTGGGCTCTTAGCGCGAGCTGGAGGCGGATCTTGTCCTCCGCGTCGCGCAGCGACCAGCCCGTGAGCTTCTCGATCTGTTTGAGCCGGTAGGTCACCGTGTGGGGATGCGCAAACAGCGACTCCCCGGCCATCTTGACGCTGCCGTCGGCCGAGAAATACGCGTCCATGGTCCTCATGAGCTCGCCCTTGCGACGGTGGTCGTAAGCGATCACCTCTCCGAGCATCTGTTCGACGAAGCGGTCGACCAGTGCCGGTTCGATGCGAAGGAAGTGATACAGGAGCAGGTCGTCGAAGCGATGCACGGCTCCGTCGAGGCTCAGCGCAAGTCCGATCTCGAGTGCCTCGCGCGCCTCGAGATAAGCCTTGCGGATGCCTTCCAGGCCGGGTCCCGGCCCGCCCAATCCAAAGTGCCAGTCCCCGTCTAGGTCAGATACGACCTTCTCCGGCATGGTTGCGAGATCGACGGACGGTCCCATGGGAATCAGCGCAATGATGTGTTCCGCCTTCTGCAGCACGATGGGATCGGTGGTGGCCAGCTCGGCGGCGCGCGTGGCCGCGGCCGCAACCTCCGCCTCGCTGCCACTGCCGGACGAGGGGGCGAATCCCACCATCGCGACATAGCCGAGTGACAGGTCATAGCCGAAGGCGTGCGCTCGGCGCAGGATGTCCTCGGGTAGAGCGTCGGTTCCGTAAAGCAGGTCGGAAAGGAACTCCCGTCGCGATGCCTCTTGCTCGCGGACTATGGCGCGCTGCGCACGCGCATAGGCGTCGGCGACGGTCGAGTTGACTTGATCGGTGTAGCGAAGCACCGCTTCGGCGATGTTGATGGTCGCGTCGAGTGCCTCCCCAGAGTAGGAACGACACTCCTCGGCGAGAATGTCCCAACAGACACGTGACACGATCCGATAAGCATGGAGCACGTCCTCGAGTGGGATGCCGGTTTCGGCGCGGCGGGCTCCGACGCGCTCGATCGGCTCGAGCTCCGATCGGCCGACGGTCCTGGCCGTGCTCAGGACATGCGCCAGGATGGCCACGTTCTCGCGCACCGCGCTGCTGACGTCGTCCTGGAAGCTGTCTCCCAGACGGCTGTAGGACTCGACATCGTCCCAAATCGCCACGCTCGAGGTCTCGACGATCTCCTCGAGCCGCTCGATGAACTGCTCGACGATCTCGCGGGCCTCAACCGATTCCTTCATCAGATCGGCACCGTCACCCTCTGGAGGACGCGTCCTACCGCGTCGCGCGCTCCGTCGGCGAGCTCGGGCGCGATCGTAGAGGCGTCGTCGAGTCCCTCGGCCGGATCGAGCGCGGCCACGAGCGCCGTAGCGCCCGTCTCTTGAACGACGACGTTGCACGGAAGGTGTACCGCGGCCTTCATCCCCGAGCCGACATCGGTCGGTGTGGTCGCGGGAGCCCACGCTCCCATGATCAGATACTGACGCTCATTTCCCGCCTCGGGCCCAAGCAGACCACCAACATGCATCTCGGTGAGAATAGAGAAACCTTCACCCTTTAGAGCAAGCCGGGTTCGGATGATGGCCTCTTCGTAGCCCTCGGCCACTTCCACGCTGTAGCCGTATTCGGTCATCCTCCATACGGTACCGCCAACCGGGGGAGTATGAG
>JBOGWU010000243.1:0-3638 GCA_050693935.1 Actinomycetota bacterium | reverse complement strand
CGGCGCGGGGCAGCATGCCGACGAGGCCGGATACGTCGGGCACGCTGCGGCCCGGGTAGATGCTGCTTGCGAAGCCGCTCGAGTAGTTGGACGCGCTCATGTCGCCGTTGCTCGCCATGAACACCCCACCGGCTGAGATCACGTCGGGGTGCTGCCCTGGGAAACCGAAGTGTCCATTGCCGGCGGAGAACACGACGATGATTCCATTCGCCACCGCGAGCGCGATAGCGGCGGCCATCGCCTGGTTAGCAGCGCTTAGCGGAGGATTCTTCTGGCTCGAGCCCCAAGAGTTGCTGATGATATGCGGGTTGAGCCCCACCGCCGCGTTGAACGCCCCGATGGTGTTGACGAAGCTCAGCTTCACCATGGTGAAGTCGGCATCGGGAGCCACTGCGAAGACGTTGGCCGATTCGGCCGTGCCGTGCCCGGATTCGTCGTCGAGCGGGTTGGCCGTCCCCGGCCCGAGCACGACCGGTGACGAGCGGTATCCCCGCTTCTTGAAGTAGGGGTGTTCGAACCACCCGGTGTCGGTCATGACCACCTTGATGTTCTTGCCCGTGATTCCTCCGCGATGCGCTTTGTCCGCGTTCATCCCCAGCGAGACATCGCCGGGCACGTCCAGGTACCAGTAACTCTTGTTGGGAGCGAACGGATTCTGCATGAAGTACCTGGGCTCTTCTAGGGCCACTCCCTCGAGCACGTCGCCGAGCTCCGACCCGGAGGTGTCGATGAGTCCGGGCAGATCCGTTTCGGGTGCCTCGACGAAGGTAGCGGTGTCCTCGCGACCCTGCTCTTTGACCACCGGTCGTTCCTCGGCCGTCAGCGAAGTCCCGAACACCCGATCGTAGAGAGAGGGCGGGCCGGCGATGTTGATGGTTACGGACGACAACTGGAGCACCTCGAAGCCGGCGTCCTGCAGCCGACGGGCCGCGGTCATGACGAGGTCGGACTCCGAGACGAAGTTCATCGCATAGTCGGCGGTGATCACCTCTCCCGCATCGAACAGGGACGTGCCGCCGATTGATCTCGGCGAGGCTTGCGCATACACCGTGCGGGGAAGGCCACTGGGGAGCTTTGGAACCCTTGCCCGCGCGGCCCGTCTCGTAGACTTCCGAGTCGTCTTCTTCCGACTGGACTTGCGCGTGGACTTCTTGCGCTGAGCCATTCGAGCCTCCTTCGCGCAACAGATGAGCGATCGTCTCGACGATCGCGCAACTGTCAGAGTGGATGCGGCGCACAGCATCGTTCGTTCTCGTCACTCCACCGTCATCGCAACGTCAAAGGGGGTGGGTGTGACGCGGGGTTGACGGAGCGGTGACGGGGCGCGCATGTACTTTCCGCCATGAGTCCGATGATCCTCGATGAGGTCCCCGCGGAGCTGTTGCCCGACCTGCGGTCGCTGCGCGCGAGGCTGGCGGCAGAGATTCCCGCGAAGCGGCTCGATCACAACCTGCTCGTCGCCACCTGGAACATTCGAGCCTTCGGCGACTTGACCGAGACCTGGATCGCGTCTCCCGACGACCACCCCAAGCGAAACCTCTTCGCGTTGCGCTGCATCGCAGAGATCGTGTCTCGCTTCGACGTCGTGGCCATCCAGGAGACGCGCGGCAACATCAAGGCCCTGCGGCACATGTTGAAGCTTCTCGGCCCCAACTGGGGACTGATCATGACCGATGTCACCGCAGGAGATGCGGGCAACGACGAGCGTATGGCGTTCGTGTTCGACATCCGAAGAGTGACGACCTCCGGCCTCGCCGGAGAGCTCGTGGTTCCGCCGGAATGGACGCGGTCTGAGGAGATCACCCCCGATGCTCTCAGGGAGCAGTTCGCGCGGACTCCCTACGCGGTGAGCTTCTCGTCGGGAAGAGAGACCTTCATTCTCGTGACGCTGCACGTCCTCTACGGCGAGACGGCGTCGGATCGATTGGGAGAGCTGCACGGCATTGCCAGGTGGCTCGAGGATTGGGCGCGACGAGAGCAGTCCTGGGGGCACAACCTCATCGCGCTCGGTGACTTCAACATCGATCGCAAGGACGATGACGCGTACAAGGCGTTCACGTCCACAGGTCTTCGTGCGCCGGCCGAGCTCGATTCCGTACCGCGCACGATCTTCAAGAGCGGTGAGAACGCGTTCTACGACCAGATCGCATGGTTCACGGAGGAAGGGAATACCAACACCCCCGTGTTGTCCATGAGGTATTCGAAGATGGCGGGAGGCTTCGACTTCCAGAAGGTTGTTCTGCCCTCGCTTAGCGACGTCGAGCTCTCCTGGCGCATTTCCGATCATTATCCTCTGTGGGTTGAGTTCCTCATCGGCGAGGACTGACACCTAGATCGGGCTTGACGCCGGTCGCGGGTGGGTAGCCTTTTCTGAGTTCCGCCGTCCGGGAGAAGAACATCGACCGAGTCCTGAAGCGACTGAATCTGCTCCGCTACAAACCGTTCGCGATGAAGCTGTACTTCGAGATCTCGAAGGATCGCATCCCCGGTCTAGCCGCCGAGGTCGCCTTCTTCGGCACACTCAGCATCTTTCCCGCACTGCTGATTCTGGCCACGGCGCTCGGCTCGATCGGGCGCGTGGTCGGCAGCGACGTCGTGGACCGTTCTCAGCGCGTGGTCGTCGAGTTTCTGAGTGGAATACTCACCGACCAGGGGCCGGTCAATGCGGTTGAGCTGCTCTTCGAAAGGCAGTACAGCGGAGTGCTCACGGTCTCCATCGCCCTTGCGCTCTACTCGATGTCGCGGGGCTTCTCCGCAGTCATCACCGCGCTCGATCTCGCCTACGAGCTCCCCGAGCAACGCTCCTGGTTGAAGCAGCGAGTCACGGCGATTGGACTGGGTCTGGGCAGCGTCCTGTTCGCAGTCCTGATGCTGGTCATGTTCGTGGCCGGACCCCTGCTCGGAGGCGCCGACGCGATCGCCGACGCGTTTGGTTTCGAGGGAGGCAGGTTCAGAGTGTTCTGGGACTTGCTGCGCTGGCCGGTCATGCTGGTGGCGCTGCTCGCATGGGCGATCCTGCTCTACAAGCTCGCGCCCAACCAGAAGGCGTCCTGGCGCAAGGGGATTCCTGGAGCTCTGTTCTGCGCCTTCGGCTGGCTCGCCGGTTCGCTGGGATTCAGCGCCTATCTCCGTCTGGCCTTCGGCGCAAACCAGATCCTCGGCGCCATCGGAGGGGGGCTCGTGACGATGGTCTGGCTCTACCTACTGAGCTGGGTCTTGCTCATCGGGGGCGAGCTCAATGCGATGCTCGTCGGCGAGTCCGGCTAGACCTCAGGGGCCGCCATCTCTCAGGCGTTGCTCGATGTGCTCCAGCGCGGTGGGGTCTTCGATGGTCGAGGGGATCTTGTAGTCCCTTCCGTCGGCGATTGCGCGCATGGTGGAACGCAGAATCTTTCCGGAGCGCGTTTTCGGGAGTCTGTCGACGACACTCACGCGCTTCATCGAAGCGACTGCTCCTACCTGGGCGCGTACCGATTGAACCAGCTCGCGCTCGATCTCATCCTCGTCGCGTTCCACCCCCGCCTTCAGCACGACGAGCCCGAAGGGCACCTGACCCTTCAGCTCGTCGGCCGCGCCGATGACCGCGCATTCGGCGACGTCGGCGTGCTGGGCGAGCGCCTCCTCGATGGCGCCGGCGC
>JBOGWU010000242.1:0-6173 GCA_050693935.1 Actinomycetota bacterium | reverse complement strand
ATCGGGCGCTGTTCGTCGCGGGTGTGGCGGCGCGCAAGCCGAAGCCGAGCTGGCAGCGCGCGCTGGCGCCCGCGATGGGGGTCGCGAGCGAGTTCAGCTCGCTCAGCGTGGCAAGCCTCAAGGCCGCGCCCGGCCAGGCGCTCTGGTCGGTTCGCAAAGCCCTCAACTCGGTGGGCATCGCGCCGCCCGTCGAGATCGTCACCGAGAGCATCAGGGCCGCAGAGACCGATCTCGAGCGAGCCG
Source organism: Actinomycetota bacterium (assembly GCA_050693935.1). Classification (GTDB taxonomy): domain Bacteria; phylum Actinomycetota; class CADDZG01; order CADDZG01; family WHSQ01; genus WHSV01. The sequence goes on along the minus strand of JBOGWU010000242.1, from coordinate 5,930 downwards.
AGGTGGCTCTGGATAACGACGACCTCGATCAGGCCGAGCGGCTCGCCATCAGCGCGCTCGAGCACGTGGGCGAGGAGACGACGGCCCACCTCGACGACCTGTCGGGCGAGCAGCGGGAGGAGGCCGTGGAGAACATCGAGGACGTGCGTGATGAGGTAGGTGACCTGCGCGAGGACATCGACAAGGCGCGTCTCGAGCTGTTCGAGGAGAGGGCCGAAGAGCGGGCGGGAGACGACGACAGCTCCGGCCCGGGATCGGGGTCGGACGACGACTCGGACGACTCCGACGACTCCAGCGGGCCGGGTTCGGGCGACGACTCCGACGACTCCAGCGGCTCGGGCTCGGGCGACTCGGATTCAGACGATTCCAGCGGATCGGGTTCGGGTGACTCCGGCTCCGATGACTCCTCGGGATCGGGATCGGGGGGCTCGGGCTCGGACGACTCGTCGGGCAGAGGCTCGGGCTCGGACGACTCGTCGGGCAAGGGCTCGGGAACCGACTAGGGGCAGCCCCTATGCGTTAGCCGAGCGAGCGCTTGGCAATACTCACGACGTTGCTCAACAGCATGGCGATCGTCATAGGCCCCACTCCGCCCGGCACCGGCGTGATCGCCGAGGCAATCTCCTTCACCGCGTCGAACTCAACATCGCCGACCAGTCCCTGCTCGGTGCGGTTCATGCCCACGTCGATCACGACCGCGCCCGGCTTCACCATGTCGGCCGTGATGGCGTGCGCGCGACCGATGGCCGCGATGAGGATGTCGGCGCGCCGGGTGTGCGCGGCGAGATCCTTGGTGCGCGTGTGGCAGACCGTCACGGTCGAGTTCGCGCCGTCGGCCTTCTGCACCATCAGGGCGGCCATGGGCTTACCCACGATGTTGGAGCGCCCCACGATTACGACCTCGGCTCCCGAGGTATCGATGCCCGATCGCACGAGCAGCTGCTGAATGCCCGCAGGCGTCGCGGGAGCGACGACGGGACTCCCCGACAGCAGCCGGCCGAGGTTGTAGGGATGAAAGCCGTCGGCATCCTTTGAGGGCAGAACCGCATCGAGCACCGCCTGCTCATCGACGTGATCAGGGAGTGGAAGTTGAACGAGGATCCCGTGAACCGCGTCGTCGGAGTTGAGCTGATCGACGAGCTTCATGAGCTCGTCGTGAGGGGTGTCGGCGGGGAGGTCGTGGTCCCACGACTTGATCCCGACCTCGGCGCAGTTCTTGCGCTTGGCGCGCACGTAGACGTGGCTTGCGGGATCGTCGCCCACCAGCACGGTCGCCAGGCCGGGGATCACGCCTCCGTTGGAGAGCTCGGCCGCCGCGGTGGCGACCTCGGCCCGCACCTCGGCCGCTATGGCTTTACCGTCGATTATCCTGGCCGTCATTACGTCACCTCGTATCGATTCGTTGAGGGAGTTCCCCCACACCGCGAATCCTAAGCGTGAGGCTTCGCCCTTGGAGCAGGACACAATTCAATCGAGCATCGACGCGTCCTCGAACCTTCCCGAGGGCCCTGCTCCGGCACCCCAGAGCCGCATCGCGATGTTCCGGCCGCTCAGAATCCGTGACTTCGCGCTGTTGTGGACCGGGCTCAGCGTGTCGCTGCTCGGTGACGGCATCTACTACGTCGCGCTCCCGGTTCAGGTCTACGCGATCAGCAACGTGCCCACCGCGCTCTCGGTGGTCGGCGTGGCGTGGACGCTGCCGCTGGTGTTGTTTCTGCTGCTGGGCGGACTCATAAGCGATCGCTTCGACCGACGCCGCGTGATGATGACCGCCGATCTCATCCGAGTCGTCGCAATCGCAGGCATAGGGATTCTCTCGGTCGCGGGAGCGCTCGAGTTGTGGCACGTGATCGCGCTCGCCGCCCTCTACGGCATCGGCGACGCGATCTTCAATCCCGCGTTCGGCGCCATCGTGCCGGACGTCGTACCGAGGCACATGCTGACCGAGGCCAACTCGCTCGACCAGTTCGTCAAACCGTTCATGCTGAGGCTGATCGGGCCCGGCGTCGGTGGAATTCTCGTGGGGCTGCTGGGGCCCGGAGGCGCGTTCATGATCGACGGCGGGACCTTCCTCGTGTCGGCGATCGCGATCTATTTCATGCGTCCCCGTCCCCGCGCTGCCGGTGGCGCGGTCACGCTCGCAACCGTGCGCAGTGACATCGGCGACGGCTTCGCGTTCGTGAGGGCGCACGCGTGGCTGTGGGGCACGCTTCTCGCGGCGGCCATAGCGCTGCTGACCTTCCTGGGACCGTTCCAGGTGCTCGTCCCGTTCGTGATCAAGAACCACCTCGGCGGTAGCCCACAGGACATCGGTTGGGTTTACGCGCTGGGAGGCGCTGGCGGAATCATCGGAGCGGTAGTCGTCGGCCAGCGCGGGCTTCCGCGCAAGCACATCCTGTTCATGTACCTGAGTTGGGCCACCGCAGCTTTCGCCATCGCAGGTTTCGGCTTCGCCAATTCTCTGTGGCAGATGTGGATCGCAAGCCTCGTCATGGGCGGAGCCAACACCGCCGGCATGGTCGTTTGGGGCACGCTAATGCACCGCCTCGTCCCCAGCGAGATGATGGGCCGCGTCCACAGCTTCGACTGGCTGGTCTCGGTTGCACTGGTCCCGCTGAGCTTCGCCCTGACCGGGCCGATTTCGCACGCCATCGGCGAGGAGACGACGTTGATGGGCGCGGGCATCCTGGGCGGACTCACGTCGCTGACTTTCCTACTGTGCGTCCGCGGGCTACGGGACTCGGAGACCGACGGCAGGATTCACCCGTTGGCCGCCGCATGAGATATGGGGTCAGCGTTCCCTGCTTCGGAGAGGACCCTCGCTTCTTCGGCGAGCTGGCTCGCGAGGTAGAGGGCGCCGGATGGGACGGCTTGTTCGTCTGGGACCACATCCGGTGGCGCTCCCACTACCACGGACCGATCCTCGACCCGTGGGTGTTGCTCAGCGTCGCGGCCATGACCACGGATCGAATTCGGCTCGGAACCCTGGTCACGCCACCGGCACGTCGTCGCGCCGCGAAGCTGGCGAAGGAGACGGTGTCGGTCGACCGGCTTAGCAACGGCCGGCTGGTGCTGGGCGTCGGCCTCGGCTGGCCTCCCGACGTGGACTTCGGCAACCTCGGCGACGAAGCCGACAACCGGGTGCGCGCCGAGATCTTCGAGGAGACTCTCGATGCGCTGATCGGCTTCTGGAGTGCCGAGCCGTTCTCCTACGACGGCGAGCACCTCCACATCACCACCACTCACCTCAGGCCCGGCCCTTTGCAACAACCTCATCCACCGATTTGGGTCGGCGCCAAGTGGCCCAGCCGCAAGCCGTTCGTGCGCGCCGCCAAATGGGATGGTGTGGCGCCGGTGATGGACGATCGCGCGATGACCCCGGCCGACATCACCGACCTGCTCGAGCTCATCGGGTCCAAGCGCGGTTCGCTGGACGGCTACGAGGTCGTCTACGGCGGCCGTAGTGAGCCGGGCGCTGCGGGGGCCGAGCACATCGCCCCCTTCGCCGAGGCCGGTGTCACCTGGTGGATCGAGGCCATGAAGCCCGAGAGCGACTGGCAGGCCGAGTCCCTGCGCCGCGCCGCCGCCGGTCCTTCTCGTTAGCGCCTGGCGTGCCTGAACCGCGCGGCCCAAAGGTGTAGCTGTCTCCGAACCCTCTGGTCCACCTGGTCCAACTGGTCCACCTCTCCCAGGAGATGGAAGAGGTGAAAGGTGAGTTCGCGGTCAGGGCTCGGGCGGCTTGAGCTTGCCGGCCTTGCGATCCCGCTCGGTCTTGGCCTGATGGCAACTCCAGCACCTGGCCTTGAGGTTTCCGTGGGAGGTGGGACCGAGAGCGACGCGCGGCTCGACGTGATCGAACTCCGTCTTGAACCGGTTCCCGCAGTCGACGCATACGACCCCGTCGAACTCGGGTGGCTCCCCCAACTCCAGGGCGGTGCGCACCTCGACCGAGGGATCGCGTGACCAACGCTTGAAGTTGCGTAGGTCCACCCCGTCGAAAAACACGCCGTTCAAGAAGGCGTCCTGGGCGATCTCCCTGGCCACCTGGGGTGATACCGGGCCCACCCCGGGAATCTTGCACACCTCGCCCTCGCGTACGTCGGTCCAGCCGCGCTTGGCCACCTCGTGGCTCACCAGCACCACCAGCTCGGGCCGCTTGGCCCGGCCCTTGCCGGAGCCCGACAGCAGCGCCGCATAGGCATCGGCGAGGTGACGCTCAAAGGGCTCTTTCGTGCCGGTTGCCTTGGCCTTGCGAGCCAGCCGCTGCGCCTCGGCGTCGGCGCGCGCCACGATCGGTGTGTCCACGTGCGGCTCGAGCTCCATGTGGATGTGCACCATGCCGAGCTCGTCGCTGTGGCTACGAGCGCTACGAGCTGCTCGTTGGCGCTCGGCAAGTCCTTTGTGCTGTTCGGCCTCTAGCTTGGTCTTGCGGGCCTTCTCCCTCAGCACGTGAAAGGACTCTGACTGAGCAACCATCAACAGCTCACCGGCGGAACCGGGAGCCGACTCCTCGGCTCTGGCGATCTCGGCGGCCTGGTCGAGGGAGACCTCTCCGTGCTTGAGGGCGTTCTCCAACGGCGCCGAACCACTTAGCACCTTGCCGGTGGCGATGGTGTCCTTGGCCTTGCCGGTCGAGCTCCCGGTGGCCCGCGCGATCTCGGATGCGTCGTCGATCCGACGGGCCAATGCGGCTACTCCAAAGGCCGCCAGGCGCTGCGCTCGCACATATGTTTTCAGTTGTTCGCGGGCCGCACCTAGGCTCAGCAGCTCGGGCTCGAGATTGACGTTGGCCGTCTCGAGCTGCTCGACGGCCTCGTTGACATGAGTTGATCCCATGCCCTCATCATGACGAGCAGGTGTGACACAAACGCATTTGCTTTGACCCCTTGCGACGAAGAATTTCGAAACGTCCCGACCCCTACGGGAGTCGTTACCGATCGTTGGGCGGAGCTATCAATACTTCGGGCGAATCAGTTGACGATCTCCCCGGCAAACACGCCTGACATGGCAGGCATGTCAGGCGCCTCTGGCTAGAGGGTGTCTCTCAGCAAGGCGGCGGCATCCTCGGCATCCGACTCCCTCACGTACACCTTGAACTCCGCGAGCCCACCGACGTTGACCGGATAGGCGCCGCCCATGCCGAAGCCGTCGACGGCGCAGGCAATGTTGCTGCCCTCGAGCAGCGAGCGGATCAACTCGGCCTGGGGCGGTCCGCCGCCGCCACTGTAGATCTCGACCCACCTCTCGTCGTTCATCAGTGGCGAAAGTGTCGCCGGCCGGTGAACAACATCGGGATGCCGTGTTCGTCGGCGGCCTCGATGACCTCTTCGTCGCGCACCGAGCCGCCCGGCTGGATGACCGCAACGGCCCCCGCTTCCACCGCAGCATCGAGTCCGTCGCGAAACGGGAAGAACGCGTCCGACGCACACACCGTTCCGGCGGCTCGGTCGCCCGCACGGATCGCCGCCAGGCGCGTGGACTCGACGCGGCTCATCTGGCCGGCCCCCACCCCGACGGCCACGAGGTCCTTGGCGAGCACGATGGCGTTCGACTTCACGTGCTTGACCACCGTCCACGCGAAGCGAAGATCGGTGAGCTGCTCCTCGGTCGGTTGGGTTTTGGTGACAACCTTGGCTCCGGTCGCATCGTCCGGTCCATCGGGCGTCTGCAACAACAGCCCGCAGGCCACCGTTCTCACGTCCAAGTCGTCGTTACCAAAGGGGCCCGCGCGCAACAGACGCAGGTTCTTCTTTCCGGTGAGCACCTCGAGGGCTCGCTCCTCGAACTCGGGCGCGATAACCACTTCGCAGAAGATCTTGGCGATCTCATCGGCGGCGGCCAAGGTGCAGGGCGAGTTGAGGGCGATGATGCCGCCGAACGCGGACGTGGAGTCGCACTCGAAGGCCTTGACGTAGGCGTCGTCGATGGAC
>JBOGWU010000241.1:0-4258 GCA_050693935.1 Actinomycetota bacterium | reverse complement strand
TTCAAGACAACCGGAATCATCAGCTCGGAAGAAAGTGCGCCGACTCCGGCACCGAGCATGGCCCCGGCTTAACCAACGTGCGGCGCTTCCGTCGCCGTGCTTAGTGAAGTAGAGGGCGCTCCCGGTTATGGCCGGGAGCGTTCTCGCGTTCCGACTCGAGCAGGTCATCGACCCTAGCTGAAGGCGCTTCTGTACGATTGTCCGCCTAAGGAGGGGTGATGACGCAACTTCCCACCGGAAGGGTACATTCCTATTCACCGATATCGAAGGCTCGACCCGGCTTCTGCAGGAGCTGGGACCCGACTACAGCAGCGTGCAGAACGACCATATGCAGATCATGCGTGACGCAATAAGCGTGGGTGGCGGCGTGGAGATCAGAACGGAAGGGGACGCCTTCTTCGCCGTCTTTTCTTCTGCCACAGGCGCCGTAGCCGCGGCCGTCCAGGCCCAGCGAGGCATGAGCGACCACGACTGGTCGCACGGTGGACCCCTTCGCGTTCGCATGGGGATGCATACGGGTGAGGGGGTCCTGGGCGGCGACGATTACCTCGGGATCGACGTGAACCGCGCCGCGAGGATCGCGGCCGCCGGCCATGGGGGCCAGGTGCTTCTCTCCGAATCCACTCGAGGCGTCGTGATCGACGATCTGCCCGAGGGCGTTTCGGTGCGGGAGCTCGGATCGCACCGGCTGAAGGATTTCTCCGAGGCGAGTCGTCTCTACGATCTTGTGATCGACGATCTTTTGGCGGAATTCCCACCGCTCAAAACGCTCGATATCCCAAGCAACCTCCCGTCCGAGCTCACTTCGTTCGTCGGCCGGGAACGTGAACGCGAGGCGGTCGGGGATCTCCTTAGATCCGCCCGGTTATTGACTCTGACGGGCCCTGGAGGATCTGGGAAATCACGACTCGCGTTACGCGTCGCTTCGGATATTTTCGATCGCTTCCCAGATGGCGTTTTCTTCGTCGAGCTCGCGTCGATCAGTGAACCTGACCTTGTGCCCAGTGCAATCGCTTCGGCTCTGAGGAAGGGCGAGGAGGGCCCTCGGTCCGTGTTGGAGACACTCATGATCGAGCTGCGTAGCCAGAACTCCCTCCTTATCTTGGACAACTTCGAGCAAGTGATCGAGGCAAGTCCAGCCATCGGTTCGCTCTTGGGTGCGGCTTCAAAGATCCGAGTGTTGGTCACCAGCAGGTCACCACTGCGGATACAGGGAGAGCAGGAGTTTCCGGTTACACCGCTTGAACTTCCGGATTTCGATCGGCCCCCACGACCAGAGGAACTGACACGATTCGAGGCCCTCACGCTGTTCGTGGAACGAGCGATGGCGATCGATCCGAGCTTCGTCCTGAACGAAGAGAGCAGCCGCGCTATAGCCGAAATCTGCCGGCGTCTCGATGGGCTCCCTCTTGCGATTGAGCTCGCTGCCTCGAGACTCCGGCTGCTCTCACCCTCGGCCATGCTGAAACGGCTCGACCATGCGTTGCCCTTGTTGACCGCCACGGCGCGCGATCTTCCCGCCCGACAGCGAACTCTCCGCGGGGCAATCGATTGGAGTTACGACCTCCTCACTCCTGAGGTCGCTTCATTGTTTCGAAGGATCTGTGTGTTCGCCGGAGGTTTCACTATCGTGGCGGCCGAGCGAGTCGGCGCACTCGAAGGCGACTTGGGTGTGAACACACTGGAGGGTCTCGATGCCCTTCTCGACGCGAGTCTTGTTCACCGAAGATCGGAACTCGCCATTCACGATCGATTCGAGACCCTGCAAACGATCCGGGAATACGGGTGGGAGCGACTCGAAGCAGGTGAGACAGCGTCTGTGCGACGCAACCATGCGCATACCTTCCTGGAACTTGCCACGGCGACCGAGCCGGAGCTGAGGGGACCAGATATCGAGCATCATCTCGAGGTGCTGCGCCTCGAACATGACAACATGCGCGCTGCATTGGCATGGGCCCTGGAGACCGATGAGGGTGACTGCGCGCTTCGGATGTCGTGGTCGTTGTGGCGTTTCTGGCAGCTGCACGGACATCTGACGGAAGGTCGAAGCTGGACGGATCAAGCTCTGGCCCTCCCCTCTGCGGCTGGCCGCACGCGTGAGAGAGCTCGCGCGCTGCTCGCGACGGGAGGCCTCGCCTATTGGGCACGGGCCACTCCCGCGATGGCCGCGGCCATCCAGGAAGCGATGACTATCTTCCGGGAGCTGGAGGAGTCTTCGGGTATCGCGCTTGCGACCTACAACCATGCTTTCGCCCTTGCGATCGAGGACAGGATCGCAGAAGCAGCCGAGTTGTGCCGTGCCAGCGGCGCCATGTTCGAAGGGATCGGTGATCCTCGCGGGGTCGCAGATGCATTGTTCGGCCTTTCCGGCATGTTGAGGAAACTCGGCGATCTCGCTGGGGCGCGCGCTGCTGCTGAGGAAGCCTTGCGGTTGCACAAGGACCTTGGTGACATCTTTGGGATCCACGGTGACCTCTACGTCCTCGGCCGCGCGCTTGGAGATGCCGGGCACCTCGATGCTGCGCGCGACCTCATGCTCGAGACTCTTGGCATGGCCGAGCACATGGACAGCTCGACGGGGCTGGCGCTCAGTCTCGACCTTCTAGCCGTTCAGGACGCCCATCGGGGCCGGCCGGTCCGGGCCATGAGGCTCGCGGGCGCCTCCGAAGCGATCAAGGACTCCATCGCGGGGGAGGCTCCACCGGAGCTGCTCGACCTTCCGGATTCGCGGGAGCGAGCGCGCTCACTCCTCACCGACGAGGAGATCGAAGCAGCTTGGGACGAAGGCCGAGCGATGAGTGTCCCCGAAGCCCTCGCCTACGCGCGCGAGATCGATTAGTGCCTCGACTGCAGCAACCTTTGAAATCCGGCGAGGCATGCTGCACCCCCGTTTGATCTTGAAGTCGTGGAAAATTGCGAGCTGAATAAGCATCTGGACTTTCACAGACCTGCACCTGGCGTGCCGCGTGTACGCGTAATCGTTCTCGATCCCTTGAGTCTTTGAACGTCAGACGATTCTGTAGCGATAGGAGCTGTGAGAACTATCTTTACTGAGTCAAGCCGCCGCCTGCGGCGGGAGCGTCCCTGCGGTCGGCCTTAGGCCGTCCTCGGCGCCGCAGGCAAACGATCGATAAGGTCCGAGAGTGTCGAGGAGGTGGCACCTGGATTTCTGGAAGCCCGCTATTCGAGCTTGCCGGAGTCGCTTAGTTGTTCCATGAGCGCTCGGTTGGCGCGATACGCCTCCGTTGCTCTTGCCTTCGCCCTCAGCAACCTCATCGGAACGACCGTAAGCAAAGCAGCACCAATCAGCAACCAAAACCCGCACCACAAGGGTGATCGGACGAGGGACTCCTCCCGGATGCAGGCAATGTAGATCCACCCAGACGTGATGGCTGCATGGAAAAGGACGATCCACGGCGACAGGCGAGCGCGCCGACGAGATTTCGCTGCAAAACCCACGGCGAAAACCGCGAGGCGGGGGTCATCGACAGCGCGGCCACTCCCCACGGCCGCACGAACCTGAGCGCGTTGGGAGTCTGAGAGCGACTCCTCCCATGCCATCCTCCATTGCGGTTCCTGTCCGCTCGCGACCCTTGGATCAGACACACCCGTATCTTCCCCCGCAACCGCTTGCCGACTCCTCGGAGGTCGCTGTAAAGACTGCTGCGCATTGCTCCGCATCTCCTTCGCAGATCTCGGCCTTGACAGCGACACGGGGCCGGCTGATTGGCGGTTACGGAACGACGTGGGACCAGGGCGGGCGACGTGCTCTGCTATTCGTCCGGGTCACGCTTTCGGGTTACTTGTAGTGATCGAGCGTCGTGGTGATCGACGAGTGTGGCCGCGAACTCGCCCTCCATCAAAAAGATTGCTTGACCTCCCATGGCTCGTCCTATACCTTGTCTCGCAAGGTAATGGTCGAGACAAGGTTGAAGGATGACTGAAGAAGCGGCTGCAGCACAGAGAGAACTGTCTCGCGGCACCGTGGAACTGGCTGTTCTCGCTCTGATCCAGGAGGAGCGTCGCTATGGCTACGACCTGCTGACGAGCCTCGCTGACGCCAGTGGCGGATTCGTGGGGATCAAGGAGGGGAGCCTGTACCCGGTGCTGCACCGGCTCGAGGACGCGGGCTACATCAAGGCGACCTGGGAAGCCGAGGGCAGAGGCAAGCCCCGTAAGTACTACGGCATCACGAAGGCGGGGCGTGCTCGTTTGGCGCTTCTGCGCACCGAATGGGATCGATTGGCCGCCGGCATGG
>JBOGWU010000240.1:0-1675 GCA_050693935.1 Actinomycetota bacterium | reverse complement strand
AACCGGGAGCGCCCTCTACTTCACTAAGCACGGCGACGGAAGCGCCGCACGTTGGTTAAGCCGGGGCCATGCTCGGTGCCGGAGTCGGCGCACTTTCTTCCGAGCTGATGATTCCGGTTGTCTTGAACCCCTTGAGGAGGACGTAAATGGGGAGCGTCGCCTCCCAAGCCATCTCGCCTATCGAGAACAAGAACTGCCCCGCAGAACCAGCGTCGATTGCCCCGAACAACACGAAACAGAATCCGAGTACGTGGATCGAACCACCGGCGAGGCCAAGCATCGCCAGCCGTCGCGGTACAAGTCCGGATCGGTACATCACGTATCCCAGAATCAATCCGTTGCCGACGCCCGCCATCAGACCCGGGCCAAACAGGAACGCCCAGTCATAGGTAGCCGTCAGAGCGCTGCCGGCAGTGACAAGCGATGCAGTATCCGCCCCGGCTCCTCCCGCAAGGTCCTGCCGCAAGGCCACAACCGATAGGAGGCTCAGGAGACCCACCAGGATGAAAGTGCATTCCACGATGCGCGCGGTCACGTATCCGACGGCACCGGTCTGGGTGTACCGCCTCGCGATGGGATACAGCACGACGGCGGTCCCGATGTTGGTGACGATCAGGAGGAACTCGAAGGCCGCTCCCAGGAGAACACCTGTGGTCGCCCCGTCACCGAGGATGAAGCGAGGTTCGGAGTAAACGGGGGCCATCAGTTCGCGCCCTGCGATGGCGGTGACCCACGTAAGGATGAACAAGATACCGAACGCTTTTGCGAGCTTCTTTGGATCCATCTGCTGCCTTTCGTTCGTGTCGGTCATTGCACTAGGCACTCATCGGGTCCAACGAGGAGGCGGCCACGCTTGGGACCGCCTCACCAACCACGGAGCGCTGGTCCTGCCACAACGAGTAGCCGAGTCCCACCAACGCGATCCCCACCGGGAACGCGGCAGCGCGATCGAGCGAGTGCGGGAGGAAAGGGACCAGGACAGCTGCGAGCGCTCCGATCGCGAGCAGCAGCGCCGCCCAGCGCGCCAGAACGCGCGCTCGGTATAGAGCGATTCCGAAGACCAGTCCGCCGAGGAGATAAGTGACCGACGCCATCGCCCAGGCGATGGCGATCCCGCCCACCTCGCCGACGACCTCACCCCCCACGACGGTCTGGAGCACGTCGTTGACGTACTGGGGTGTCGCGTCGGCGATCTGAGGAAGGACGGCCACTTCGACGAAGGTGAAGGCCATGATGACCAAGAAACCCGAAGCGAACAGCAGGAAGCCGATCAGTCCCAGTAGTCCGGTCTCTTTCACTTGGCGGAGGTACATCCCCGAGACACCGATCACGGCAAGGATCGCCATGGTGATGGTCAGCAGATGGGTGACCTTCCAGGCGGTCGTGGTGACGTTGGCGACGCTCTCGTCCGGATGGATGAATTGAACGAACATGAACAGCAACCCTGCTGCGACGGCGCACAGGCCGGCGGCTCGGGTGAGCTTGGTGGCGGTGATGGTCATGCCTACTTCTCCTTTTGTCAGGTCGGGGGCGGGAAAGACTCGAGGTTTCGTCAGGTTGAGCTCAGGGGCATCCTCCCTAGGGTGGGTGGCTGCCCGCTTCCCATGGATGGAACAAAGCCGGCCCGGACGAACGAGGGTGGGTTCCGGGTCGGCCACGCTCGATGGAACTCATC
>JBOGWU010000239.1:0-51618 GCA_050693935.1 Actinomycetota bacterium | reverse complement strand
CGCTCCCAACCTCGGCACCGACTTCGAGGGCGACGCATCGATCGTGAGAGCCGACTTCGACACCATGAAAGTGATGTTTAAGGCCATTGCCGACAACGAGTCGCCGGCCGAGGCCGACGGTGTGCCGAATATCTCGCCGAACACCATCAGGGTGGGCGTCTACAACGGGGTCGGTCTAGAACGACCGGTCGCCGGACCCGCCGCCAAGGAGCTCGAGGCCGCGACCACGGTCGGCGACAGCCAGGTGCAGGTGGTCGAGATCGCCAACGCCAAGAACTTCAAATACCGGGGCACCTCCGTCGTGTGGAACTCGAAGGAGCCGGAGGCCGAGCGCATGGCCGAGCTCGTGGCCGCAGCCCTCCCCGACGCGACCGTAAAGTCGGGGAAAACCAAGGCGGATGTGGACGTCGCCGTCATCGTGGGCAAGGGCAAGTTCACCACCACCAAGATCACGCAGATCCTGCCGATCCCCATCCCGAAGCCGGGCACCCTGCCCGAGGTCTGCGCCCAAGACCAAGCCGCCGGCTAACCCAGCCTCGCAGCCCACCTCTGGAGATCCGACCGCGCATACCGCAGCCTCTGCTCCAAAGGTGTGACGCGCACCACTGACGAGCGGAGGCGTTCGAGTTGCGATGCGGGTATGCAGTCGGTGCGGCAGTCTCGATTGGTCGCCCTCTTCGAGCGACAACACGGAGTTATTCACAGGCGTCAAGCCCTCGCCGCGGGGCTGAGTGGCGATGCGATTCAGCGACGGATCAAGCGCGGGACTGGCAGATAGTGCTCCCCGGCACTTACCAGTTGAGCGGAGCACCTGTCACTTGGCACCAGCGCGTGATGGCGGCGGTCTTGTGGGCCGGCCCGGGGGCGGTTGCTTCGCACCGAACGGCGGCCGCTCTTCAGGCGTTGCCGGGCTTTCCGCCCGCGGTCATCGAGGTCACGACCAGCCGCAGGCTATCTGCTCCCGGGATCATCGTTCATCGCTGTCGGCTCGATGCTCGGATCGACGTGAGCACGCATGATGGAATCCCCTTGACGTCGCCGCACCGCACGATCATCGACCTTTGTACCGTCTCACCTCCAGGCAAAGTCGAGAGAGCTCTCGACGCCGTACTGGTTAGAGGCCTGGGTGAGGTGAGCTTCATCTGGCGGCAGCTGAACCGGCTTGGTTCGGTCGGCAGGCGCGGCTGCGCCCAACTTCGATCGATGCTTGCCGAGCGCAGCGAGCGGCTTCACCACCCAGGAAGCGACTCGGAGACAGCGCTCCACCAGTTGCTTCGAAAGGCCGGTATCGAAGGATGGGCGCCGCAGGTGGAGATCTTTGACGGGGATGAGTTCGTTGCGCGACCCGACGTGGTGTTTCAGAACCTGGGGGTCGTGGTCGAGGTGGACAGTTGGAGCTGGCACGCGGACAAGAAGAAGCGACGCGAGGACGTGCGCCGGCAGAACTGGCTCGAGCGTCTGGGGTGGACCGTGTTGCGGTTCTTCTGGGAGGACGTGATGCACGATCCGGCTTACGTTCTCGGCGAGATCCGCAAGACACTCCACTCGCTTGGTTAAGCAAGCCCACCGTTGGAGATCTACCTGCGCCAGGTGCCCCTGGGGCTCCAAAGGTGGGGTGGGGGCTCGGGGTTAGGGTCCTCGGATGGCGATCGATCCGATTCAGCACCTCGAGCGGCCGGCCGCCGGCGAGCCCGAGGGCACTCTGGTGATGATTCACGGCCGGGGAGCGGACGCTCGCGACCTCTTCCCGCTGCTCGACATCCTCGACCCGGACCGGCGCCTGTTGGGCCTATGCCCGAACGGGCCCCTGGCACTTCCGCCGGGAGGCGCGCACTGGTATGCGGTGCACCGGGTTGGATATCCCGATCCCTCGACCTTTTTTCCGACCTACGAGCGGCTTACGGAGTGGCTAGACGGAATCTCCGGCACCTTCGGCGTTCCGGTCGAGCGGACGATAGTGGGCGGGTTCTCGCAGGGCGCGGTCATGAGCTACGCACTTGGCCTCGGCGAGAGCCGGCCTCGCCCCGCGGCGCTGATGTGCTTCTCCGGTTTCATTCCGATTGTCGAGGGCTTCGAGATCGATCTGAGCGGCCGCGCCGGACTTCCGGTCGCGGTCGGCCACGGGATCCAGGATCCGGTCATCGGCGTCGAGTTCGGCCGCGCGGCCCAGGAGCAACTGGAGGCCGCCGGCGTCGATCTCACCTATCGAGAGTCGCCGACGGGGCATTCGATCGACCCCGGTTATCTGAAGGAGCTCGTTCCTTGGGTGGGCGAGGTGATAGACGGCTTGGGCGTGATCGACGCCGGAGAGTCCGGCTAGCGCCGGAGCGCCACCCGCACCGCGGCCCGCAGCTTGCGCACCGGGTAGGTTCCACCGGTTCCGGCCGGCGCCACGTCGTCGGGCGTGACGGCTTCGAACTCATCGGTGGTGTCCTCGCGCTCGAGGATCTCGATCTCCGCGGCTCGCACGGCGCGCTCCTTGCGTACCACGTCGATCGCGTAGGAGGCGGCGAGCAGGCAGGCGAAGCCGCTTATGAAGAAGCCGGCGCGCACTCCGAAGGTCTCGCCGATCCATCCCACTATGGGGCTGCCGATCGGCGTCGACCCCAGGAAGACCACCGAGTACAGAGCCATCACCCGCCCCCGCATGGCGGGGTCGGCGTTCAGTTGCAATGTCGAGTTGGCCGTCGCCACGAACGCGATTCCCGCCGCGCCCATCGGGACGAGGGCGATCATCTCGAGTGGCAGAGAGGGGGCCACGCCCGCGATCAGAATCAGCACCCCGTAGGCGATCGACGACAGGATCAGCGTCTTACGAGTGGGCTTGGCCCGGCTGGCGGCGAACAGTGCGCCCAGCACGGTACCGATCCCCATGAGGGCCGATAGCGCTCCGTAGGTGCCGGCACCTCCACCGAACTCCCTGGAGGCCATGACGGGCAGCAGGATGCGGAAGTTGAATGCGATGGTGCCGATGATCGCCATCATCAACAGCGAAGTGCGCAGGATGGGTGTCGTCCACACGTAACGAAGTCCCTCTCGGAGCTGACCCTTGGCTCGTTCGACCGGCGCCGTTCGATGAAGGGCTTGGGGGTTCATCTTCAGCAGGCTCGTAATCACCGCCACAAACGAGATCGCGTTGATGATGAAACACCAGCCGATGCCGACTCCGGCAATGAGCACACCGGCGATTGCGGGGCCGATCACGCGTGCCGAGGTGAACACCGTGCTGTTGAGGCCGATGGCATTCGAGAGCTGATCTTCACCGACCATCTCGATGACGAAGCTTTGACGAGTGGGCACCTCGACAACACTGACGGCCCCCAGCCCGAGGGCGAGGAGGTAGATCATCCACAGCTCCACGACGTCGAACAGGGTCAGCAACCCAAGGATCAGGGCGAGGGCGGCCGCAACCGACTGTGTTCCGATGATGATCTTCCGCTTGTCGAAGCGGTCTGCGACGATGCCGCCCCACATGCCAGCAACCAGCACGGGGCTGAACTGGAGCGCGGTCACGACTCCGAGCGCCACACCACTGCCGGTCAGTTGATAGACGAGCCACATCTGCGCGACCGATTGAATCCAGGTACCGGACATCGAAACGATCTGACCAAAGAAGTAGAGACGGTAATTGGGCACGCTCAACGAAGAGAAGGTCCGCCGAGCGGCGGTGACTACTGGGCTCAACTATTCGTCCTCCAAGATTTTCTCCATGACCGCGACCGCCGCCTCGAGCTTCGCCACCTCGTCCGGATTCAGCTTTCGCAGCCTCTTTGCGAGATAGGCGTTCTTGCGAGACCGGCTGCGCGCGATGAAACGCTCGCCCTCGGTGCTCAAGCTGAGGCGCTGGATGCGCTTGTCGTTGGGGTCCGGCGTGCGGCTGACCAACTCGGCCTCCTGCAACCGGGCGACGATCTTGGTCATCGTCGGCGGAGTTACGCGCTCGGCGGTGGCCAGTTCACCCAGGGTCACGGGTTGCCGGTACTCGATGTTCGCCAGCGCCGACAGCATCGAGGGCGTCAAGTCCGCATCCGCCTGCTGGCGCAGTCGGCGAGCGAGCCGCATGATGGCGAGTCTCAGCCGGGTGGGGAGCTCTTCCTCGGCGACGGTCGTGATCGGTTTTCTAAGGGTTTTAGGCATACGGTTAGTCAAACTAATTAGTTAGGCAAAATATTTCCACACAGCATGTATCGAACGTCCGACCCCCGACCTGTACCCGTGAACCAAAGAAATCCGTGCGAGGTGAGCGCCGGGGTCAGCGGCGTCGGTTCAGCTCCTCGAAGAGGTCCGCGTACTGGGCTGCGACGGCAGAGGGGGAGGCCCAGGCCTCGACGAAGGAGCGTCCTCCGGCCCCCATCGAGTCCAGTTCGGCGCGCCGCTCGTACATCGAGCGGATCGCCTTCGTAAACGCCTCGGGGTCCTCGGGCGCCACCGCGACGCCGGCCCCCGCCCGCTCGACGATCCTGGCGACCTCGCTGCCCCCATCGACGCTGGCCACCAGCGGTCTCCCGGAGGCCAGGATCGAGTAGGTCTTGGAGGGAACGCTCGACTTCGTCAGGCCCCGCTTGAGCGGGACCAAATGAACGTCGGCCGCGGCCAGAACCTCGGGCAGCCTGTCCACCGGCTGCATGTCCACGAACAGGAGGTTTGATAGTCCCGCGGCCCGCGCTTCGAGCCCGGCGCGCGCCGCTCCGCCACCGTTGATCACGAACACGATGTCCCGCTCGTGAGCCAGCGCGGCCGCGGCGTCGACGACGAGGTCGAGTGACTGGGAGAGCCCGACGTTGCCCGCGTACATGACGACGAACTTGCCGGATATCCCGTACTGCCTGCGGTAAGCGTTGTCGCGCTCGGCGGGATGGATCCACTGCGTGTCTACGAAGTTGGGAATGACGCGCACCTTCGCCGGATCGTCGACCCGCGGCGAGATGTTGGCCCTCAGGTCGTCGCCGAGCACCGTCACGGCATCGGCTCGTGCGTAGCAGAGCTTCTCGAGCCGCCGGGCTGCGGTCACCAGCCTTGGGTTGGTGAGCACGCCGAGCTCGATGGCGACATCGGGGTACACGTCCTGGATGTTGAACACCAGGGGAGCGCGTCGCCGCCTGGCGATCGCCCATCCGGTCAATCCCAGCGTCAATGGGGGCGAGAGGGCCAGCACACCGTCAACGCGATCTCCGCGCATTCCGAGCGTGGCCGATGCCACACTGAAGCCCGCGAACGAGGCGGCGCGCCGCGCGATGTTCCGCTTGTTGGTAGTGGGGAACGGGTTGACGCGCACGATGCGCCCCCAAGCGGTGTCCTCGTAGCGCGCCAGCCGGCCCCCATAGCCGGGCTCGATTCGGTGCTCGCGGTACCAGGGGAGCGAGGTGATTACCTCGATGCGATGCCCCTGAGCGACGAGCTCGTGAGTTATGCGCGACACGACCTCTCCGGTCGGCGCGACGTCGGGGGCGAAGTGCGGAGTGACGATGACCAGCTTCACAGCGTCGTTCCGAGAGCATGGCGGTAGGAGTCCTCGAGCACGTCCGCGGCGCGCCCCCAGGTGAACTCGCCGGCGCGCCTCAGACCGGATTCCGCCAGCTCCTCACGCTGATCGTCGTCGGTGAGGAGGAAGGCCATCGCGTGAGCCCACTGTTCGGAGTTGTCGGGTGAGACGAGGTAGCCGGCGTCCTCCACGACCTCGGGCGTTGCGGTTGCGTTAGACGCAATCACAGGGCAGCGTCGGGCCATCGCCTCGAGCACCGGCGCGCCGAACCCCTCGAAGCGCGACGGGAACGTCATCGCCACCGCCTCCGCGTAGAGGGCATCGAGATCCGAGCTGGGGATATAGCCGAGTCGCAGCACCTTGTTGTGAATGCCGAGTTTGGCGACCTCCTTGGCAATTCGTACCTCCATCGAGCCTTTGGCTCCGGTAAGCACCAGCATGGTGTCGGAGTAGTGCTCTAGCACCTTTGCGAATGCGTCGATCAGCACGAGGTGGTTCTTGTGCGGGTAGGTGATGGCGGGATATAGGAAGAAGCGCCCGGAGATCCCATAACGCTCGCGCACGTCCCCGGACGACTTCATGGTGCGCGGTGAGATCCCATGGGGTACGACGACCACGATGCTGGGGTCGATGTTGAGTCGCTCGATCACGGTTCGTCGCGAGTACTCGCTGGGAGTCAGGATGAGTCTGGCTACCTCGGCCGACCGCGGGACCATCTTCTTCAGATAGTTGAGCTTGGGCTTGGTGAAGTACTCCGGGTAGTAGAGGTACTGCAGGTCGTGGATGGTCAGCACCGAGCGAGTTCCCCTGACAAGCGGAACCGTCCCCCCTGCGTGATGCACGAGATCGATGTGACGGCGCCGGGACTGTGCGGCGAGCCACGAGTTCTCCCCTGCGACGCGGAACGACTTCCAGTGCCCCGTCACCGGAGCGAACGCGATCTTGAAGGACTTGGCCAGATCGGTGTGCGCGTCGGCAAACTGCGGCAGCGCAAAGAGTGTGTAGTCGATCTCCGAGGAACGCTCGACGAGACCGTGCAGAAGCCGCGTCGTGTAGGTCTCGGAGCCGCCCACAACCCCGGGTACCAGCCACAACAGGTTGATCCCTACCTTGGCCATGCAACCTCTCTGTAAGCCGCCAGCGTTAGCTCGGCGGCAGCTTCCCAGGTGTATGTTGCCGCGCGAGCGCGGCCTTTGCTTGCAAGCCGGGAGCTCAGCTCAGCGTCACTGAGGAGGCGCCCGATGCCCTCGGCGATCGCCGCCGGATCGGAGGGATCGACGAGTATCGCCGCATCCTGGCCGATCTCCTCGGTGGAGGTGCCGAGCGAGGTGACCACCGGAGTGGATTGAGCCATGGCTTCGAGCACGGGGAGCCCAAACCCTTCGGTGAAGCTCGGGTAGCAGAAGACCTCGGCCCCCGCATAGATGGGAGCTAGATCCCGGTGCGGAAGAAACCCCAGCACCTTGACGCGCGCTCCGCGTTTGCTCTGCGGTCCGGCCGAGCCCGCCCCGCGTTTGCTCTCGCCCACCAGGGCATCGAGGTCGGTGTTCCAACCCGCGGGGCCGACCAGCACCAGGTCGGCCTCCGAATCCACCATGGCCCACGCGCGAAGGAGGCCGGGCAGGTTCTTTCGCGGCTCGACCGTGCCCGTCCACAGCACGTAGGGACGGTCGAGCCCGTGAAGCCTGCGCACTCTTGCGACGTCGGCGGGAGTCGGGTTCTGCACCGTGACCCCGTGAGGGACGAGTCGGAGCTGCGCCGCGTCGAAGCCCGCTTGGACGCAGTCGCCGATCGTCGCCTTGGACGGACACAACACGAGATCGGCGTCACGCAGCGCGAGCTCGAGCCCGCGTCTGAAGAACGAGTTGCCGCGGCGCGTGAAGTGATCCGCGCTACGCAGGAAGGCGAGGTCGTGAATCGTCACCACCAGGGGGGCGGAACGAGGTGGGATGGGCATCGCGGTGGCGTGAATCACGTCCACGGGGCCGGTTGCCTTCTGGACGCGCGGCCGTCGGAGCCGGTGCCACGATTCGTACAGGGCGAGGCGGGGCAGAGGCAGATGGGTCACCGGAACCGGTGGCCTCCAAGCCTCGATCGCTTTGTTTCGGTGCCACGCCGCGACTCCGACTACTTCGAGATCGGCGCGCGCCGCGAGGGCGTTTGCCGCCCCGAGCGTGGCGACCGTGGTTCCCCCTGGGACGCGATGCCAGCACTGTTCGAGGGTCATCGCGACTCGCAGGCCGGCTGGCTCCGCCCTAGGTTCCGTCATCCGCAGCATTGTTCCATGAGGCTCGCAACCCCAAGGTTTGGGACTAGTTCGGCTCAATCGGCCAACTTGGGTCTTGTGACGTTTTCCGGCCCCGGCTACAAATGATTTGGGCGTACGAAATCAGTTTGGGGATGGCGGCCCCTTTGTTTGCTCTGCGGTCCGGCCGAGCCTGCCCCGCAACATCTACGATGTTGTCGTGACCATTTCATTCGAAGACGCGCGCGTGCTCCTCACGGGGGGCGCGGGCTTTCTTGGCGCGGCCGTGGGGCGCAAGCTGCGGGAACGGGGAGCAACCGACATCGTCGTTCCACGAAGCCGTGACTTCGACCTCACCGATTCCGGCGATGCTGCCCGGCTCTTCGACGAGACCCGCCCGGATCTTGTGATTCATCTCGCCGCACGAGTCGGCGGAATTGGCGCCAACCTGGAGCACCCCGCGGACATCTACCTCGCCAATCTGCTGATGGGTACGTACGTCATCGAGCAGGCGCGTCGCACCGGGGTTGCAAAGACGGTCCTGATCGGCACCATCTGTAGCTACCCAAAACTCGCTCCGGTGCCGTTTCAAGAGGACGCCCTGTGGGACGGCTTTCCCGAAGAGACCAATGCGCCCTACGGGGTGGCCAAGAAAGCGCTGCTGGTTCACGCACAGGCAAACCGCGCTCAATATGGCCAGCAATGCATCTACGTGTTACCGGCGAACCTCTACGGGCCGGGCGACAAGTTCAATCCGGCGGTCAGTCATGTCATCCCTGCGCTCATCAAGAGGTTCGTCGACGCAAAGCGTTCCGGGCGGGATCGGGTCGAGGTGTGGGGCACGGGCCACGCGACGCGTGAATTTCTCTTCGTGACCGATGCCGCCGAGGGCATCGTGGGGGCCGCCCAGCAATACGAGGAGGCGGAGCCGGTGAATCTGGGGACGGGGGAGGAGGTCGCGATCAAAGACCTCGCCGAGCTCATCGCCAAGCTCGTCGGGTTCGACGGCCAGCTTCGTTGGGACCGGTCGCGTCCCGATGGGCAGCCTCGCCGCCAAGTGGACACAAGCCGCGCCCGCGAGAAGTTTGGCTTCGAGGCCTCGGTGGGACTCGAGGATGGCCTGCGGGAGACCATCGACTGGTACATCGCCCACGTCAACGAGGCGGAGTCCGCCACCTATTGACGGCCGCCATGCGCGTAGCCCTCGATTGTGGACCTTTGCTCGATGCGCCCACCGGGGTCGGCCGCTACGTCGACGAGTTGGGTCGTGCCCTCGAGGCGAGCGGTATCGACCTTGTTCGCTTCGCTGTGGCGATGAGGGGATCTACTCCAGGGTCCGAGGAGTTCTCGATCAGACGACTCCGCCTGCCCGCCAGGGCCGCGCAGGCCTCGTGGCGCCGCTTCGGCAGGCCGGCGATCGAATCACTCGTCGGTGACGTCGACGTCGTTCACGCCACGAACTTCGTTCTGCCGGCGCTCGCCCGCGTGCCCGGCGCAGTCACCATCCACGACCTTTCGTTCTT
This sequence comes from Actinomycetota bacterium, assembly GCA_050693935.1. GTDB lineage: Bacteria > Actinomycetota > CADDZG01 > CADDZG01 > WHSQ01 > WHSV01. The sequence goes on along the minus strand of JBOGWU010000239.1, from coordinate 42,368 downwards.
CAGAGACGACACTTTTCCCGGGGGGCACCGTCTGCTCGAGCTCGTTCCATGGTCACTCGAGCGAGCGTCGGTCGTCATCACGCCGACGCGGGCGGTGGCCGATGAGCTCGGGGAACGCTTCGGGGTCGGCGACGAGCGAATAGCGGTTACTCCCGAGGGCATAGCTCCGCACTTCTTCGGGGCCGGACCACTGAGCTCGCTGGCGCTGGGCAGGATGGGCATCCCCGGCCCGTTCATCCTCGCCCTCGGAACGATCGAGCCCCGCAAGAACCTCACCCGACTGCTGGCCGCGTGGGAACGCATACGCAGTGAGCTCGAGGGATGGCGCTTGCTGATCGCGGGCCCGAGGGGTTGGGGCGAGGAGCTGCAGGCGACCGAGGGCGTCTTGTTGCTGGGCCGAGTCGGCGAAGAGACCCTTCCCGGTCTGCTGGCGGCGGCGGAGATCTTCTGTTACCCGTCCCTGTACGAGGGCTTCGGGCTTCCTCCACTAGAGGCGATGGCCGCGGGCACCTGCGCGGTGGTGGGCGCCTATGCGGCGGCACCCGAGGTCGTGGGGGAGGCGGCGGTGCTCGTCGACCCGTTCGACACCGAGGCCCTGGCGGAGTCGCTCAGGCGCCTGGCCGGCGATGCCGATGAAAGACGAAGGCTTGCCATGGCGGGGCGCGCTCGGGCGTTGAGTTTCACCTGGGAGCGAACCGCCCGGCTGACGACGGCCGCATACCGGCGGGCGATGGGGCAGGAGTAACGAGGAGTTGATAGGGACGGCTATGGCCGATTTGTGTGATTCGGTGCACGATAGGGCGATGCAACCGACATCTATGAAAGGCCGGGCCCCAATGTGGGGCGCCATCCTGCTTGCCGGTGCCGTGACCGGCGCATTGCTCGCCGCCCCGGCGCCCGCGTTTGGGAAAGAGGTCAAGATCAAGGGGCGGGGCTGGGGCCACGGGATCGGCATGTCGCAGTACGGCGCCTTCGGTTACGCGCAACACGGCTGGGGCGCGAAGCGAATCCTTCAGCACTACTACTCCGGCGCCCGGGTGCGGGAGAGGGCCATGGGTCGCGATGTGCGGGTGGGGATGCTTCAGGGACGTTCCTCGATCACCATCCGTCCCAAGGCGAAGGCGCCCGGCGGCGGACGGCTGGTGCTCAAGGTGAAGGGCAACCGCACCAAGATCGTCGAGGGTGCTCCGGGTGACCGGTTCAGGATCAAGGCCTCGTCCGCAGGCGGCGCTCGCATCTTCAAGAACTCGAACCGGGTCAAGCGTGGAGGGAGGACGATATTCGGAGACCTCAAGCACCCCCTCGTCGCCAAATATCGGCGTTACGGGACGCAGGTCGCTACCGATGGAAAGAGCTATGCGGTCGGCTTCGGAAAGATCGAGTTCGTGTCGTACAAATCCAGCAGCTGCTCGGTCGGGAAGTGCCTCAGCGAGGTAGCCGTGCTTCGCATGCAGAAGTACCTGTACGGACTGGGCGAGGTGCCGGCGTCGTGGCCTCAACAGACGCTGCGCGCGCAGGCGATCGCCGGACGCACCTACGCGTATAGGAAGATCCGCTCCAGACAGTCGAGCTATCCATGCTTCTGCGGGCTCTACGACTCGACGATCGATCAGGTCTTCGTCGGCGAGGCCAAGCGCACCGGTTCGGGCAGCTACTGGGGGGACTGGAAGAGAGCCGTCCGCACCACCAAGAAGCGGGTCATCCTGCACCGCGGCGCGCCCATTGAATCGCTGTACTCGTCGTCGTCGGGCGGGCATACGGAATCGAACTCCAACGTGTGGGGCGGGGACCAGTTGCCTTATCTCAGGGGCGTGGACGACCCCTACGACGCGGCCGGTGGCGCCAACCCGAACTACCGCTGGCACCTCAGAATGGCCTGGTCCACGCTCAAGGACCGGCTGGCGAGCGGATTCGGCTCCTTCGGCAGGTTGAAGAGGTTGAGAATCGTTCGCAAGGGAGTCTCGGGTCGAGTGGCGATCAACGGGCTCAAGATCGTGGGTTCGAGGAGGACCCGGTTCGTGGACGGGTGGCAGGTCCGCGTCGTTCTTGGTCTCAGGGACAGCTGGTTTCGCTTCTTCGTCATCCAACCGACTACGGCGCGAGGGAGCTCGGACACCTCGGGCGAGGACGTGAGAGCCGCGACCACCGGTGCACCCCTGGAGCCATCCCCTGTCCCCACTGCTCCGGCTCCATCACCGAGCCCAAGTCCGTCCCCGACCGTGGACCCGACACCCTAGACTCGGTCGGCAATGGCGATTGAAGTTCCACCTCCCGAGGTCGTGCATCCGGTCGCGGCAGGACCGTCCACGACGTCCACCTTGTTCTCGCTGGGCATGCTGGTAGTGAGCGTCTGCTTCGCGGTTGCGGGCCAGTTCACCCTGAAGCTCGCGATGAACGAGGTCGGCCGCATCGGCGCTCAGGAGATCGCCGCCGCCGGCGACACGATCGGTCGCGCCGCGAAGGAGCCCCGCCTCTACCTCGGCCTCGGGCTGTTCGGCATCTCGGCGGTCTTCTGGCTGGTGGTGCTGTCCCGCGTGGACCTGTCGATCGCCTATCCCTTCGTGGGGCTGTCCTACATCGTGGTGGTCGCATTCGCCCGGCTCTTTCTGCACGAGCAGGTGACGCCACTCCGCTGGCTGGGCGTCACGGTCGTGGCCATCGGGATCGCACTCATCGGTATCTCGTTCAAAGGCACGACGGGTTCTTGAAGGCGCTCATCCTCACCGGTGGGTTCGGCACCCGCCTGCGTCCGCTGACCTACACGCGGCCCAAGCACCTGCTCCCCATCGCCAACGTTCCCCACGTCGAGCACGTCTTCGACCTTCTGCAGCGTCACGGCACCGATGAGGCCGTGCTGCTCACTTCGTACCTTGCTGAGGCCTTCGACGAAATCGTGGGACGCGCCGAGGGCAGAGGAATGAAGCTCGAGGTGAGGCACGAGCCGGAACCCCTCGGCACCGCCGGCGCCCTCAAGAACGCACAGGATCTGGTCACCGACGAAACCTTTTTCGCCTTCAACGGAGACGTGCTCACCGACGTGGATCTCACGAGTGTGGCGGACTTCCATCGCAGCCGAGGAGCCGAGGCCTCGCTCCTGCTCACGCCGGTCGACGACCCTTCGGCTTACGGAGTGGTACCGACAGACCCCGACGGCAGGGTGCTGGGCTTCATCGAAAAACCCACTCGCGACCAGGCCCCCACCAACCTGATCAATGCCGGCGTCTACGTGCTCGAGCCGCGGGTGCTCGATCGGATTCCGGAGGGCGAGGTCTACTCGGCGGAGCGCGAGCTGTTCCCGGCGATCGTCTCCGATGCCACCATGTACGCGCTCCGCTCCGAGGCCTACTGGATGGACATCGGTACCCCAGAGAAGCTGCTGCAGGCAAACGTGGACGCACTCGAGGGCCGCTACCTTTGCGATGCGGTGGCCGAGCCGGCTCCGGGACTCAATCTGAGCGCGCCGGGGGCAGAGATCGACGCGACCGCCCGGGTATCATCGGTCTGCGTGGGCGCGGGGGCGCGGATCGAGGCCAACTCGGTAGTGGATCGGGCGGTTCTCCTTCCGGGGGCGATCGTCGGCCACGGCGCAACGGTCCGAAATACGACCTTGGGCGAGGGAGCGAGGGTTATGCCGGGAGCGGTCCTCGAGGGCGCGGCGATCGGCGACAACGACGTGGTGGCACCCGGCAACTAGGAGGCCGAGGAAGACCCATGCGAGTACTGGTCACGGGAGCGGCTGGATTCATCGGGTCGCATCTTACGGATGCCCTGCTCGCCGAAGGCGACGAGGTCATTGCCGTCGACAATCTTTCGTCGGGGGCGTTGTCCAACCTGGGGGAAGCTCGCAGAGCAAGCACCGGCAAGTTCAGCTTTCACCGTGTAGACGTCACCTCCGGTGCCATCGGCGATCTCATCGGGCGCCAGAAGCCGCAGGTCATCTGCCATCTGGCCGCCCAGGTCGACGTTCGCAAGTCGGTCGCCGACCCCGTCTTCGACGCCACGGTAAACGTCCTGGGCACGCTCAACGTCCTGGAGGCCGCCTCGGCGGCGGGCACTCAGAAGGTCGTGTTCACCTCCTCCGGCGGCTGCATTTATGGGGAGCCGGATGAGAGCCGTCTCCCCGTGAGCGAGGAACAGGTCTTTTGGACCGAGTCGTTGCCCGAGTCTCCCTATGGGGTTTCGAAGAAGATCGCGCTCGATTATTTGCGTTACTACAAGGCGGCCAAGGGGCTCGACTACACGGCACTTGCTCTGGCCAACGTCTACGGACCACGCCAGGAGCCTGCGAGCGAGGTGGGTCTGGAGGGTCAGGTGGTCGCGATCTTCTGCCGGCGGATGCTGGCCAACCGTCCCGCCACCATCTACGGCGACGGGACCCAAACCAGGGACTTCTTGTACGTCGACGACGTCGTGAGCGCCTTTCTGGCCGCTCGCACCAAGGGGGGAGGGGAGCTCGTCAACATCGGGAGCAACGAAGAGTTGTCGGTCAACGAACTGCACTCCCGCCTGGTCGAGTTGACCGGAGCCAGTTTCGAGCCGACCTATGCGGCCGCCCGTCCCGGCGAGCTCCAGCGCATCTTCGTGGACAACTCCAAGGCGGCGGAGGCGCTCGGCTGGCGGCCTTCGGTGGCGTTGGACGAGGGCCTGAAGCAGACGGTGGCCTACTTCAAAACTCGCCCCTGACGGCCCGTAAACCGTCACGGCACGCCGATTAGGCGTGCCGTGAAGACCAGCGGTGTGCTTGTTAGGCCTGCTGGGTGTCCGACCTCTTGGTCTTGGCCACCCGAAGCGCCGTCGCACCCAGACCGATGGCGGCGAATCCAACGACCACGAACAGCGTCATTTGCGCACCGGTGAACGGAAGAACGCTGTTGTCCTCGGCCGTGCCCAGGACGTCGTCCTTGTTGAGCACGTTCGGCTGGACCTTAGGTGGATCGTCGCTCGAGCCCTCCTGAGCCATTGCCGGGACGAAGAAGCCCATGAGCGCAACGACGGCCAGCGACGCCAGCAAGACTTTGATACCTCTCAATGCGGCCCCTTTCGGTCGTGAACTGTTGCGAGAATAACGGGGCCGTGTGGGGAACCGCTACCACTTTCTTGCAAATTCGCCGTAAATACCTATGCGTTTGCCCTTGCGCCTTCTCCGAGGACGGCCGCTTTGGGATATTTGTCGGGATAGGCACTCACCATTAGCGTCAACTGCTTATTGGAAGCGAGCCCACTTATGGGTTTCTCTTGATGGTGGCTGCGTCCGGGCGTCTAAGCGCGCGGGCTGTCCGAGTTCTTTTCGCATAGGAGATCGGTGGCGTCTTGAAACGAAGGATCGTGCTGGCCGCGCTCGGCTTCCTGCTCGTCGTGGGAGCGGTGTGTCTCTACGTGGCCCTCTCCGTGGTGGGAGACCTTAGAGCGGCGCAACGCACGTTGCTGGGGAACCCCGGGCGACTCGACGCGGCGGAGATCGAGGCGGCTCGCGAGCGGCTGGACGACGCCGCAGGGACCCTCGAGTCCCTGCCGGCTCGATTGGTGGGTTGGCTTCCCATCATCCGACAGAATTTCGACGCGGTTCGAACCGTTGCCGAGGGCGCTCCTCCCGTTCTGACGTCGGCCGGGGAGTTGGGCACCTCCATTCGCGACGTGCTGGACGGGGGAGTGTTCGAGGATGGAGCCGTGGATCTCGAGGTGCTGGTCGGGCTCGAGGGGCCGCTTCGCGCCGAAGACGAGGCGTTGACGAGCCTCATCGAAGCTCTCGAGGTTCGCCGCAACGGCTGGCTGGTCCCTCCCCTGTGGTCGGAGATGGACGACCTGCTGACCCGGCTGCGAACGCTAGAGACCTCGACTCGCAATGCGGCCGATCTGGCTGCCATCACCCCCCAGCTCCTTGGCCGGGACGAGGAGCGAACCTACCTGGTCGCTCTGATGAACAACACAGAGCTACGTGGGGCAGGGGGAATTCTCTCGGGGGTTGGCTCGGTGACCGTGGAGGAAGGCAGGATGACCCTGGGCGAGTTCTCTCACTACAAAGAGCTCGCCGACGATCCTCCCTTTCGCAAGGTTCCTTCGCCCCAGGACTTCGAAGAGCACTTCGGTGGATACAAGGCCGACACCACTCGATGGGTGACGACGACCTCTTCCCCAGACCTTCCCGACGTGGCTCTGGTCGCCAGCCGCCTCTTCGAGCTCACCGAGGGTACGAAGACTGATGGAGTCATCTTCGTCGACCCCCGGGGTCTGGCCGCCCTGATGCCGCCCGGCGCCAACCTCGACGTCCCGACGACCGACAGGTCGCTAACGGCGTCCGAGCTGCCCCAGTATGTGTACCGGGATGCCTACAGCGAGCTCGGCGGAGGGGTGTCCCGACGCCGCGACTCACTGATCGGTCTGGGTCGGGCAGCATTCGACGTGATCTTCAAGCGGGGCTTCGGTCGTCCGGCCGTGATCCGCTCGGCGGCCGAGGCTTTCGCAGGCGGCCATATCGGCTTGGTCGCCTTCGCTCCCGATGAGTCGAAGGTGCTCGAGCGTTTGGGCGTGAGCCGGGAGCTGGCCGCTCCGGAACACGACGGAGTACTGGCCACCGTCCAGAACGTAGGGGGCAACAAGCTGGATTCGTACGCTCGACGAATGATCCATCATGGCTGCCAGATCGACGGCGCGGGTGCGGCCAGGTGCGTGACCAGCGTATCGATAGAGAACAAGACCCCTCGCGGACTGACTCGCTTCGAGTATCAATACTTGCCCTATGGACTGTTCAAGAACGTGGTCGAGGTCTATGTCCCGGCGCGGGCCGAGCTTCTCGGCGTGGCGATGGGGGGCGAACCCGCTGATTTCTTCGAGCAACCAGAGGACGGTTTCAAGGCGATCGGCCTCTACCTGGAGATTCCCAGGGGACGAGAGACCGAGGTGAGTGTGACCTACCAGCTTCCCCCCGGAAACCGATACGAGCTCGAGGTGACACCACAACCATTGGTCGAGGACGCCCTCGTGAGCGTCGCTCTCGAGACTCCTTCGACATGGAGCATCGAAGGGCCCGACGGGATGAAGCGAGAGGGGAAGAGCGCCCACTGGCGGGGAGAGCTCGATCGCATTTTGCGGTTCAGCGCAGGGCCAGATGACAAGTCGGGGCTGTCGGCCGTCTGGGAGGGCATCGCGCGATTCCTAGACGAACCCGTCTTTTAGTTTGCTTCAGCGGACAATAGGATGACCGAGATTTGAGAAAAGAAAAGCGGAGCGGCGAAGGGTCGGGCGGGGCTTGACCTTGGCACACGAGGACGGAGACGGGGTTTTGAAGGTTTTCTCGATTATGGTCGCCTCATGAGCGGAGGGACGTGGTCCTCGGTGTCGCCGGACTCCGTGACGACCGCCGGCGACCAGGCACCCACTATTCGCGACTATCTCGGGGTTCTTCGGCGACGCAAATGGATCATTCTGCTGTTCACCTGTCTCGTAGTGGTCGTCGCGGTTGCCTACACGTTCACGCGGACCCCCGTCTATCAATCGGAGGCGCAGGTACTCGTCCAGCCGTTCTCGCTCGAGGCGGAGTCCGACGCTAATCCCGAGGATGTGAGTCTGGAGACGGAGGCTTTGATAGCAACGTCGCCCGAGGTGGCGGAGATCGCGGCCGACGACGTCGGGGACACCGACATCCGGACTCTTCTCAGTAACCTGACGGTCTCGGTGGCCCCGGACACCTCTGTCCTGGTCTTCGAATACGCCCACAGAAATCCTGAGGAAGCGGCTCGGAGGGCGCAGGCTTTTGCCGATGCCTACGTAGACAACCGGACGACGCAGGCGCAGGCTCGTATCGAGACCATCACTACATCGATTCAGGACCAGATCAGTTTGCTGCAGGAGCAACTCGACGGCATTCGAGCCCAGATCGCCGCCTCGCAGGACGAAACCACGATCGCCGCCCTCAGCGACGAGGCCAACAACCTCGGCCAGCAGATCGCTTTCGAGCGCACCAAGCTGTTCTCGCTGGCCTCTCCCAGCACGTTGGACGTGGGACAGGTGTTGTTTCTGGCCGAGACGCCGACGACACCCTCCAGTCCGACCCCCCGGACCAATATCTTGCTCGCACTGCTCGTGGGACTCGCAGGTGGAGTCGGGCTGGCCTTCCTCAGAGAGCGCCTAGATGAGCGACTCACGGGAAGAACCGACCTCGAAAGCGCCGCGGGGGTTCCCGTGCTCACGCTGGTGCCCAACGTGGCTGGGTGGAAGCAGGGGCAAAAGCCGTATCTGGTGACCCACGAGGAGCCCCAGTCGATTGCCTCGGAGTCGTACAGGACCCTGCGCACCGCGATTCTCTTCACCGCGACGATGGGCGATATCAAGACGCTGTTGGTCACGAGCGCGAACGAGCAGGAGGGCAAGACCTCGACCAGCGCCAACCTTGCGATGGTGCTTGGGCAGGCCGGGAAGCGGGTCATCGTCGTCTCGGGAGATCTCCGGAGGCCCCGTCTGCAGGCCTTCTTCGGCCTCAACCCTCGCAAGGGCCTTACGAACGTACTGGCCGGAGAGGCCAAGGTCAGCGAGGTGCTTCAACCGGTGGGGAACCTGTCGAGCAACGTTCGCCTCCTGTCCAGCGGGCCCGTTCCCGGAAATCCCGCCGAGCTGCTCGCCTCCGACGCAATGCTTGACCTGCTCAAAGAGATGCGTGACCTGGCCGATTTCGTGCTCGTAGACTCCGCACCCGTGTTGGCCGTGGCCGATGCAATGATCGTTGCCCGAGCATGCGACGGGGTGCTGCTCGTGGCCGATGGTTCCAAGACGAGGAGAGGGGCGGTACAGCAAGCCTGTGCCCAGTTGTTGCAGGTGGACGCCAACCTCATCGGTTCCATACTCCACAACTTCGATCCCTCGAAGGCCCATGCCTACGAGTCCCACGCGCCGACTTCATACTCGTACACTCTGGACGAGCCCACGACGCGGCGAATAAGACTTCCGGCGCTTCCTTGGAGCCGGGAGAAGGGCTAGTTCGCGTTGTCCATGTTTTTCGTCGCGGGTCGAACGTCCGGCGGCAGGTCTCACCAAGCAAATGAGCTCGGCTATCGCCGCCCTATCAGGATGAGGTTGACATGAGGATCGTCCGTTACTATCCCAGGGCTTTGGTGGGGGATGGCGGCATGACAAGCGCGGTCAGGAACTGGTCGCAATCGATGGCGCGCTGCGGAACCGAGGCCGTCATCGCATATGACGAGGGTGTGTCTCCACCCGATGATGAGTATGTCGAATGGGTTCAGGTCCGGCATGCCGGACGACGCGGGCTGAAGTTTCCGCTCGGACTCGAAGACGTTCTCGAGGGGACGGACCTCCTCGTCCTACACTCTGGGTGGACGCTTCGAAACGTGCGCGCCGCGGCTGCTGCCAGGAAACTGGGAGTTGCCTATGTCCTCGAGCCGCGCGGCGCCTACGACCCCCACATAGTTGCCCGCAAGCGGTGGCTGAAGCGGCTCTGGTGGGCGGCTTGGGAGAAGCGGCTGGTTCACGAGGCTCGGGCCATTCACGTGTTCTTCGAGTCGGAGCGACAGCACCTGGAGGCCCTAGGTTACGGGGGCTCGGTCATCGTGGCCTCCAACGGAAGAGAGGCGCCAACCGGCGAGCTGTGGGACGGGGGCAGTGGGGGATACGTCCTGTGGCTCGGGCGCTTCGATCCCGAGCACAAGGGGTTGGACCTGTTGCTTGAAGGGGTGGCGCTCCTGCCGGAGACCGAGCGGCCCCACCTTCGCCTGCACGGTCCGGACTGGAGGTCCAAGAAACAACTCGTACAGCGCTGGATCGATGATGCGAAGCTCGGTGATTGGGTCAGCGTAGGTGATCCCGTCCACGGGGATCAGAAGCGCAAGTTGCTCGCGGCCGCGTCGGGTTTCGTGTATCCATCCCGCTGGGATGCATGTCCCAACTCGGTGCTGGAATCCGTGGCTCTGGGAGTCCCGACTCTGACGACGCCCTATCCGCTGGGTCGGTACTTCAGCGACAAGGGTGGAGCCTTCCTGGCGGAGGCCACTCCCGAGGGGCTCGCACAGGGTCTAAAGCGGCTGGGAGATGGGGAGGCCGCGGCCGTAGGCAACAAAGGAGCACAGGTGGTCCGAGAGGAGCTTGGCTGGGACACGGTTGCTCGAGTCTGGCTTGACCAGGCGAAGGCCCTGGCATGACGTCGCCCCAGCAACCGCGTGATCTCAACGCCGTGTGGCTGCCGCTTCTGGCTCGGTTGACCGAACGTTTCCCCGATTGGGGACTCTGGAAGAACGCCGACTCGGCGCTGATGGGGCAGGGTGACTTCGACTCCACGGCGCCCGAGTCCGATTGGGAGGGCATAGCGGAAGAGTTCTCCGAGTGGGCGGCAGGTCACTCGCTTGATCCTGTTGCGGCGTGCAGGCACGTGCAGGGAGTCTTGTTCCTGGTGGCGGTGGACCAAGAGAATCGGACGCTCTACGAGTTGGACGTGAACGCGCGCAAGTACTTTCGGGGATGGACGGTGTTTCGTCCGCAAGATCTGAGACCCATGATGGAGATCGACGATAGGGGATTCCGGCGTGTGCGCTCAGGAGCGGAAGGCGTGACGCTTCTTACTCAAAACGGCTTGAAGTGGGGCGGACGGCGTAACGAGGAAGGTCTGCGCCGCAAGCGAGTGGCCGAGTTTCTCGCTTCCGATCCGGAGGGGGTGGCTGCAGCGGCTCGACTCTTCGGCGCGGCCGAGAATGCCATCCTGCGGGCGGCCGGCGCCCTCGTGAACGGCCGATGGGACCGTGCCGCGATGCTTCAGGTCGAGGCGCGGGCGCTTATCGGTGCCGTCGGCGAGCCGGGCGTCGTGGTTAGCCGCTTTCGCGCAAAGGAAGTGAAGAAGCGCTGTCAGTTGCTTCGAACCATTTTCGTGGACGGGCGGACGATCGACGGCGACGTCTCTTCGTGGGTCGAGCGGGTAGCTCTCGAAGGCGAGATACTCACATCGACGAAGCGATAGGAGGACCCGATGGCCAGGGATCTTCCCGCACTCTGGGTTCCTCTGCTGAACCGACTCAGCGCCGAATCGGCGGACCAATGTGTGTGGAAGAACGCCGAGGCGGGACTGACCGGCGAAGGTGATGTCGACTTCGTCGCCCCCCGGTCCGAATGGGAGGGCATTCGAATCCTCGTCCAGTCGTGGGCAGGTGAGGTTGGCCTCGGTCCGGTCATCGTCTGCCGGCACATGCCTAACGCAGAGTTCTTTCTAACCGTGGACCGATCCGTGCCCGACTTCCTCCAGTTGGATGTGCGAGATAGGGCCACTTTCCGAGGATCCACGGTCTTCGAGCCGAGCGACGTCGCGGATCTCATGGAGATGGACCCAAGAGGTTTCAGGCGACTGCGTGCCGGCGCAGAGGGGCTCGTCAAGCTCGTCATCAGCGGGACGGGCCCAGGCGGCCGGGCAAAGCCCAAGACCTTGAAGAAGGAGAAGGTTTTGGAGCTGCTGGCGTCCGACCCGATTGGAATGCGTGACGCAGCCGCCTCAGTTTTCGCGCGCGTCGAGAAATTCGTGCTCGCCGGAGCCGACGCGGCGATGCAGGGCCGGTGGAACAGGCGAGCGATGGCTACCGTGGAGGCGTGGTACGTGCTCAAGGGTGCGACCGAGCCGGCGACCGTAGTCGGAAGACTTCGAGCACGTCGCGCCAAGAAAGACTGCGAGGTCATGCGTACGAGTTTGGGCGGGGGGCGCCGGATTCCCGGGGATGTAGATGTTTGGCTGGAGCGAGTTGCACGCAGCCATCGAGTCTCCTACGACGCGAGCGACCATGACCGATAGGAAATACCGAGGGTCGAGCTCGGCGCAGGGCGCAGTTCTATCCGTGGTGGGGCCGGACGGTGTCGGTAAGAGCACGCTCATCGATTCGGTGGTTGCCGATGCTCTCAAAGACCACCGAACCATGCGGATCCGCAATGTCGGACTGCTGCCGAGGCGCACAGTGCCGCAGGTGCCCGTAACGGAGCCGCATAAGGACCCGCCCTATCCACTCCTGGTGTCTTTGGCCAAGGTCGCCTACGTCTACGCGGACTACTTGCTCGGCTGGTTCTTGAGGGTCCGACCCTTCGTTCGGAAAGGTGGCTGGGTGATCCTCGAGCGGGGATGGTGGGACATGGCCGTCGATCCGACGCGCTACCGGATGAGGCTGCCCTCTTGGTTGATGTGGTATCTGGGCAGGGCGCTTCCTCGGCCCGACCTTTTGCTCGTCCTCGAAGCACCTGCGGAAGTTGTCTTCGAGCGCAAGAGGGAGTTGCCTATCGAGGAGCTTCGCAGGCAGCAGGAGACATGGCGAGAACGCCTGCCTGCCTCTCAGCCACATGCGTTCCTCGATGCGTCCTTACCTGCTCACGAGGTCCTGGCCAACGCCGAAAACGAAGTGACCAGATTGTCGACGGCATCGGGGGCGACTCGTTCAGGGACCGCGGTGAATCTGCCTCGAACCGGTGACCCTCGCTGGGTCCTTCCGAGAGGCTCCTCGTCCGTTGCGGCCGCCGGATTGAGGGTCTATCACCCCGTAACGCCAAAGGGGATCCTGGGGTGGGAGCTGGGGCGTGGGCTGGCGCGCCTGGGCCTCTTCAAGCTCCTTCCCGCGGGCCATTCGGCGCCCGACGCGGTCAACGAGGCCGTAGAGAAGTGGGTTCCTGAGGGCGGGAGCGTCGCCGTCGCTCGAGCCAATCACCCGGGGCGCTACGTGGCCCTCATCCTCGCGGGGGATGGAACCGCGGTGGCGGCGGCGAAAATCGCCTCGGATGGAAAGGGTGTGGCTGCGCTCGAGCGTGAGGCAGCCAACCTACGAGAACTGGGTGCTCATCTCCGGCCGCCGCTCGTAGCGCCCCGACTAATCGAAGCGAGCAATGGATTGCTCGTTTTGGAGGCAGTCAGCTGGAGCCCCCGTGCCCGCCCCTGGCACCTACCCGAGGACGTAGCGACGGCGCTGGGCGCCTTCTACATCAACGGGGGCGACTCCTCCGGGAGCGGTGGCATCTCGCACGGCGACTTCGCGCCCTGGAACCTGCTGAGGAGCGGCGACGAGTGGGTCGTCCTCGACTGGGAGAGCGCCGCCCGTAAGAGGGCGCCGTGGCACGATCTCTGGCACTACATCGTTCAGGGCCATGCTCTGCTGAAGCGCCCAACAACGAGGGCCATCCGTCGAGGGCTGGATGGTGGGGGATGGGTGGGCGCGGCAATGCGCGCCTACGCGAGCGCGGCCGACCTTCCCTTATCCGGAGCTTCGGAATCACTGATGTCCTACCTGAGGATCAGCATGGCGGAACTCGATCCGGCTACGAGCGACGGCAGGATGGGAATCGAGGCTCGCAGGACACTTCTCTTGAGAATGAGTCGCTGAGCAGTGGATGTTCGCCGTTGGGTTCTCGTCACGGACGGGGGACATGGAGGAAGTCGTGACTGCATCGCCGCCGTTCGAGCTCTCCATGTAGCGGGCTACGGCTCGGTCGTAACGGTTTCCGAGGGGACCTCCCGTGCTTCGGCGTCGCGCTACAGCGAGCAGCGTGTACACGTTCCTCATGTCAACGAGCCAGGCTACGTGGAAGCCATCGAGCGGGAATTCGGCCGGCGGTCCTACTTGCTCGTGCTGCCGACAAGCGAGGCCTCGCTGCTTGCTCTTGGTGGGCCCACCCTCCACCTGACCGACAAGTCCAAACTCGAAGCGGCCGCAGCAGACGCGAGCATAGAGGTCCCAAGATCCAAGGTCTTCGCCGGTTTGGGTGACGTAGTGGCCCAGGCCGACGATCTCCGTTATCCGGTGGTCGTCAAGCCCGCCATCCGGACCTTTTCGGCGGCGCGGGTGAACTCGCCTGCTCAGTTGTCAGATCTGCCGGTGGACGGGGGTGAGATTCTCGTCCAGGAATGGATCGATGACCAGCTCCACGCCGTCTCAGGGGTCATGTGGAAGCGGGAGTTGATAGCCGCCGCCTTCGAACGGTGGCTGCGCATTTGGCCCGTCGGTTGTGGTCTTGCGAGTGCGGCCGTTACCACCTCACCTGATCCAGAGCTCGAGGCAAAGCTTGTGCGGCTGCTAGGCGACTATCAGGGGATCTTTTGTGCTCAGTTCGCGGGGTCTCGCCTCATAGACTTGAATCTGCGCATTCATTCCTCTCATTCTCTTGCGGTCAAGGCCGGCGCCAATCTGGTGGCCATCTACTGCGATCTTCTCAACGGCATGACCGTGCCTCGGACTCGGGGGAAGGCAGGGTGTTTTTATCGGTGGCTCGAGGGGGATGTTCGGCACCTGGCCGACGGCTACCGGTCGAAGAGAATGGGTCTGGCGGCGGTGGGGCGGGCTCTCATGCCACGTAGGGGAGCGGCTCACAGTATCGAATCCCTTCGAGACCCCGCCCCTCTTCTGACCCGTATTGCCTATGGGGCCGGACGCGTCGGCATGTCTCCTGAGCAGCGAAAGAGAGGTCCTCTCACCTAGCGCTGGTCAAGAACCAGGGGACACCACAAACGAGCGATCCAGCTCGTTCACCGTGATCACGCCGGTCAACACGAGGGCCGCATCAACCTCGGCTTTTAGCGTGGTAATGACGTGCTCGACTCCCTGCTGACCACCAACGGCCAGTCCGTACACGAAGGGGCGCCCCAGAAGAACGGCGTCCGCTCCCAGGACCACGGCCTTCAACACATCGGTTCCGCGCCGTATCCCGCTATCCATTAGGACGATGGCATCCGGGCCCACTGCGTCTCGCACCTCGGGCAGGGCATCGAGGGCCGCCATCGCACCGTCCAATTGGCGTCCTCCGTGGTTGGACACGATGATGGCGTCCAGGACTCCCGCCGCAAGCACAGCAAGAACGACGATCTCAACGAGCACACGAACCACATTTGAGTTGTCGTGCATCGCTTTTCGTAGTTTCTGGATCGGCGGGAACCTACGACGAGAGATAGCCCAGTTCTTCGAGGGTCGAATGAAACCGAGCCTCAATTTCACCTCTCTGGGCCGAGCTCAGCTCGTCTCGCCATCCCTGGGCCCGGCCCTTGTTGACGAATCGAATGTCTGCTCTGGCGGTGGATCGCCACCCTCGAGCGCGAGCCTCGTCCTCCTTGGCTCGCATGCGCTCTACCGAGTTGTTGTCCACCACCGAATGGAGCTCCTCGGTGGACGCCTCCGCACCGAGGAAGGACAGTGCACCTCGAAGAGTAGCCACGGTGTCCCGTTTCAGATCCTCGAACTTGATCATGTGGAGATGGCCGCATCGCGCCGGCTCGCTCTCCAACCAGAACCTGACGTGGCGATCCCATGCTCCCCAAGGGTTGGATCTGCCGCGAACGAAGTCCCCGATGAACCGGTCCAGTGATCCTGGTTCGAGCCCCAACCTTCGCTGCCACTGATATTCGGAGAGCGCCACACTCCTGGCGTCTCGTACCGCGTAGATCACCCGCCGGTCGCCGTCGGAGTAACGTTCGTGACTCTGAATCAGCCTGCCCCGTCCACCCAAGATGACGGCGGCGTTGTGATGTTTGGTTAGGGAAGGGACCGCCTCCTTGATGTTGCCGAAGACCGGGCTGTTTTTGGTCAGAGCCTCGAACAGCAGGAACCGGAGCCAAGTCGTGCCCGACCTGGGATAGGAGACCAGGAATGCATCCTCGGGGTTGAGATCGGCCCGCTTGTAGCGCCACCAGACCGCGGCTCGCCGGACCGTCTGATCCCTGAACCGGAGGCGGCGGAGGGTGGGCGTCAGGTTGGTCACGTGACTCCTGTAGATATGGGCGATGTTTCTCTTTGCGCCATAATAAAGTTCGATTTTGGGCGGGTTCCCAAACCCATCACCAGCAGCACCTACACGCCGAGGAGCGACGACGGCTCAAGAGACCAAGGTCCTGTACATCGCCGGCTGGGGACGCAGCGGTAGCACCATCATCGACAACATCCTCGGAGAGGTAGACGGGTTCTTCTCGGGTGGAGAGATCCACTACCTGTGGGAGAGGGGCCTCATCGAGGGTCGGAAGTGTGGGTGCGGCAGATCGCTGAGCGAATGTCCGGTGTGGTCCCACGTGCTCACGCGCCTGGAGGACAGCAATCCTGCTGCGCTCGCCAATCCGAGCCAGGTCGTGGACTGGCAAGAAGGCAGCGTGCGGATCCGGCACGCTTTTGGCCTGGCCCGAACGAGTCCCGATCGGGTCCGCCCCAACAGCGCTCTTCACTCCTACACTCGCCTCCTGGGCGACGCCTACGCGGCCATAGCAGCGGTGACCGGCGCCCGCGTCATCGTGGATTCCTCGAAGCGTCCCTCCGATGGAGCCGCGCTCCGTCTCGTGCCCGGAATATCCTCGTATTTCGTCCATCTGGTCAGAGACCCCCGGGCCGTCGCCTACTCGTGGCGCCGGCGCAAGGCGCACCTGGATCGCAGCGCCCCGACCGAGATGCGACGGCATGGAACCGCAGACAGCACCGTGAGCTGGACCACCTGGAACGCCGCGATAGAGCTTCTCAGGCGCACGGGCGATCGGTCCCACGCCCTGCTGCTGCGATACGAGGACTTCGTCGCCCATCCGCGGACCGCCATAGAGGGGATCGTTCGCATGGTGGGCGAGGACGAATCCGTATTGCCATTCGAGGACGACAACACGGTGCGGCTGGCAGGAAACCACACGATCTCGGGTAACCCCAGCCGTTTTTCGACGGGTTCGGTCGCCCTTCGATCGGACGACGAATGGTCGCGCGGGCAGCCGTTTAGGGATCGCGCGATTGCTA
Source organism: Actinomycetota bacterium (assembly GCA_050693935.1). GTDB lineage: Bacteria > Actinomycetota > CADDZG01 > CADDZG01 > WHSQ01 > WHSV01. Next base: position 25,656 of record JBOGWU010000239.1, on the reverse strand, counting down.
CGAGCCTCGCACTGCCGTTGTTGCGCCGCTACGGTTATCCCTTGCGGCCCGGGGCGACGTCGTAGTGCGCATACTGCTGGCGCACTCCTTCTATCGGATCCCCGGTGGAGAGGACGGAGTCGTCCGGCAGGAGGCTGAACTGCTCCGGGAGCGCCACACGGTCGAACTGCTCGAGCGCCGCAACGAGGAACTCACCGGCGGAATATCGACTCTCAGAGACATGACCTACTCGTTACGCACAAAGACCGGCGTGAACTCGGTCATTCGCCAATTTCGACCAGACCTCGTTCACCTGCACAACGCCTACCCTTCGCTTGGACCGGCGGTACACCTGGCGGCATCCAAGGCCTCGGTCCCGCTGGTAATGACGGTGCACAACTATCGATTGCGCTGTCCCAACGGTTACATGTTCACGGAGGGTGAACCGTGCCGGCGGTGCGAGGGCGGGATGTACCCAAACGCGGTTTTGCACGAGTGCTTCCCGAGTCGCACACAGGCGGCGGGATACGCGCTGGCTCTCTGGACGCATCGGTTCATCATGAAGCTCGATCGCAGAGTTGGCCTTTACATCACACCCAGCGAGTTCATGAGGGAAAGGATGCTGCAGTGGGGTTTCGAGGGGGAACGAGTTGCGGTCGTCCGTAATTTCACCGACGTCTTCGCAGATTCATTCGAACCGGGTAACTACGGTCTCTACCTCGGCAGGGTCTCCTCGGAAAAGGGGATCGACGTTCTTCTTCGAGCGCTCAAGCGCGCCGGTGACGTGCCCTTCAAGATCGCGGGCGACGGTCCCGCACTCGGTGATCTCAAGAGGCTCGCCGCCGAGTTGGGGCTGCGTAACACCGAGTTCCTCGGCCGCATCGCAACCGTGCAGGTACCCGCGGCACTCAAGGGAGCGAGCTTCGTGGCGCTCACCTCGTCGTGGGATGAGAACGCACCCCTGGCGGCACTCGAAGCCATGGCGCTCGCTCGTCCGCTGCTGGTCACGGCGACCGGAGGGTTGCCCGAGCTCGTCCAAAACGGAGAGGGGGTCTCTTGCAGGGTGGGCGACGTCGAAGAGATCGCGACCCGGATCGGCGAGCTGGTCGGCGACGCCGGGAAATGTCGGGCGCTGGGTGAACGCGCCCTGCAGAGGGCGAAAGAGGAGTTCACTCCTCAGGGACATCTGGCCCGGCTCGAGATCGCCTACGACAAGGCTCTGGCCCTAAGCCGCTGAGGTCCCGAAGAGGGTGGCCATCTTTCAGCTCACGAACGCACGTCTATCCATGACCGGCGCTGCTGCCGGCGACGGCGCGCTCGAGCTCCTCCATGGTGGGGGAATCGACGGTGAGCCCCGAGGCCCCGATCCAGCCGTCGACCTGATCGGGACTCCTGGCGCCGACAATCGCCCCCGTCACCCCTTCGACGGCGAGTACCCAGGCGATCGACAGGAGAGGCAGGCTCGTGTCGAGCCGTGCGGCAATGGGTCTCATGCGATCCACCAGATCCAGGATGCGCGTTAGCTCGGGCTCCTGAAACGCCGCAGAGTTCCTTCGCCAGTCGTCCTTAGCGAGGTTGGCGAAACGCTCGTGGTCGTACTTCCCGGTCAGCAGTCCCGAGGCCATCGGCGAGTAGGCGATCACCCCGGTCCCATGCTCTCTCGCCCAGGGGATGACATCGTTGCGCGCCTGTCGTTTCACGAGACTGAGAGGAGGCTGCACGGAGGTAACGGGGTGCAGCTTTTCACAGCGGTCCAGCAGGTCGGTATCGAAATTCGACACCCCGATCCAGCGCACCTTGCCCTCGTCGAGTAGTCGGTGCATGGCACCCCACGAGTCCTCGATCTGCGTGCCGGTCGAGTTGTCGGGCCAGTGGATTTGGTAGAGGTCGATCGTTTCCAACCCCAGACGTCGCAGGCTGTCCTCGCACTCCTGGGCGATCGACTCGGGCCTGAGGTCGTAGACGACCTTCCCCAACTCGGGGCGGAAGAAGCCGCCGCACTTCGTGAAGACGAAAACGTCTTCGCCAACCCTCATGCCCCTGGTGGCACGGCCGACGATCTCCTCGGAGTGGCCCAAGCCGTACTGCGCCGCCGTGTCGATCCAGTTGACGCCCACCTCGACGGCGTGACGAATCGCGGCGATGGACTCGTCGTCGTCGGTCGGCCCCCAGCCGAACTTGTAGGGGCCTCCGATTGCCCATGAGCCGAAGCCCAAGACCGTTATCTCGGGACCATTTGATCCCAGCGTTCTCTTCTCCATTGAGCGGAAACCCTATCCTGGGAGCCCGCCGCGGCGAATGTACTTTTCGACGACTAAAGGAGTCTTCTGTGACCGCGAAGATGTACTACGACGAGGATGCCTCTCTCGAGCCTCTGCTCGGCAAGCGCATTGCGATGGTCGGCTACGGCTCTCAGGGCCGAGCCCACGCCCTCAACCTGCGGGATTCGGGCCTCGACGTCGTGGTCGGCCTTCGGGTCGGCTCGCCGACGACCGAGCGAGCAGCCGGCGACGGACTCACGGTGACCTCGATCTCCGAGGCGTGCGCGGGGGCCGAGGTCGTTGCCTTCATGCTCCCAGACCAATTCCAGGCCAAGGTGTACGAGGAGGTCATCCTTCCCGCCCTGGGCGCCGGAACCTGCCTGCTCTTTGCCCACGGCTTCAACATCCACTACGGATTGATCGAGCCCCCCGAGACCAGCGATGTGGTGATGGTCGGGCCCAAGGCGCCCGGGCCGATGCTGCGGGAGGTCTTCGAGGCCGGCCGCGGGGTGCCCGCGGTGGTCGCCGTGCAACAGGACGCCTCGGGAGAGGGCATGGCGAGGGCCCTGGCGTACGCGCAGGGGCTGGGCTGCATGCGGGCGGGCGTGCTCGAGACCACCTTCGCCGAGGAGACGGAAACGGACCTGTTCGGGGAACAGGTGATCCTTGCCGGGGGGGTCTCCGCCCTCATCAAAACCGGCTTCGACGTCCTCGTGAGGGCCGGGTATCAGCCCGAGACCGCCTATTTCGAGTGCCTGCACGAGATGAAGCTGGTAGTCGACCTCATTCAGCGGCTCGGTATCGGCGGGATGCGCCGGGCCGTCTCCGACACGGCCGCCTACGGAAGCATCACCCGCGGCCACCGGGTGATCGGGCCCGAGAGCGTGAGGATCATGGAGGAGGCACTCGAGGACATCCGCTCGGGAGCATTCGCAGAGGAATGGGCCGCCGAGGGCGCAGCGGGGTCTCCGGTGCTAGACGAGGAACGACGCCGCGAGGCCGAGCATCCCATCGAAGAGGTGGGCGAACGGCTCAGAGGCATGATGTCGGGACCCTCCGACTAGACCATCCGAACCAGCCGAAAATGGCCCCAAGCGGGCTATTTGGCGTCAGGGGCGGACAGTCTAGGCTCAAACGAGCGTTTCCCCCAAGCGGCGGGGACGTTTAGTTGCCAGGGCTTCTTGGGGGGTCAAGTTGATGCGGACAATTAGTTTCATGCGTCATTCGGCTGGACGCATGCCCGGCGCACGGTCATGGTTTCGGTCCTGCTGGCCGTATCGGTCGGGTTGCTTCCCGCGCCCGTTGCCGCTGCGAACGGAGAGCTCACCCGGCTCGCTCCGACCTGCGGCGGCGGTGCCAGCGACTCCACCTTCACTGCGCCACCAGCAGAAAGCAGCGAGAGGTGCTGCACCTCAGCCGCCCTCTGTAGCTCAGTCGGTCCGAGGAATCGGACTCAGGTGGTGCGCGCGTAGCGCTCGGTGAACCACTCCACCGAGCGCCGCAGGCCCTCGGTGATGTCGACGGCCGGCTTGTAGCCGATCGAACGCTCAGCCAGAGAAACGTCGGCGTGGGTCAGCCACACGTCTCCCGGGCGAGGGTCGCCGAATATCGGTTCGGGCTGGGTGTGGGTGAGCTCGGCGATGATAGCCAGCAACTGGTTCACCGAGGTCGGTTGGCGACCGCCGCCAACGTTGAGCACGAGCCCCGAGGCGTCGTCTGGGGCGCGCGCGGCCAGTAGGTTGGCCTCGACGGCATCGTCGATATAGGTGAAGTCGCGCGCCTGCTCCCCGTTGCCGTGGATCGTCGGGCGTTCGCCCGTGAGGCACGCAAGGACGAACTTGGGCATCACCGTCGCGTACTCACTCGATGGATCTTGAGCCGGGCCGTAGACGTTGAAGTAGCGCAGCGAGATCGTCGGAACCCCGAACGCCTTGGTCCAGGTCTTGCAGTAAACCTCACCGGCGAGCTTGCTCGCCGCGTAGGGGGACTGCGGCGACGGGGTGAGCCTCTCGTGGAGGGGGTATTCGTCCTGCTCGCCGTAGACCGACGACGAGGATGCCGAGACGACCCGCGCGGAGTTGCGGTGGGCAGCAAGCAGCACGTTCAGCGTCCCGCGCACGTTCACGTCGCTGGTCAGCGCGGGCATCTCCATCGAGCGCGGCACGGATCTCATGGCCGCCTGGTGAAAGATGACCTCGCAGCCCGAGGCCGCACGCAACATGGCATCCTCGTCCCTGAGATCGCTTTCGTAGAACTCGACGTCCTCCACGCCCTCGAGATTGGTCATGGAGCCGTCGGACAGGTTGTCGAGGCCGACGACATCGTGGCCGTCTTCTACCAGTCGAGCGCAAAGACGGGAACCGATGAATCCCGCCGCGCCGGTTACGAGACACTTCATGCGAGCTGTCACATCCCTTCCTTAGAGTCGTACTACGAACGCGCCGCGGCCCGATATGCCTAAGCCGGCGACCATGTCGCTCTGGCCCATTCGATGGTCCGGCGCAGGCCCTCGTCGAGCGACACCTCGGGCGACCACCCGAGGGTCTTGCTCGCGAGAGATATGTCGGGGCAGCGAACCTCGGGGTCGTCGACGGGTCTGTCGACGAACGTAATCTCCGAGCGGCTGTCTGCCGCATCGATGATCATCCGCGCAAGGTCGAGAATCTTTATCTCCTGGGGGTTCCCGATGTTCATCGGCCCGGTGGCTTCGGAGTTCAGCAAAAGCCAGATGCCTTCGATCAGATCATCGACGTAGCACAGGGAACGCGTCTGAGAGCCCTCGCCGTGCACGGTGAGTGGTCGTCCAACCAGCGCCTGCTTGATGAAGGTCGGCACCGCCCGCCCGTCCGCCTCGCGCATCCGCCGTCCGAAGGTGTTGAAGATGCGCACGATTCTGACGGGGATGCCATGGGTCCGGTGATACGCCATGGTCATGGCTTCCGCGTAGCGCTTCGCCTCGTCGTATACGCCGCGTGGGCCGATCGGGTTGACGTTGCCCCAGTAGGCCTCCGGCTGGGGATGCACTAGGGGGTCCCCGTACACCTCCGAAGTGGAGGCCAGAAAGAACCCGGCGCGCTTCGCTTTGGCGAGACCGAGCGCCCGTAGGGTTCCAATGCCACCGACCTTGAGCGTGTGGATGGGATGGTCGAGATAGTCGATCGGCGAAGCGGGGGAGGCGAAGTGCAGGATCCAGTCCACGTCTCCCTCGATGAAGAGGTAGTTGGTGACGTCGTAGTGCTCCAACCGGAACCGGTCATGCCCGACGACCTCGGCGAGGTTGTTCGAGTTGCCGGTGAGGAAAGAGTCAAGGCAAACGACTTCCCACCCCTCCATGAGGAGGCGCTCGCACAGGTGCGAGCCGAGGAATCCCGCGCCTCCAGTAACTACAGCTCTGGGCATCGGTGCTCCGGTCTAGACGATGGGTGATCGGCCGGTCGGATGATAGGAGAAGCCACGCTCCTCCATCTCCTTGGGCTCGAACATGTTACGGCCATCGACGACCAGCGGGTACGCCATGACGTCCTTCAGGCGATCCAGATCCAGCCCCCTGAACTCGGCCCACTCGGTGCAAAGAACGAGGCAATGAGCACCGGTGGCGGCCGCGTAGGGATCGGAGGCGACTTCGAGCTCGGGAACCTCGGACTTGGCGTTCGCCATCGCCTGCGGGTCATAACCAACGACGGTGGCGCCCTCGACGTCCAGCCGGCGTGCGAGCGCTAGTGCCGGCGCGAACCTCACGTCATCCGTTTCCGGCTTGAACGACAAGCCCAACAAGGCAATTCTCTTGCCGTCGAGGTTCCAGAGCACGTCGACGACCTTGTCCGCCGTCGCCGCAACCGCCTCCTCGTTGATGCGTTCGACTTCCTTCAACAGCGGAAAGTCGTAGCCGAGCCGCGATGAGAGTCGCTCAAAGGCCTGGATGTCTTTCGGGAAGCAGTAGCCGCCGTAGCCCAGCCCGGCGTTGAGAAAGGCGCGTCCGATGCGCTCGTCGGACCCCATCACCTCGGCGACCGAATCGACGTCGCCGCCCGACGCCTCGCACAGGCGCGCCAGCGCGTTCATGTAGGAGATCTTGAGGGCGAGGAAGGCATTGCAAGCGTGCTTGGACAACTCCGCCGTAGCGATGTTGGTCTCGATGAGCTTGGCGCCATTCTCGACGAGCGGGGCGTAGATCTCTCGCATCACTTCGAAGGCCTCGGGTGATTCAGCACCCACCAGAATGCGATCCGGCTCGAGCGAGTCCTGGATGCCGCTCCCCTCCCTGAGGAACTCGGGATTGGAGACGACGTGAAACTCTCCGTTGGCATTTGCACGCTCTCTTTCGAGCGTCCCCTTGACGCGTTGCGCGGTCCCTGCCGGCACCGTAGATTTCTCGACGACCACGACCCGACCTCGGGCGTAGCGCGCCACGTCTTTGGCCGCCGACTCGACCGCGATCAGATTGGCTTCTCCACTTGCCTTCGGCGGTGTGCCGACGCAGATGAAGACCACGTCCGCATCGACGATCGCCTCGGCCGGATCGTGCGAGAACCTGAGTTTGCCCGACGCGATTGTCTTCTCGAGCAACTCCGGCAACCCGGGCTCGTAAAAGGGAGCCCGTCCCTGCTGCAGCAGCTCGATTTTCTCCTGGTCGAGATCGTTGCCTACGACATCGTGGCCGAAGTAGGCCATGGATGAGCTCGTGATCAGACCTACGTGCCCGGTACCTATTACGCCGACTTTCAAGTCCGTATCCTTCCGGTGATTTCTTCGCCCACTCGTCCGCTCAAGCGGGCGTCTGTACCTTCGTCACTTGCTCGGCGATCCATGAGTAAGTGGGTCGAAGTCCTTCCTCGAGCGAGATCCGAGGACCCCATCCGAGAACCTGGGTCAACAGTGTGTTGTCGCTGTTACGTCCACGCACTCCTTGTGGCTTAGAGAGGTCGTGTCTCTTGCTGATCGACTTATCGGCGATCTTGGCTACGAGGTCCACCAAGTCGTTGACGGTTACCAGCTCTTCCGTCCCGAGATTCAGAGGCGCCGAATGGTCCGACTGCATGATGCGGTAGATACCCTCTACGCAGTCGTCCACGTGCATGAACGACCTGGTCTGAAGGCCATCGCCCCAGACCTCGATCTCTCCGCCGTCCTCCGCCAGGGCGACCTTTCTGCAGATCGCAGCCGGTGCTTTCTCGCGGCCTCCATCGTAGGTACCGAGAGGTCCGTAGACGTTGTGAAAGCGGGCAACCCGCGTCGGGAATCTACCCTCTTCGTCGTAGTACTCGCACAGCTTTTCGGCGTAGAGCTTCTCCCACCCGTAGCCCTCCTCCGGCTGCGCCGGGTAGGCGTCGGCTTCCTTGAGCCCGCCGACGTCGGGGACGTTCTGACGGAATAGCGGATAGATGCAGGCCGACGAGGAGTAGAAGTAGCGCGTGACGCCGTTGAGCTCTGAGCCCTCCAGCATGTGAGCGTTGATGAGGATGTTGTTGCTGGCCACGTCGGCATGGTTTCCGGAGATGAAGCCTATCCCTCCCATGTCCGCGGCGAGCTGGTAGACGTCGTCGATGCCGGCCGTCGCCTCGATGCACTCATTGCGACGTCTGAGATCGAGTAGCCGGAAGTCGTCGGCGGTGGTCGCCTCGTACTCGGGCTCCTTGATGTCTACTCCGCGCACCTCGTATCCCTCGGTCTGCAGGAACTTGACCATGTGGTGCCCGATGAATCCTCCTGCTCCTGCAACCAAAGCCTTACGCTTCATTTGGATCTCCTTGAGAGAGGGCTGTGCCCGCGGTCGAGAAGCTTCGACATTGGGGCTTTCCGTCTAGCTATGCCGTCGCGTTTCGTCTTGCCGTTTTCGTTCGAATCAACTGTTCTGCAAACAGGAATATGAAGCGCGGGTTCCTCACCAAGTAACGCCGCCACAACCTGCGTGGCTCGGTCACCAGCCGGAACAGCCACTCGAGACCGAGTCGTTGCATTCTGCCGGGAGCTTGCTTCTTGACTCCGGCGATGAAGTCGAAGGCGGCTCCGACTCCGAGCATCACGGCATGAACGTTCCCCTTGTTGGAATCCATCCACCGGTCTTGCTTCGGAGTTCCGACACCAACGAAGAGCAGACGCGCTCCGGAGGCGTTGATCCGATCCACCTCGCGCTGCATCTCGTCTTCGGTCAAAGCGCGAAACGGAGGGCTGTGCGCGTAGGCGACGTCGAGACCGGGCCATCTGTGCCGCGCGATCTCAAGCAGATCCTCGAGCACCTCCGGCGAGCCTCCGTAGAAGCCCACAGGAATCTCGGCCTCCTCGGCTTTCCCGAGGAGAACCTGCGTCAAGGTGGGACCGTAGGTCCGGGTGGGTTCTTCGACGCCGAGCAATCTCAGTCCCCACACGAGTGGCATTCCGTCCGGCGTGGTCAGGTCGGAGCGATTCATTACGTCGAGGAAATCAGGATCGGTGCGGCCTTCCATGACGTTGTTGACCGACGCCGCACACACCATGCGTGACTCACCCAATTGGGCCCAGGAGAGAATCCGGTCCGATGCGTCCTCGTAGGTGGTCGCGTCGACTCGCATCCCGACGATGACACGGGAGTCGGGCGGCGTTCGAGTTTCCCGCGACGCTTCGGTCAGCGGCTCGAGTTGAGAGTCGAGCTCCTCTTGCGGGATCAATACGCACCTCGCCTTCCCAAGAGCACCCCGATGGTCTTCAGAATTACGAACAGGTCTAGCGACAGCGACCAGTTCTCGATGTAGAAGAGATCCAGCCTCACGGCCTCCTCGGCGGTCAGGTCGCTGCGCCCGTTGACCTGCCACCAGCCGGTGACGCCCGCCTGTACCTCGAGACGAGGAGTCAGGAGCTCTGGATTCGCCTCGACTTGCTCGAGCGGCAGCGGCCGGGGTCCGACGAGGCTCATGTCGCCCTTGATCACGTTCCAGAGTTGGGGCAGCTCGTCGATGCTCAACTTGCGCAGCAACCGGCCGACCTTCGTGAGCCGAGGGTCGTCTTCGATCTTGAAGAACGCCGTCGACTTGTCGGGGGCGTCGTCGCCCAGCTGCGCATCGCCCTGATGGGTCATCGTGCGGTACTTGTAGACCACGAAGGAGCGACCGCCTTTCGTCACCCGCATCTGGCGAAACAGGGCCGGCCCCCGCGAGGTGCTCTTGATGGCGATCGCCGTGGCGAGCAACACGGGGGCAAGCAACAAGAGGGCGACCGCCGCAACGATGATGTCGAATGATCGCTTCACGACAGCTTGAGCGCGCGTCAGGCGAACCGGTCTCAGGGAGATAGCCATGAGATCGCTCGCGACCGTCTGCACCGAGAGTCTGGTCGTCAGAATCTCAGGAAGGTTTGCCGAGACTCTCACTTCGACGCCGGTCTGACGCGACGCCTGAACGACTTTCAGCATCTCCTCGGGCCTGACTCCCGTGGATGCGACGAAGAGACAGTCGACGGATTGCTTGTTGATCACGCCGGTCAAGGCGTCCAAATCTCCCAACAGCGGGAGGCCGTTGGATGAGGTATCTCCGCGGGAGCTGCCGACGTAGCCCATCGGTGCAAATCCGAGACCGCGCCGCTTGAGGGTCTCCGACAGCCGGTGAGCCTCGTCGTTCGCTCCCACGATCAGTGTTCGCAGTGTCAGATGCCCCTTGGCGCGCAATCTGCCGATCACCAGCCTCCAGATCCGGCGGCTCGAAAGTTCTAGAACGAGCACGAGGATCCAAGTGATCGCAACGAAACCGCGTGCCACGTCGGACTCCGACCAGTAACTCAGCAGGACGACGAGAAGAACGCCGAGACTGCAGGCTCCAATGACCCTACGGAACTCCTCGGAGGGGGACAGGTGTTGGATGGCATAGACACCGAACGCATAGAAGACGGGCACCCACACGAACACGGCAAGCATGAGGACCACCGTGTAGGCCAGCGACAGATTCTCGGTTCCGAAGTTCAGAGAGCGTGCGACCAGCATCGCCACGATCACGCAGGCGAGGTCCGAAGCGGCAAGTCCAAAGCCGATCAGGGAGTATTTCTTGAGGGCGGTGAGGCCCCGCTGCTCACCGGCGCTATCCGCGTCCTCGAGCACGAGCTGTTCGATCCGACCCGCCTCGTCGATATCCTCGACCGTGGTGACGACTGTGGTGTCACCCTCTGTCCTGACGAGTCTCGGCGGTTGGTCGTTTGCATGGCCGATCTCTTGAGCGGTCGCGTCGCGAATCATGCGGCTAATCTCCATGCAACGCCGATTCTGCTAGCAAGCCGTCTCCTCTTTCCAGGCGGAACCACTCGTGTGGTCGTCGTACCTAGACCACACGGCCGATTCGTCCGCAATCCCGAAACCTCAGACCGAACTTGACCCCGGGCCTCCACCCCTCATCCCGAAGAGCCATCGAGGCCTTATTCATCTGCGGTTCAAGCTAGCGAAACGAGGGAAATGATGGAACCCCTCTTCGCTGTTTTGTAGCTACACTTGGTAGTTATTACGTAGCTGGCAATCCTTCCCAATCACCATAACCTGCGCGTTCAGGGAAGGTTGCGACTGCTGACATCTTTTTTTGGCCGCAAAACAGGCCCCCGGGCATGAGCAATCGCGAGCCGTCGGGGGCGGGGAGTTGCTTTAGGAGAGCCGGGTCGGGCTCAGGGCTCTGAGCGCCGGGTGCTTAGGAGAGGCGTTTCGAGGCTAATGGAAACCCCGGGCGCTCGTCTCGGCTCAGGTCGAGGGGCGGCGGTGGAGGCCCCCACCTGCGGATCGAGCAGCGGCGCGTATTTCCGTTCGCAGGACCGGTACCAGTGTCTGACCGCGATCATCACTCCCAGGGCCGCGCCGAGGGCAATGAATAACAAGAAGCCATTCGCCAGAGTCATCAGGCTTTAGTCTGCATTGCCCTGCTGAGGTGTGACATCCCCCGAAAGGGTCGATTTTGCCACCCTTTCGGGTATCTGCTCCCGGCGACCCAGGAATTGGTGGTCGAGGGCCGCTCTTACCTGGAGAAGGTCGGGACGGTGGAAACCTGTTCCGGACCACGGCCCTGGTAGTCCTCGCGGAAGTCGTCCCAGACCTGCTGGCTGGCGAGCTCGCAGCGCATCTGGACCCCCTGATTCTCCTCCCCCGACCAGGCCGACAACACGAAGTCGTAAGGATCCTCGATGTCGTCCCAGGGCGCCGCGATGTTGACCGCGGGTGTCTGATCCACCATGGCTTCGACGTCGTCGATGACCTCCTGCGGAGCGTCGGGGTTGTACCAGACGACGATCTGCCCGTGCTCCTGGTTGTGCACCAGCCGCTCGGGCTCGACCGGGTCGGTGAAGAATCCCGGGTCCGACACCTGATCCGGGGGCCAGTGGTCGCCCGTGGTGGGAGGGTTGGCCTCGTAGTCGACCGGGGTGCCCGCATCGAGATGCTCGTTGCCCTCGGAGGCGAACGTCTCGAGCTCCGAGCAGTTGGCTTCCGCTGCACTGACGCCGACGTTCTCGGTGGGAGCGTCGTCCTCTCGCTGGGCGATGATGAGAACGGTGACGGCGATCGCGACGGCGGCCGCGATACCGATGGTGATGAGATTGGCGGTGCGGTGTTCCTTTTTCTGCCGGGCCCGCTTCGCCTCCTCCGCCAGCCGCCGCTGCTGCTTCTGCTGGAGTTTCTTGCTCACGGCGACGCAGGCTACCAGCAACCAAGCCCGTACCGATTACCCCGGCTACCGAAATAGATCCTCGCCCGGCGGCCGCACGATCTCGGTGGCCGCGCCGCGCCCGAAGCGAACCGCGGCGCCCCTCACGATCGCCGCACAGATCCCCGAGGTCTTGCCCATCACGAGCTCGGCCGCGCCGGCGAGCTCGTCGGCCGCGCAGATCCGGGTAGCGGAAAGGTCTCTCCCTTGACTATCTGTGGTGCCGCGATAGTCGACGAAGGGCTCGATCCCCGCGACGCCGATGGCGACGTTCGTCTGGCCGAGCCGCCACGCGCGCCCGAACGTGTCGGACACGATCACGCCGATGTCCGCCCCCGTCAGGTTGGCTAGGCGGGCACGCATGCGCCGGGCGGAGAGATCGGGATCGACGGGCAGCAGCACGACGTTGTCACCTTCCACGTTGCTGGCATCCACCCCCGCGTTGGCACAGACGAACCCGTGCCGTGTTTCCGAGATGATCATCCCGCCTTGACGCCTCAGGACGCGAGCCGATTCGGCACGGGCGGCAGCGCGTCGATCCGTTCCGGGAACGACCCGCCCCTCCGCCTTGGAGACCGCCTTTTGTGCGACGACGAGGATGTCGCGGTCCACCAGCTCGGCTCGTCCGGCGGCCTCCGCCACCAATGCGGCGAGGTCGTCGCCTGCCCGGATTTCTCCTATCCCCTCGACGGGGACCACTTCGATCACAGGCCGAGCAACTCGCGCGCGAGCCGTTCCGAATCATCGTGATCCGACATGATCGTGTCGAGGCCGGCTGCGCTCACGCCGAGTTGTTCGATGGAGTCGATCTGATCCGCGTCCGACGAGTCGAGGACGAAGACGTCGACGAAGTCCGCGTAGAGGTGTGCGACCCCCCGGGCGCTTGCATCGGATCCCAGTGCGGTCATCATCCGATCCGCCGGGCCCTTGAGTGCGGCCCCCTTGATGATGGGGGATACGGCGAGCACTCGCTTGTGAGTGCGAAGTGCGTCCCGCACGCCGGGAAGGCCGAGGATTGGCCCCGTCGAGACGATCGGGTTCGAAGGGCACACCACTATCACCTCGGCCCCGTCGATGGCGTCGAGTACGCCGGGGGCCGGCGCAGCGTCGGCGATGCCGGCAAAGCGGATCTCGGCTACCTCGGGCCGCGTGCGTTCCTTGACGAAGTACTCTTGAAAGTCGAGCGTGCGCTCGTCTGTGGTGGCGACGCGGGTCCTCACCTCGTCGTTGGACATGGGCAGTAGGCGCGCGGCGATGCCCAAACGATCGGTTAGGTCGGCGGTGACCTCGGCGAGGGTCGCCCCGGCGGCCAGTTGCCCGGTCCGATGGAGGCACGTGGCGAAGTCACGATCGCCGAGGTTGAACCAGGCCTCGAGGCCGAGCGCCCGAAGGCCCTCGACGACCTCGAAGGTGTCACCTTCGAGGCCCCATCCTCTGTGGGTGTCGGCGATTCCCGCCAGCCAGTAAGTGCAGGTGTCGAGGTCGGGGCTTACGTGCACGCCGTAGATGACGGCGTCGTCGGCGGTGTTGACGATGGCAGTGAGCGACGAACCCAGGACTCTTTGGAGTCCTACGAGCAGCTTGGCTCCGCCTACACCCCCCGCGATAGCGGTGACCTCCATGGGGGAAGTGTACGCGGGGCGGGCTCGGCCGGACCGCAGAACAAACGCGGGGCGGGCTCGGCCGGACCGCAGAACAAACGCGCCGCGCTCCCCGTCATGGCGGCGGGACGCGATAGCCTCGGCGGCATGACCCGCCCGGACGACCTGGGCGCGCGCCCGCTTGCGGGTGGGCGGCTATCTGATGACGAGGCCCGAGAGCGCGCGCGATCGAGTCGTCGGACTACCCTGTGCGAGACCGTTCCCGCCTAACCCAAACAATCATGTCCACCAACACGACTTCGGTGTCGCGCGGGTTGAGGAGCCCGGAAGCGGCGAGTGATTCTTCCGACATGCCGAGCGTTCTGGCTGTTGTGGTCACGCACAACGGGCGGCCCTGGCTGCGGGAGTGTTTCGTCGCGCTGGCAAACCAAACCTACGGGCACCTAGACGTGCTCGTCGTTGACGATGCCTCGCCGCGGCCCCGTGAGGAGCCCAGGCTCAAGCGGATCGCCAAGCGCCACCTCCGTCGGCGGCGCTGGGGTTATCTGCGGACGCCGCGTCCGCTGGGTTACGGGGCGGCCCTCAACTGGGCTCTGTCACGGGTTAGGACCGATGCCGACTACCTGCTGTTCATCCACGACGACGCCGCCCTGTCTCCTCATTCGATCGCTCGGATGGTAGATCGCATGCTCGGTGACGAGACGATCGCGATGGTCGGTCCCAAGATCGTCTCCTGGGACGATTCCAGCGTGCTGGAAGAAGTGGGCATGGCGATCGATCAGTTCGGCTACCCCTACAAGGGTCTCGAGGAGGGGGAGATAGACCTCGGACAGCACGACCGGGCGGCCGAAGTCTTCTACGTAACCAGCACCGTGATGCTCGTTCGACACGATGTGTTCAAGCGGATGCGCGGCTTCGACGCGCGCCTGGGGGCCTATAGCGAGGACCTCGACCTCTGCTGGCGCGCCCGGCTGCTCGGCTACACGGTCCGCCTCGAACCCGGCGCGGTTGCGCGCCACGCGATCGCAATGGCGACGGGTCAGCGCCGCACTCGTTTTGGTCAGCCCCGCTACTTCATTCGCCGCAATCGTCTGCGCACCATCACCAAGAACGCGTCCGGCCTGCGACTGCTCGCGTTGATCCCACTGTTCGTTCTGCTGAGCATCGCCGAGATGCTGGGCTTCTTGGTGTTGCGCGAGCCCCGCGAGGTAGGCAATCTGTTTCGCGCTCTCCTTTGGAACCTCGTGCGTTTTCCGCAGACCCTTGCCGAGCGCAGACGGGTGCAGAGCTCGAGGAAGGTCTCGGACAAGACTCTGGCGCGTCTCATGGTGCGTCTCCCGTCAAGGTTGCGCGTCTATGCGCTCGGGCAAGCCGAGCGACTGGAGGAGGCCTGGGGCCGACGTACCGACTATGTGTCGCGTCGAACGACGCAAGCGCGCGCCGCCACCTCGCGCGTCAAGGGCTGGCAAATCGCCGCAGGCGCAGCGCTCGTCGTCCTGATGGTGCTCGGCTTTCGCGGCTTCTTCTGGGCACCGCCCGCGACCTTCGGAGAGCTTCTGCCATTTCCCGACGGGGCTACTTCAATGTGGCGTCAGTGGGCCTCACCGTGGCAGGACGCGGGGCTTGGCAGTGCGGGCCCTTCGCCGTCGGCGTACTTCGTGCTCGGGGTCCCGCAGTTTCTCAGCTTCGGAGGGTCGGGTGCCGCTCAGAAGTTGCTGCTGACGCTGCTGGGTCTGGCAGCGTTCGTCGGTGCATCCCGCCTCGTTTCAGAGTTGGTCGACCGCCCCGCTCGACTCACCGCGGGGGTTGTCTACGTGCTGGGGTCGGTGGGCTACGCGGGCGTGCGTGGTGGCTCTCTTGGAGCCCTGGTATTCGGGGCCGCAGCGCCCTACGTGCTGCTCTCCATCATTCGCCTCGTCGGATGGACGCGTCCCGCGCGCTGGTCGGCCGGAAGGGAGATCGCCACCCTCGGTCTGTTCGCCGCGCTTTCGGGCGCCTTCGTGCCGGGTGCGTTGATCCTGTATCTGGGTGCGGCTCTGGTGCTCGCCGCGGTGCGAACCTTCGTGGGACGAGCGGGCACCGAGCTAAAGGCCCTTGGCGGCTGCATCCTCGGCCTGTTGCTGGGTTGGGCGCTGTTACTCCCGTGGAGCTTTGGTTGGATCGGCGAGGGGGGTGCCCTCGCGGTGCTCAACGCCGGGTCTCCATACGCGGATTTCGCCGCCAACTACCGCGATCACGGCATGGTAAGCGTTCTGCTCGGTCAGACCCCCGAGGGTCCCGTGTTGTTCGGACTCGCGTTGCCGTTGCTGGGAGTGGTCGCGGTATTCACCGCGTCGGGGCAGCGGCGTCGCATGGCGCTCGCGCTGTGGGGGCTGATCGTCGGCCTCGGGTTTCTCGTCACCGCGACCGCGTCGGGGCTGGTCGGTCCGATCGTCGCGTCGCCGATCGAGATGGGCGTTCTCGTGTCGCTGGCGTTTGCCGGCCTGGCCGGACTGGCGGTCGGCGCGTTCAGGCTCGATCTCCCACGACGGAAGCTGGGAATCGTGCAGGCTGCAACCGTCGCAGGACTGGCCGGCGCGCTGTTCCTGGCGGGAGCCGGAGTGGCACCGACGCTGGTCGGCGGCGACTGGGCTCCGGGTGAGGATGCCACCACTCTCGAACCCATGGAGTTCGAGCAGCTCAATACCCTCTTAGGGGCCGGTGCGCGGACGAGCGGGCCCTTTCGAGCGCTGTGGGTCGGTGACCTGTGGACGTCGCCTACTCCCACGTCCGGGCGACCCGTACGCGACTACATCCTGACCGATGCGCGTGGCGCGGAGCTCACCGATCTGTTCGCAAGCCACTCCGGCCAGGGCTCGGCCCTGTTGAACGAGGTGCTCGGTTCCATCGTGGCGGGCGAGACCGATCGCGCCGGCAACCTGCTAGGGAGCTTTAACATCCGCTACGTCATCGTCGCCCGCAACGCAGATACTGGGCCATGGTTGAGCCAGCGAGACCTTGCCTTGGTTCGGACCGAGGACGACGTGTTGGTGTTCGAGGACTCCTCGTCGCTCGATCGTGCCGCGCTCTACGACGAGCTGCCCCCCTACGTCGCCGCGGTCGAACGGGAGGACGCCCGCCTCGCGTCGGAGGGCCAGCAGATCGAACGGGCGGCGCTGGTGAGGAGTGATCCGGCAAAGTACCGAGGAATCGACCTGGGGGGACCGGGCGTGGCGTTCCTCGCAGAGACCTCCCACGATGACTGGACGGCGACCGCGGATGGTGAGGCGCTCGAGCGAGTCGAGTCCGGCTGGGGCAACGCCTTCAGCGTCCCCGCAGGAGCGGTGGAGGCGTTGGAGGTCGATCATCCGCGCACGGCACTCGAACTCGCAACCCTCATCGGCCTGCCCCTGCTGTGGATCTTCGTCATCGGGGCGGCCTTTCCCAGCCGGCGTCGCGAGAAGGCGAGGATGCGAGCGTGAGCGAGCGCACCCGTGACCTGACCCTGATGCTCGTGGTCGCGGGCCTGCTGCTCGCGGGCCTCGGATTCGATGCGATGACGGACGACGCCGGGCCGGCCGAGGGCAAGCCGGCAGGATCGATCTTCTACGAACGAGCCGAGTTCTGCCCCCCTCCCGCACTCGAGGAGGACGCGGGGGCTGAGCTCTCCGTGGCCACCGCGTCGGACGGGGTCCCCGTTGGTGTCGACCCGCTGGCCGACGAACCACTCGAGCTGTCGGCGGGTGCAACCGAGACCCGAGAGGTGACCGGCACGAAGCCCGTTCAGGTCGAGGGATTCGGAGCTCCGGTGTCGGCGACCAGCTCGCAGTTCGTCGATACCACCATCAACAAGACGGGCCCGGTCGAGGGAGCAGGTGGCGGGAACTGCGCCACCGACGCGTCTACGAGCTGGTACTTCCCTTCGGGCGACAGCGCCGTGTGGACCGATTACCGCCTCATCGTCGCCAACCCATTCCCGGACGAGGCCGTCGTCAAGGCCAGCTTCATCACGCCCGAGGGCGAGGAGCCCTCCGCCCAGCTTGCCGAGGTCCCTGTGCCCTCGGGTGAGTCGGAGGTGCTTTCGATCAGCGGTTCGGCGATTCCACAGGACGCCCTATCCGTGCGCCTGGACGCGGTGCGCGGTCGCGTCATTGCCTGGAAGGCGATGTGGAGCAAGCCCGATCGGGAGCCCCCCGGATATGAGTTCTCGCTCGGGGCGACGGGCCCGGCGACGACCTGGTACTTCCCTGCGGGAGAGGTGTCCGATGACTCCCGGCAGGCGATCACGTTGATGAATCCGGGCGAGGAGGAGTCGTCGGTCTCGGTGACACTGACATCCAACGAAGCACCGTTGCAGTCCTCGAAGCTGCTCGAGATCTCGGTGCCGGCATCCACCTCCAAGGAGCTGGTGCTCGCCGACAGGCTCGACAAGAAGAACTCCAATCCCGGTGAGATCAGCGCGGTCGTGACCGTCGACAACGACGTCCCGATCGTGGCCGAGAGCTCGCTGGTGCTCGACGGCGAGACCGCAACGGGGCGCATGACCGAGGTGGGTGCGACCCGCGCATCGGACAGCTGGCTCGTCGGGCCGCCCGCGTCCAAACCCGCCGGCGAGTTTCTGGCGATCCAGAACCCCACGACCCAGGACGTGAGGCTCGACCTTACGGTCTACGACGGCGAGGTGGGCGAGGTGGGGAGCGCTCCCGGCAAGCTTCAGGACGTCGTGGTGCCGGGGGGTTTGCGCATCACGGTCCCGATTGGAGCCTTCACCGAGGGTTCTCCGGTATTCATCGCGGTGGCCGCCGATGGCGACGTGGTGGTCGAGCGCTTTGCCTTAGAGCAGGGTCGCTCGGACATCGCCTCGATCATGGGACAGCCGGACTTCGGACGCCCCCCCGCCAAGTAGCGGTCGGGTTAGGCGGTGGCGCGCTGCTCGTCGGCGGAGCGCGCGGCGAAGGCCCTGGTGGCCTCGACAAAGGCGGTGAACAGGCGCTGCTGGATCGCGTCGGCGGCCATCGCCTCGGGGTGCCACTGAACCGCGACCACCCAGGAGTGGTCGGGGGCGACGAAGCCCTCGATCACTCCGTCGTCCGACCACGCCACGGGATCAAGGCCCTTGCCCAGACGGGCGACGCCCTGGTGATGGTGAGAGTTGACCTCGAAGGCGGTCACCCCGGAGAGCTCGGCGAGCTTGCTCGACGGCTCCAGGACCATTCCGTGAACCGGTTTGGGGTTGGGGAGGCCGGCGTCGTGGTTGAGCCGCCGCGGGTCGTCGCTCAGATGCTGATCGAGCGTGCCTCCGAAATAGACGTTGAGGAGTTGCATGCCGTGACAGATGCCGAGGATCGGCAGGTCGCGTTGGAGGGCCACACGTATGAGGTTCAGCTCGAACCGATCGCGCCGGTGGCTGATGCGAGTGGTCTGGGGGTGAGCCTCGCACCCGTACCAGGTCGGATCAATGTCGCCGCCGCCTGGAAGGAGCAGGCCCGAGGCGCCGTCCAGCACCGAGGTGTCGTCCTCCTCGATGCCGGTTAGGGCCTCGAGTCCAGGGGGAACCTCCTCGTCGGCCAGCAGCTGAAAGGTAGAGATGACCCGCGCTCGGCCCCCCGCCGCATGCACCGCGTCGACGTAGGACAGCGGCAGGCGGCCGTGATCTCTTCGCAACTGCCCCACCACCGCGATCCAGTCGCCTGCGTGGTTGTTCTGCGGTCCGGTTGAGGCCGCCCCGTTTGTCTGCGGTCCGGCCGAGGCCGCCCCGCGCATGTTAGAGAAACGGTCGATCTTTAATCCCTCCACAATGGGTGAAACCAAGCTTTGCCCGTCGCTCGATGTTCAGGCGATGGCTCAAGACTAAATTGGAGTGAGCAAGTGTCCGAGGATATGCGGTTTGAAACGGCGGCCATTCACGTGGGACAAGATCCCGACCCCGCGACCGGCTCCGTCGTGGTGCCTATCTATCAGACATCGACCTACGTACAGGAAGCTGTAGGCCGCCACAAGGGATTTGAGTACTCGCGCACCGACAACCCCACTCGCCGGGCGCTCGAAACCTGTCTCGCGGCGCTCGAGGGAGCCGCCTTCTGCATTTCGTTCTCCTCGGGGATGGCGGCGATAACGACGCTCGCGATGACCCTTCCGGCCGGCAGCAGGATCCTCATCCCCGACGACGTCTACGGCGGCACCTACCGGCTGTTCTCGAAGGTCATGAGCGAGCTCGGCCAGGACTTCGAGGCCGTTGACATGACCGATCTCGCCGCGGTCGCATCCGCCTGCCAGCGCGGTGCCGACATGCTCGTAGCAGAGACGCCCACCAACCCTTTGCTCAAGATCCTCGACCTGGCGGAGCTCGCCCGTCTGGGGCACGACGCCGGGGCGTTGGTGGTGGTCGACAACACCTTTGCGACGCCTTACATACAGCGGCCACTAGATTTCGGAGCGGACGCGGTCGTGTACTCGGCGACCAAGTACCTCGGGGGTCACAGCGACCTGGTCATGGGCTCGATAGCGACCTCCGACGAGGAGCTGGCCGCGCAGGTTCGGTTCCTCCAGAACGCCGTTGGAGCGGTACCCGGCCCCCTCGACGCGTGGCTGTTGCTGCGGGGACTCAAGACCCTCGCGCTCCGGATGCGCGCGCACAGCGAGGGGGCCGAGCGGGTAGCGGAGTACCTCGTCGAACACGCCGCGGTGACGCGCGTCCATTACCCGGGCCTGTCCTCCTCCGCCTCCCACGAGCTTGCGACCAAGCAGATGGCCGCGGCGGGGCCCGCTCTCTACGGGGGGATGGTCTCCTTCGAGGTCGCCACCGGCGAGCAGGCGCTCGAGGTCTGCTCGGCCACCAAGCTGTTTTGGCTGGGCGAGAGTCTCGGCGGGGTCGAGAGCCTCATCGAGCACCCCGGTCAGATGACCCACCTGAGCCTCGCCGGCTCGGGCATGGAGGTGCCCGACACGCTGATCCGCCTGTCGGTCGGAATCGAGCACCCCGACGACCTCATCGCCGACCTCGCCTCCGCATTGCGGGAACCCTAAGAGACCGCCGAGTCGTCCAACGGGCATGAGAACCCGTTTTGCTTCTGCGCTCCGGCCGAGCCCGGCCCGCGTTCACTCTGCGCTCGTAACCTTGCTGCTCGCCGGGGGCCTGGTGTTTGCCCTCCCCGGCAGAGCGATCGCATGCTCGTGTGTGCCGCACCCACCCGTCGAGAAGGCCATCGAACAGTCCGACGCGGTGTTCACCGGCACCGTGACGGCCTCCGAGCCCCCCACCAGCGGCGGGATTCAGTCCAGCGCCGAGCCGATTACCTACACCTTTGCCGTGGAGCGGGTGGTAACCGGCGACGTCGCCTCCACCGTCGAGGTGACCACCGCGGCGATGGAGGTCTCCTGCGGCTTCGAATTCCGCACGCACAGCCGCTACGTCGTCTTCGCCATGGAGTCGGGTGACCGCCTCGAGACCAACCTCTGCACCCGCACCGAGCAGATCAACTCCACCACCGGTGGCTCCTTCGAGGACTATCCGCCCGGGAAAGCGCCCCGCGAAACTGAAGCCACGCCCTCGGACGCCGCATTGAGTCCCACGTCGGACTCCGACGACGGGGCCCCGGTATGGCCCTGGATTGCCGGCGGCGGCCTGGTGACGGCCGCGCTCGGATTGGCTCTTGCACGCCGGCGCGCGTCCGGCTGAGCCCTAGGCCCCCTGGTGGGCCAGGAACTCCAAGAGATCGGCGCGCGACAGCACGCCCACCGGCCTGTCGCCGTCGACGACCACCACCGCCTCGGCCCCCTGGGCCAGGTCCGCCACGACGTCGTCGATCACGCGCGCGAGCTCGACCGTCGGCAGAGGCGAGTCCATGATCTGGGCGACCGTCCGGTTGACCGCGTCTCGGTCCCGAAACACGAGATCGAGCAACCCCCGCTCGTGCACCGATCCAATGATGTCGGTAACGCTCTCGGGCTTGTCCGAGTCGGCGACGGGGATCTGGCTGATGCCGTAGCTCTGGAGGAGGTCGATGGCGCGGCCCACCTTTTCGTCGCCGGAAACGGCCACGAGGTCCGGCATGTCCGGCTCCGCGCGACGCTTGGCCGCCACGATCTCACCGATGCGGGCCGCCGTGCCGGGGCGATCCAGGAAGCCGTGCTCGAGCATCCAGGAGTCGTTGTACAGCTTGCTCAAGTAACCGCGACCCGAGTCGGGAAGGAGCACGACCAGGAGAGCCTCGGCGGGGAGCTCGGCGGCGATCCGGAGCGCCGCATGAACCGCCAGCCCGCCCGATCCGCCCAACAGCAGGCCCTCTTCGCGCGTGACCATGCGCGCCGCCAGGAACGATTCCTTGTCGGTGACGGTGACGTAGCGGTCGACGACCTCGGGGTCGAACGTCTCGGGCCAGAAGTCCTCGCCGACTCCCTCGACGAGATAGGGGCGGGCCTCTTCGGTCGAATAGACCGAGCCGTCGGGGTCGGCGCCGATCACCTGGATGTCGGGGTTCTGCTCCTTGAGATACCGGCCGGTCCCGGAGATGGTCCCCCCGGTTCCGACGCCTGCCACGAAGTGGGTGATGCGTCCGTCGGTCTGGGTCCATACCTCGGGCCCGGTCGTCTCGTAATGGGTGATGGGGTTGGCCTGATTGAAGTACTGGTTCGGCTGGAAGGCGCCGGGGACTTCCGCGGCCAGCCGGTCGGCGACCCGGTAGTAGGAGTCGGGATGGTCGGGAGGCACCGCGGTGGGAGCGATGACCACCTCGGCCCCGTAGGCCCTGAGCAGTGAGATCTTCTCCTGGCTCATCTTGTCGGGCATCGTAAAGATGCACTTGTAGCCTCTGGCCGCGGCCGCCATGGCGATGCCCACGCCGGTGTTGCCGGAGGTGGGCTCGACGATGGTGCCGCCCGCCTGTAGCAGGCCTTCGCGCTCGGCCGCCTGGATCATGCGGATGCCGATGCGATCCTTGACGCTTCCGCCCGGGTTGAGCATCTCGAGCTTCGCCACCACGTCGCAGGCGATGCCCCGGGTGATGGCCCGAAAGCGATACATGGGGGTTTCGCCGATGAGCTCGAGGAGCGAGTCGTGGATCTCCATCGGCCCATCGTGTCACCGGGCCCAAACCACGGCAACCGTCTGGTGCGGTCACGGTCCGTGCGCAACCAAATCCGCTCCGCGCACGTCTTAGGAACAGACGCTCGAAATTCAGGCTTTATTACTCACAAGCGCACAGGTAGCATGGGCGACCCCCGCGGGGTGTCCTTGGACGGACCGCAGAACAAAGCGGGGCGTCCTTGGACGGACCGCAGAACAAGTGGATTCCGAAAGCGGAGCAATGACCGAAGCTCAAAAGACCACGGGCGACCTCACGCCCGGCGACCAGGCCCCCCGCCTCCCGGCGGGAAGGAAGCTCCTAATCGCCGTGGCGATCCTTGCCGGCCTGGTTGGCCTCGGCGTTGCCGGAGTGGCGTACGCGACCTTCGACTACTCCAAGAGCTACGAGGGCAAGTTCCTTCCCGGCGCCTCCGTCGGGGGGGTCGAGATCGCCGGCATGACCCCGCAAGAGGCGTTGCGGGCGGTCAAGCGGCAGATCCGCCCTCAGCTCAATCGCAGCATCACCATCACCTTCAAGGACAAGACCTGGACGACCACTCCACGGGAGTTGGGCGCTCACGGGGACGCCAGGCGCGCCGTAAGAGAAGCGCTGGCGGCCAGCGAAGACGCCTCGTTTATGGACAAGGTCGGGATGCGTTTCCTCGACGACAGCCTGGACTTTTCGAGCGAGGTGGCCATCACCTACCCGGGCAAGGGCGCGAGGGATCTCGTCGCAGATCTCGCCAAGAAGCTCAACGTCGAGGCTCAGGACGCGGCCATCGACTACACCTCGGGTTGGGTGGAGATCACCGAGGAGCACACCGGCATCGCGGTGAACGCCACCAAGTCGGTGAAGAATCTCCGCAGGGCTCTGCGCGGCCGCAGCGACTCCGCCAAGATCGAGTTCAAGACGCTCAAGCCAGAGGTCACCAGCGATAGCTTCGACGAGGTCATCCTCGTGCGGCACAACGAGCGCAAGGTCTACCTCTACGAGGACGGCGAGATCGCGCGCTCCTGGACCGTCGCCGTCGGCCAGCCCGGCTATCCGACGCCCACGGGTGTCTACTCGGTGACCGAGCTTCGTTACATGCCTACCTGGATCAACCCCGCGCCCGACACTTGGGGAGCCGACATGCCCGCCGAGATCGCGCCCGGCCCCGACAATCCTCTGGGCCTGAGGGCTATCAACTGGTCGGCTCCGGCGATCCGCTTTCACGGGACCGAGAACATCGACTCGCTCGGAACCGCGGCATCGCACGGATGCGTGCGCATGTCGAACGCGGACGTGATCGAGTTCTACGAGCTCATCGAGGTCGGCACCCCCATCGTGTCGACCACCCTCGGCTAAGTCCTCTCGGCGCGCTTCCCCTTTCGGGGGCGACGGTGCGGGACACTAGGGGCATGACCGATTCGCAGCCCCGCCCGCCGCGCTTCGGGGAGCAAGACCGTGAGCTCTCCTACGGCAGCTATCTCAAGGTTCCCGAGTTGCTCGCCCTTCAGCAGCTGCTCAGCAAGCCGGCCGCCCACGACGAGCTGTTGTTCATCACCGTGCACCAGGTCTACGAGCTGTGGTTCAAGCAGTTGCTGTTCGAGCTCGAGTGCGTAAGGGATCTCATGATCGAGGGCGACGCCCACCAGGCGAAGCACCTTCTGGAGCGAGCCCACTCCATCGAGCGGGTCATGGTCGCCCAGATTCCCGTAATCGAAACCATGTCTCCTCAGGACTTCCTCGAGTTTCGCCAGCACCTCGCGCCGGCCAGTGGGTTCCAGTCGGTCCAGTTCCGTGAGGTCGAGTTTCTCTCCGGGCTAAAGGACGAGCGTTACGTCGATCGCCTCGTCCTCACGGCAGAGGAAGACGAACGGCTTCGGTCGCGGCTCGAAGCCCCCAGCCTGTGGGACGGTTTCTGCCGGCTACTCGAGGCCAGAGATCTCCCGATGCCGGTCGACGACGAGGAGCGTCGCCGCGCCAGCCTGCTCGAGGTGGCTCGGGACCGGCGTCGCTATCCCGAGGAGTTCTATCTCTCGGAGGCATTGCTGACCCACGATGAGCTGTTCTCGGTGTGGCGCCAGCACCACGTGCTGATGGTCGAACGACAGATCGGGTCGAAGACGGGAACGGGGGGCTCGACCGGGGCCGGCTACCTGCGCACCACATTGACCAAGCGCTTCTTTCCCGAACTATGGGACCTCAGGAGCTACCTCTAACCCATGGCCGGCTTCTTGCTGCCGACTTACCCAACGACGGGGATAGTCCCGGTGTTTGGGCATCTCGGGCGCCGGGCGCTATCGTGAGCCTGCAGCCCGCGGGGTAAGTAGGTCTCGGCCGAACGCTTACCGCGGGCTGTCTGCATTCCAGCATCGCGTGCTCATTCTCTGACCAGTGGCAGGGGGCTATGCACCTGGTCTTGGGTCAGAGTTCGTTAGAGCCTGGCCAGGAAGGTCTGCAGGGCCTCGTTGAAGGCGGGCATCTCCTCGATCATGCAGCCGTGGCCGGTTTCGAGGGTCACGAACTCGGCCCCCGGGATGGCGCCGGCGATCTCCTGGGAGCCCAGGTAGGGGACCATCATGTCCTGCCGGGCTCCGATTACGAGCGTGGGCACATCGATCTCACCTAGTCGCTCGAGCACGTCGTGCTTGTCGATCGCGTCCATCTGGGCCAGCAGCACCTCGGACGACGGCACGTCGGGCCCGGTCTCGGCCATGAAGGCTTTGACCATCTGATCGAGTACCTCGGCCCCCATCTCGAAGAACATCGGCGTGAACATCCGGACCAGGGAGGACTCGACCAGCATCTCCGAGCCGCCGGCTCGAATCAGGGCGCGGGCCAGCACGTGCTGGCGACGCATGAATTCGATGGGCCTGGCCCAAGTTACTCCGAGAACCAGTGCGGAGACGCGCTCGGGGTGCTCCAGAGCCAGATGCTGGGCGATCGCCCCGCCCATCGAGATCCCGAAGACCGCGCAGTTATCGATCTCGAGTGCGTCGAGCAGACGATTGGTGTCGTCGGCCATGTCCTCGATCGTCGTCACCAGCGAGGGGCCGCGTTTGTGCTGCGGTCCGGCCGAGCCCGCCCCGCGCGAGCGGCCCACGCCGCGGTTGTCGAAGGTGATGAACTCATGGGTCTCGGTCAC
>JBOGWU010000238.1:0-3014 GCA_050693935.1 Actinomycetota bacterium | reverse complement strand
GCAGTTGGAAGCGGGCAAGCACCTCGAGTAGTTCCTCGGCTTGACGGACCGAAGACGGATCCGTGTAAGGCTGACCATGGAAGTGGACGAATTCGACCTCGGCCCCCCGCAATGCCATGCGCCACGCGGCCACCGGTGAATCGATGCCACCCGACAGCAGCGCCAGCATGCGGCCCGAGGTGCCCACGGGAAGGCCTCCGTATCCGGGAACGCGCAGGCGATAGACGATGACGGAGTTACCGAAGATCTCAATGTGCACCGTGGCGTCGGGATCCTTGAGCCTCACCGCTGCGCCGGTTGCATCCTTGATCCGCTGGCCCACGACCTTGTTGATCTCGGCCGACTTCATCGGGAAGGTCGAGTGAGTGCGGCGGGCCCGCACCGCGAAGGAATCGAAGGGCTCGGCGACAAGGAGCTCTAAGGCGGCGGCCCCGATGTCATCGATGTCTTGATCGACGCGCCGCCCCACGCCGAGATTGGCGATGCCGAGGATCCGTGAGGCACGCACGACGGCCTGCTCGAGGCGATTCTCCGGCTTGAAGTCGACGGTGATACGGCTGAAGCCGCGGCGAATCCGGTCGTAACCGGTGCCGCGAAGCGCTCGCTTGAGGTTGCGAGCAAGGGTCTCCTCGAAGTATTCGCGGTTGCGGCCCTTGAGGCTGATCTCGTGATAATGAGCAACGAGCACGTCGGACACTTAAGCGCGCTCCTTTAGAAGGTGTCTTCTTCCATCCCCACCGAGAACATGGCCTCGACGTCGTGGTGTGAGTACACCTTGAAGGCCACGAGAGTCTGCGTCCGCTCGACTCCGGGAACCTTCGCTATGCCCTCGGTGACGACGCGAGCCAGCTCCTCGTGCTCGCGGACGCGCACCATGATTACGAGATCGTAGTCACCCGCAACCGAGTAGACCTCGCTGACCTCTGTGAGATCGGCGATCGCCTGAGCGGTTTCGGGGACCTTGTGGATGTCACAGGTCGCAAGCACGACGGTGGTGACCATGTCGAAAGACTAGATGGTCACCATGTCGCGCAGCTTGCCGGGCGTCGAGGGGTGGCGGAGCTTGGACAATGCCTTGGCCTCGATCTGGCGAATGCGCTCACGCGTCAGGTTGAACTCCTTGCCGACTTCCTCGAGCGTTCGCGGTTCCCCCGTAACGAGCCCGAAGCGAAGCGCGAGCACCTTGCGCTCGCGGTCGGACAGCGAGCCCAACATGTTCCACAGGTCCTCCTGGCGCAGCGCCATGGCCGCGGCCTGGAAGGGTCCTTCGACGTCCTCGTCTTCGATGAAGTCCCCAAGCTCGGCATCCTCGTCGCCGACCGGCTCGTGGAGTGAGACCGGCTCGGGAAGGACACGGAACGCCTCGCGCACCTTGTCGGGCGTGAGGTCGGCCATTCCTGCGATCTCCTCGATGGTCGGCTCGCGGCCCAGTTTCTCGAGCAGCTCGCTCTGAACCTTACGTACGCGGTAGAGCGTTTCGACCATGTGAACCGGGATGCGAATCGTGCGGGCTTTGTCCGCGATGGCGCGGGTGATGGCCTGACGAATCCACCAGGTCGCATAAGTCGAGAACTTGAAGCCACGCTCGTAGTCGAATTTCTCGACCGCGCGCATCAGGCCGAGGTTGCCCTCCTGGATGAGGTCCAGCAGCGGAAGGCCTGCGGCGCTGTACTTCTTGGCGATAGACACCACGAGGCGGAGGTTGGACTGGATGAAGCGTCGCTTGGCGGCGCGCCCGGCACGAACCGTGGCCTCGAGCTCGCGGCGCTGCCTGGTGGTGAGCTTCTTGGACTTCTCGATTTTTTCGGCGCCGAACTCTCCATCTTCGATCGCCTTGGCGAGCTCGACCTCCTGCACGTCCGTTAGGAGAGGGTACTGGCCGATCTCGCGCAAGTACTGCCGCACTAGGTCTTCGTGTGCGGCTTCCTCCCTCGAGTCGTACGGGCGGGTTGCCTCGCTCATTCAGTCACCAACCTTCTTGTGTGTGCCCTGATTAAGGGGCCTCATGCGTTCTCCAGACCAGTAGCGCGGGCCTCCCGGCTGAGCGCGCACGCGAAAGGAGAAGATTCTGTTGATTCTCACCGAGGCGCGCCGGCAAGCAGGCACGTAGTAATACGAGGCCGCAAGTGCGGCGGGGCCGGGCAGTGGGCGACTCCTCGGAAGATGCTATGGGCTGATCCATCAATGCTACGCGATTCCCTCCCGAAGGGGAAGGGGTTGATTTCTTGTCCTGCAGAGACAAAAACGCAGGTCACCAAGGAGGTATTCCCAATCGGACAAGCGCATAACCTCTGATTCCCCCTGTACCCCAGGTCGAAAGACCCTCGGGCGGGGGTGGGTATACGCAAACGGGGGCCCGGTGAGCGGCCCCCGTTTTTGCCGTTTTCTGCTAGCCGGTCAGCGCGCCGACTCGTAGCGCTTGGCGACCTCGTCCCAGTTGACGGCGTTCCACCAGGCCTTGATGTAGTCGGGGCGGACGTTCTGGTACTTGAGGTAGTAGGCGTGCTCCCACACATCGAGGCCGAGCACCGGCGTCTTGCCCTCTATCAGCGGCGAATCCTGGTTGGCCGTGCTGATGACGTCGAGCTTGCCGCCGTCGACGACCAGCCAGGCCCAACCCGATCCGAAGCGGTTTACGCCTGCGTCGGAGAACTTGGTCTGAAACTCGTCGAATGAGCCGAAGGTGCTGTCGATGGCCCCGGCCAGGTCGCCCGAGGGCTTCCCACCACCGTCGGGGCTCATTACCGTCCAGAACAGCGAGTGGTTGGCGTGACCGCCTCCGTTGTTGCGAACCGGGCCCTGGATATCGGCGGGCACCTTGTTGAAGTTGCGCATCAGCTCGTCGATCGAATCCATCTGCAGCTCGTCGTGGCCCTCGATAGCGGCATTGAGCTTGTCCACGTAGGTCTTGTGGTGCTTGCCGTGGTGAATCTCCATCGTCCTGGCGTCGATGTGTGGCTCCAGGGCGGAATGGTCGTAGGGCAGATCAGGAAGGCTGTAGCTCCCCATTGCCA
>JBOGWU010000237.1:0-3152 GCA_050693935.1 Actinomycetota bacterium | reverse complement strand
CCTACGTTTGCAAGGTCGACGAGACGTCGGGGAATGCTGGGGGCCACGCCTACGTCCTGAACGGCGTCTCGCTGGACAAAGAGATAGACGGGGTCACCGGGTTCTTCCGCCTCAAGAACAGCTGGGGGCGCGACTGGGCCTTTTCGGGCCGCTCCTTCATCAGCATCGATGACGTCGCCAGGCTCCTCGACGACGACGGCGAGATGTGCATCGCCACCGAGAAATCCGTCTAGGCGTAGCAAGAAGGGTAATCGCCACGCCAGGAGGGGATTGCGCTCCGGGGATTGTCTAGATACCATGGGGGGGTATCGTGACAAGGAGAGCCCAAGGTGCGCGGTTACTACAACGACAAGGATGACTACCTGGCACGTCTTCGGCGAGTCGAGGGGCAGATACGCGGCCTTCAGCGGATGGTCGACGAGGACCAGTACTGCATCGACATCCTCACCCAGATCTCCGCCGTGAACAGCGCCCTGAAGAGGGTCGCCATCTCTCTGCTCGACGATCACATCCGCTACTGCGTGGTCGAAGAGGGCAACGAGGGAGCCACGGACAACGACATGGTGGGCGAGGCGACCGCCGCGATCGCCCGCCTGGTCAAGTCGTAGCCGCGATGTCCTCTCATACCGAGCACGCCGGTCACGCGGACCACTCCGGCCACGGGGGTCACGCCGACCACGCCGAGATGTTCAAGAGCAAGTTCTGGCTCACCCTGGTCCTCACGATCCCGGTCGTGTATTTCAGCGAGATGTTTCAGATGTTGCTGGACTACACCGCGCCCACCTTTGTCGGCAGCGAATGGATCTCGCCCGTTCTTGGGACGGTCATCTTCTTCTACGGTGGAGCGCCGTTCCTATCGGGTGCGATCGACGAGATCCGCAGCCGGCAGCCCGGCATGATGCTGTTAATCGGTTTCGCGATCTCGGTGGCATTCGTCGCCAGCATCGCGACCGAACTGGGGGCCGTGGACCTCGACTTCTGGTGGGAGCTGGCTTTGCTGATCGCCATCATGTTGCTCGGTCACTGGCAGGAGATGAAGGCGATCGGTCAAGCGAGCGGCGCGCTCGAAGCCCTCGCCGAGCTGCTGCCCGATGATGCCGAACGAGTGATCACCGGCGGCACCGAAACCGTGGGCATCGACGATCTCCGCGAGGGGGATGTCGTTCTCGTGCGGTCGGGCGCGAGAGTGCCGGCGGATGGCGAGATCATCGAGGGCGCCGCCGAGCTCGACGAGTCAATGATCACAGGCGAGTCGCGACCGGTCGCGAAGTCTCTCCGAGACGGCGTGGTAGCCCGGCACCGTGGCCACTGATTCCGCGCTCCGAGTGAGAGTGGACGCGGTGGGCGAAAACACGGCGCTTGCGGGGATCCGGCGGTTGGTCGAACAGGCGCAGCAGTCGAAGTCTCGAGCTCAGGTACTTGCGGACCGGGCCGCAGCCCTGCTCTTCTACATAGCCACGACCGTCGGCATCATCACGTTCGTGGTTTGGGTACTGCTGGGCGACCCCGACGGTGCCGTCGAACGAACGGTAACGGTGCTCGTCATCGCCTGTCCGCATGCACTCGGACTGGCCATCCCCCTCGTGATCGCAATCTCGACGGCCCTCTCCGCACGCAACGGGATCCTGGTCAAGGACCGCCTCGCGCTGGAGCGCATGCGCAGGGTGGACGTGGTCTTGTTCGACAAGACGGGAACACTGACCACGGGAAGTCACATCGTCGGGGATGTCGCGTCGCTCGATGACGACGATGATGCACTTCTCGCCCTGGCCGGCGCAGTTGAGGCCGACAGCGAGCATCCACTGGCCCGGGCGATAGTGGCGGCCGCGCGCGGTCGCGGCGCAAAGCCGACCGCGACCGGCTTCCAGTCGATGACCGGTCGAGGAGTCGAGGCGACCGTTGCCGGGGCTCGCGTCGCGGTTGCCGGCCCCGGACTATTGCGCGAGCGGTCACTGGAGGTTCCCGGGAGCCTCGAGGCTAAGACGTCGGCCTGGAGGGAACGAGGTGCGGCCATCCTGTACGTCATCAGGGACGACCAGGTCCTGGGCGCGCTCGAACTCGAGGACGGCGTGAGGCCGGAGTCCGGGCCCGCCGTCGACGAGCTCCACGAACTCGGAGTGAAGGTCGCCATGATCACCGGGGACGCGCAGCAGGTAGCCGACGCGGTGGCATCCGAGATCGGCATCGACGAGGTCTATGCAGAGGTTCTCCCCGAGGACAAGGAGCCGCGGTGGCGGACCTTCAAAGACGCGGATTGAAGGTGGCGATGGTGGGTGACGGAGTGAACGACGCCCCCGCGCTCGCCCGGGCCGAGGTGGGGATTGCAATCGGAGCGGGGACCGACGTCGCGATCGAATCGGCCGGAGTGGTTCTGGCATCCGACGACCCGCGAGCCGTGATCGACGTCATCCGACTCTCCCGGGCAAGCTACCGAAAGATGGTCCAGAACCTGGTGTGGGCGACCGGATACAACCTCTTCACTCTTCCTCTGGCGGCCGGCGTCCTGGCATGGGCCGGAGTCAGCCTCGCTCCCGCCGCCGGAGCGGTGTTGATGAGCGTGTCGACGATCGTCGTCGCCCTCAATGCCCAGCTACTGCGCCGCCTGCGACTCGGGCGAGCGCCGGTTGCTCCGAAGCCCGAGCCGCAAGCGCAACCGATAGCCGCCTAGCGACGCCGGCGTGCGACCGTAGGTAAGCGTTCGTCGCAGCGGGATACACTCTGGCTTCCCCACGCCCGAAGGGAGGCCGGTGCATGAGTGAGTTGACGGATCGCTTCATGGCGTTGATAGCTGAGCTCGAGGACATCACCGATGAGATATCGCCTGCGGATGCAGCGCGTGCGATGGACGATTCGGCTCTTCAGCGCTTTTGGCGCCAGTGGCCGGACATCAGCGCGTGGACGGGATCCCTGTGGCGAGAGCTCGACCAGGACATCAGCGACCATGCCTCACCGGCGTCGGAGGGCGGAGTCGACGTGGGGGGCAGTGACTAATCGTGGCGACGCTCAAAGACGTCATGAGCGGCAAGGCGTTCACCGTGAGCGCGGATACGTCGATGGTCGAGGCGGCGAGGGGCATGGCCAAGGGACGTCTCGGTTCGGCCCTCATCATGCAGGGCTCGTGGCTCGCAGGCATCATCACGGAGCGAGACATG
>JBOGWU010000236.1:0-18966 GCA_050693935.1 Actinomycetota bacterium | reverse complement strand
TCGGGGCGGCGTGGTCGGCGGGACCGGCCGCGTTCAGGGGCGCCGGCGCCGAGGTCGTGGCGATGAACGACTCGCCCGACGGGAGGCGTATCAACGTCGACTGCGGCTCGACCAACCTCAGAGGCCTGGCGCAGACGGTGGTTGCCGAGGGCGCTCAGCTCGGGTTCGGCTTCGACGGCGATGCCGACCGCGTACTTGCGGTAGACGAGCGGGGTGATCACGTTGATGGGGACCGTCTCTTGGGCCTTGCTGCAGTGCACCTTTTCGAGGCGGGCCGGCTGGACAGCGGCCTCGTGGTCGCCACGGTGATGTCGAACTTGGGTTTCAAGAGGGCCCTCGAGGAGCGGGGGATCGAGGTCCTGCTGGCGCCGGTGGGCGACAAGTACGTAGCCGAGGCGATGGCCGAGCACGGAGCGGCCCTGGGTGGGGAGCAGTCCGGCCACGTGATCATGGGTCACCACAGCACCACCGGCGACGGCATCCTGGCGGGCCTTCATACCGCCAGCATCGTCGCCGGCGCGGGACGGCCGCTGTCCGAGCTCGCCCACTTCTTCGAGCCTTTTCCGCAGGTGCTCATCAACGTGGAGGTAGCGGTCAAGCACAGGCTCGAGTCGCACGAGCGTCTATGGGACGAGGTTCGCTCCGCCGAGAAGAAGCTCGGCGAGAACGGCCGGGTGCTACTGAGGGCATCGGGGACCGAGCCTCTGGTCCGAGTGATGGTCGAGGCCGTCGAGACCTCTACGGCGAGGGCGATAGCAGAGGACCTGGCGAGCTCGGTCCGGAGGTACCTGAGCTGACCCCTGCGCCACTGCCGATGGGGGCCGCCGGCTCGGGCTCCGCGGGTGCGTCCGGGGATCGGATCTCCCCTTAGAATGCGGGCGTGAGAGGAAAGTCAGGTATCTAGCACGGATCTAGCGCCAGGGCTCCCGTAGGAGGCGGTGAGTCGACGAGGTAGGGGATCTCGGAAGGTATCGCCGGCTGAGGCCGGGGTGCCGACTCGGCGGGTGACCCTCGGCCTACCACGGTCGTGACGGTGCCGACAAAACCTGGGAGCGATCCCGGGGCACAAACCGGCATCGAGGTGGTTCCTCTCCCTGGGGCGGTCGTCACCACGATCGCTTGGTCAGCTACGACAGTGTTCCGCGCGCCCGCGCAGGGTAAAGCGATAGGCACGCAACGAGAGGGGGTAGCCATGTGCGGCATCGTCGGCTATGTCGGATGCGAGGAAGCATTGCCCGTGCTCATCCAGGGCATGAGGCAACTCGAGTACCGCGGCTATGACTCCGCCGGAGTGACGGTGGGTGACAAGGGCGAGTTGCACAGGGTTCGCCGCGCGGGCCAGCTAGACAATCTCGAGGCCGCGCTGGCGGGCAAGAGCCTGAATGGCACCATCGGGATCGGACACACGCGTTGGGCGACGCACGGTGCTCCTACCGACGCCAACGCGCACCCGCACCTCGACGGCAGCAAAAAGGTTGCGGTCGTGCACAACGGGATCATCGAGAACTTCGACGTGCTCAGGAAACGCCTGATCTCCGAGCACGGCATCGAGTTTCACAGCGAGACCGACACCGAGGTCGTGGCACAGCTGATCGGGAGAACCATCTCTTCCAAGGGTTGCTCGCTGCTCGAGGCGACCCTCGAAGCCATCGGGCAGCTCGAGGGGGCCTTCGGCCTGGTGGTCATCCACGCCGACGAGCCCGACACCATCGTGGCGGTTCGCAAGGATAGCCCGATCATTGTGGGGGCTACCGCAGAGGCGGGGCTCGTAGCCTCGGGCATTCCTGCGCTGCTCGCATACACAAGAGACGTCGTCCCCCTCGAGAACCGCCAGATCGCCGAGATCAAGCCGGGATCGGTGCGAGTGATGGACTTCGAGGGCATCGACGTCGCCTCCGAGGTCGTCCACGTCGAATGGAACCTCGACGCGGCCGAGAAGTCTGGTTACGAGGACTTCATGCTCAAGGAGATATTCGAGCAGCCCGAGGCGGTGCGAAACACGATGCGTGGTCGGATCGACGCGCAGCACTGCATCACCCTCGACGAGGTGACATGGAGCCGCGACGATCTATTGGCCGTCAACAAAGTCGTGGTGGTGGCGTGCGGCACCTCGTTTCACTCGGGAATGGCGGCTAAGCACGCGATCGAGCACTACACGCGTCTCCCAGTCGAGCTGGACCTCGCGTCGGAATTTCGCTACCGAGATCCCGTGCTCGACGGCCGGTCGCTCGTGATTGGCATCGCCCAGTCGGGCGAGACCGCGGACACACTCGCGGCCGTGCGCTTCGCCAAGGAGATGGGTGCCAAGGTCGTTGCCATCACGAATGTCGTCGGCAGCTCGATCACCAGGGATGCGGACGCGGTCTTGTTCACCCACGCGGGACCGGAGATCGGCGTGGCCGCCACTAAGACCTTTCTGGCCCAGCTCGTTGCCATGAATTTGTTGGCGCTGTATCTGGCGCAGGAACGCGGGGTGATGGACGCGGCCAAGCTGCGGGAGACGGTAGATGCGATGCGTGCACTGCCCGACCAGATCGAAGAGGTGCTGGCACTCCAAGGAGAGGTCCACAGGGCGGCAAAGCGCTACGCGGATGCACGCGACTTCATCTTCATCGGACGTGGCGTCGGCATGGCTGTTGCCCTCGAGGGTGCGCTCAAACTCAAAGAGATCTCCTATATCCACGCCGAGGGTTACGCGGCCGGAGAGCTCAAGCACGGCGCCATCGCGCTCATCGAGGAGGACGTGCCGGTGGTGGCGATCCTCACCGGCACGACTCTGTACGAGAAGATGCTCGCAAACGTGCAGGAGGTCAGAGCTCGCGGCGCGCAGACGATCCTCATAGCTCCCCAGGGGGACGAGCGCGCAAGGCTTCAAGCCAACGAGCTCTTTGAGATGCCCATCACCAAGCCCCTGCTCACGCCGATTCTCGACACGATCCCGTTGCAGATGCTGGCTTACTTCGTGGCCAAGGAACGTGGGCTGTCGCCCGACAAACCCCGCAACCTGGCCAAGAGCGTGACCGTCGAGTAACGAGCCGGGAGGCGCAGACCCCCTATCCTCTGAACTAGTAGGAGGAAGGCCATAGTCAGGGAGGCCCTTGATGGGATTCATGGACAAGGTCAAAGCGACGGCACAGGACGTTGCCACTCAGGCCCAGAAGGTCGGCTCGCAGGCACAGAGCAAGCTCGAACAAACTCAATTGCGTCGCAAGGCCGATGACGTGGCACGCAACCTCGGCTACGCGATGGTTCGCCAGCGCACCCAGGGCGTCGACGCCGCGGCCGACATCGACGCGATGGTCGCTGAGGTAACCGAAATCGAGAAGCAGATCGCCGAGCAGGAGGCCGCCGCGCAGGAGGCGCCACCGGCGCCTCCGCGGCAACAGCCACCACCACCGGGACCCATGCCGGGCCAGGTTCCTCCCGCGCAGCCGCCACCGCCGCAGTCGGGGGATTCCTAGCCTTAGCCGCGAGTGCAACCTCTCCTTACCCCCGGGGAGATGGCCGCGGCCGATGCCGCGACCATCGCCTCGGGAACGCCGGGCTTCACCCTCATGGAGCGCGCCGGTCGGGCCGTAGCGCGCGCCGTGATTTCGCTTGCAAGGCACCACTACGGTCTGCGCGTTGCCGTCGTGTGCGGCAAGGGCAACAACGGTGGCGACGGGTTCGTTGCAGCACGGGTGCTGCATCACCACGGAGCAGGTGTGCGTTGTCTGCTGCTCGCCGATGCGTCGGAGTACTTGGGCGACGCCGCGACTCACCTCGAGATCCTGACTCACGCAGGCGTGGCGGCAGAGCCCTTCGACGCTCGTCGTCTCGAGGGCTGTGACGTCGTCGTCGACGCGATCTTCGGTACCGGTTTTCGGGGCGCGGCCGAGGGCCGGCCGGCCGAGGCCATCGAGGCGATCAACGACGCCGGAGCGGGCGTGGTTGCAGTGGATGTTCCCTCGGGTGTGGCGGGCGAGACCGGAACCGTCGAAGGCCCCGCCGTACGCGCTCATGTGACCGTCACGTTGGCCGCACAGAAGCTCGGCACCGCCCTCGCACCGGGGTCGATTTACGCCGGTGACGTCAGCGTCGTGGATATCGGCATCGCGATGGAGGGGGCAACGGCGTTCATGGCCGAGCCCGACGACATCCGCCGGTTGCTCCCGGCAAGGGCGCGCGACGCTCACAAGCGGAACTCGGGATCCGTCGTCGTGCTCGCCGGCTCCGACGGGATGAGCGGAGCGGCGCTGCTCGCGGCCCGCGGAGCGAGTCGAATGGGAGCGGGCTACGTGACGTTGGTGAGCACCTCGTACGTCGACCACGCCAAGAGGGCCATCCTTCCCGAAACGGTGTCGCGCGTTACGGCGGATCACTCCGAGCTCGGGCCCGAGGTGCTCGACGAGTTCGCGGCCGATATCGAGCGAGCCGGCGCCGTGGCCCTCGGACCCGGCATGGGCAGGGGCAAGCGCCAGCGCGCGCTCGTCGAGGCGGTGCTGAGCGAGCTCCCGCTGCCGGTCGTGGTTGACGCCGACGCTTTGAACGAACTCGCCGATGATGTGGGTCCGCTCGTAGAACGCTCAGCCCCGAGTGTGATCACACCCCACCCCGGCGAGATGGGAATGCTTCTCGGTATGAGCGCCGCCGAGATCCAGGCCGACCGCGTGGCTGCGGCTCGCCACGCCGCCGACGAGCTCGGGTGCGCGGTGGTACTCAAGGGAGCCGGGACGATCGTCACCGACAGAGGCCGTCCCCTGCTTGTGAATCCCACCGGCGGACCCGAGCTTGCGACCGCCGGCACGGGAGACGTCCTGACCGGAGTCATCGCAGCGTTGCTTGCCGAGGGGCTCGACCCGGCCGACGCAGCGGCCGCGGGCGCTTACGTCCACGGCCTCGCGGGCACGCGTGCGGGCCTCCCGACGGGCGGCCGCGGAGTGGTGGCCTGGGACGTCGCCGAGGCTCTACCCGGCGCCGTGGCCGAGCTTTTGGGCTAGGACGAGTGGGTGCCTCGCGGGCCCTCGCGAAGCTGCGATTGGGCCGCGCGCCAAAGAAAGGCAGCAAGGGGACGAGTGGGCGGCTCATTGGCCCCTCGCGAAGGTGCGATTGGGGCCTGGGGAGGCTTCTGTAACCTGACTACCGCTCAGCGGTACTCATGTTGCAGGAGTCTCACGGCGCCCTGTTTGAGCGGGCCCTTCCATCCCGTCATCACTGATTTCCCTCTTAGCTGCCGGTTTTCGCCTTGGTTCACGCACGGAACGGGGCGCTTCTACGCATTACTCTCAGTCGATGAGCGGACTGACACGGGCGGAGGTCGAGGCGCGCGGCCATGGAGTTTGGGTCGAGGTCGATCTTGCGGCAATTCGCCACAACATCACGGAGTTGCAGGCTCTCGCTCCACGCTCTGAGGTCATGGGTGTCGTCAAGGGGTACGCCTACGGCCATGGGAATCCTGCCGTGGCCCGAGCGATGCTCCAGGCGGGATCCACCCGCCTGGGCGTCGCTCGAGTCGCCGAGGCAATTCACCTGCGGGACGCCGGCATCACGGAGCCCATTCATGTGTTCACCGAACCGCCGCCGCGCTCGGCGGCAACCATGCTCGATTACGACCTCACACCCACCGTCTACACCGCGGCCTTCGCCCGGGAGCTGTCGAGGGCAGCCGCGTCGGTGGGCCGGAGGATCGCGGTTCACGTCAAGTTCGATACGGGGATGCACCGCGTCGGGCTGCTGGCTTCGGATGTGCCCGATGCGGTTGGCACGCTGAGGTCTCTCGACGGCATCGACATCGAGGGCGCTTGGAGTCACTTCGCGGTTGCGGATGTGCCCGATCATCCCTTCACGCGACGACAGCTCGAACTCTTCCGAGAGCTGGTCGATGAGGTCGAATCAACGGGGGTAAAGCTTCGTTACAAGCACATGGCCAACTCGGCCGCGACTCTTTCGCTTCCAGAAGCTCATTTCGATTTGGTTCGTCCCGGTGTGGCCGGCTACGGACTTTGGCCGGGCACGCACCTCGTGGGGCGGGCCGACTTGCGTCCGGCGCTCAGCCTCAAGGCGCGGGTGAACGCCTCGAAGATCGTTCCCGCCGGCGAGAGACTGTCCTACGGTCTTCGCTATGAGCTCGAGCGCGATGGGCGCGTCGTCACGGTTCCGGCCGGCTATGCGGACGGCTACGACCGCGGCCTCTCGGGGACGGCCGACGTGTTGATCGACGGAAAACGGCATCGCGTCTCGGGAACCGTCTGCATGGACCAGTTTCTAGTCGATGTCGGAGACGAGGAGGTCGCGGTGGGCCGCGAGGTCACCTTGATCGGCAGCGACGGTGAAGAGCAGATCACCGCCGAAGAGCTCGCCGGTCACATCGGCACCATCAACTACGAGATCACCACTCGAATCGCATCGCGGGTGCCGCGGGTGTACACGAACGAGATCGCCGCCGATCGGCCCGCGCAGGAGTCCGCGGTTACATCGTGAGACGATCGAACGGGATAGCGCTGGTGACCGCGGCGGCGGGTCTGGCCGTCGGCCTCGCGGCCGAACGGGTGGCGCTCAAGAAACGCCGGTCGCGCGACTCCGAAGTCGACGAGGGTTTCGGCACCCGGCGCGGTAAGCGCACGCGGCGCCTCGAGTTACCCGACGGTGCCAGGCTCTTCGTCGAGGAGGTTGGGCCTCGTTCCAGGCGCGGCGTGGTGTTCGTACACGGTTCCGCGCTGCGAAGTGACATGTGGCACTACCAGATGGACGCGTTCGGTGGGCGCAGGCTCGTCATCTACGACCAACGGGGGCACGGCCTGTCGCAGCCCAAGGGCGATGCCGAGTTCTCCGTCGCTCAGCTTGCCGCGGACCTTCTCACCGTGATCGACGATGCCGGCCTCGATGAGGTCGTCATCGTGGGTCACTCGGTGGGCGGCATGGTCGCGCAGCAGTTGTGCATCGACCACCCCGAGATGCAGAGTGATCGGATCAAGGGTCTCGCGCTGCTCAACACGACCTACGGGCCCGCAATCGAGACCGTGCTCGGGGGAGCCGCCATTGCCCGGCTCGAGCGCTACGCGCGGAGGCCGTTCGATCTGCTGGGGACCCACTCAGCCAGGCTCGATAGGCTGCGAGCGGTCATCAAGCCGTCGGACGCAATGTTCTGGGGGGTGGCGTTCGCCGCCTTCGGACCTGAAGCATCGGCGCACCAGATCGATTTCGTGTACGACATGACCTCCGAGACTTCATCCGACGTCATCTTCGACCTCATCAGGTCCTACCGGGGCTTCGATGCACGCGATCGCCTCTCTGAGATAACGGTGCCGTGTCTCGTAGTCAGCGGCAGCGAGGATCGCCTGACGCTGAGTGACGCCTCCGTCTATCTTGCCGAGCACCTTCCGAAGGCAGAGCTTCATCTCTTCGATGGTGCGGGCCACATGTCGATGATGGAGCGCCACATCGAGGTCAATGAGATGCTTGATCGATTCTTTGACGACACCCTCGGTTCGACCTCCCCCCGAAAGGACAGGAAGTGAAGGATTCAAGGGCCGAGAGGCTCGCAGACATCCTCGTTGATTACTCGACCGAGGTGACCGCTAACGACCTCGTCGTTATCTCGGGTTCGTATCTCGCGGAGCCGCTCATTCTCGCCGTCTACGAGCGCTGTCTGCGGCGCGGCGCTCATCCGATGATTCGCGCCTCCATCCCCGCGGCCGAGCCCTTGCTCTACCGGCATGCCAAGGACCATCAGCTCGACTTCATCTGGGAAACCGAGAAGTGGATCTACGAGAACGTCGACGTCAACTTCTCGATCATTTCCGATAGCAACACGCGCAAGCTCTCCAAGACCAACCCAGAGCGCCAGGTGCGACGCAGCAAGGCGCGTGAGCCGCTGTTCGAGGCCTTTTTCGATCGCGCCGCTGCCGGCGAGGTTCGCTGGAACATCACTCTGTATCCCAGCGAAGCGCACGCGATGGATGCGGAGATGAGCCTCGCGGAGTACGAGGATTTCTTCTACGGCGCGTGCCTAATCGACTCGCCCGACCCGGTCGCGGAGTGGAGGAAGACCGCCGATCGGCATGCAAGGCTCATCGAGTGGCTCGAGGGACGCAACGAGGTGCACATCACGGGAGAGGGCACGGATCTCATCCTCGAGGTTGGAGACCGCATCTTCCTGCCCGCCGACGGCAAGGAGAACTTCCCGGACGGCGAGATCTTCACGGGCCCCATCGAGACCGCGACGCGCGGGCACGTGTCGTTCGGCTTCCCCGCGAACTATGGGGGCCAGAGCGTCGAGGGCATCCGGCTCGAGTTCGCGGACGGCAAGGTCGTCGATGCGAGCGCGAGCAAGAACGAGCAGTTCCTATTGCAGACGTTGGACACAGACGACGGCGCGCGCGTCGTTGGAGAGCTGGGCATCGGTACCAACTACGGCATCACCGAGTACACCGGCGAGGTGTTGCTCGACGAGAAGATCGGCGGCACCGTCCACCTGGCGGTGGGGGCGTCGTATCCGGAGTCGGGCGGCACCAACAAGTCGGCGGTGCACTGGGACATGGTGTGCGACCTCCGTAATGGCGGCCGCATAACGGTGGACGGCGACACTCTGCTCCAGGACGGCAAGCTCCTGGTCTAACTCGATAGGCGGGTCGCCCCTTACGGCATCGCCCGGCTGCCAATGCCCATGACGAGCGCGGCGACGGCCAGGACCAACAGGCCGACCGGCAGACTCGCGGCGCCCGCCACTCCGCCGACCAGCGCGGGGCCCACGACGAACCCGAAGTAGGCGATGGTGCTGACCCGAGCGATGGCGCCGGCCTGGCGGCCCGGCCCCCCAAGTCGTCCCGCCACTCCGAAGATGAGCGGCGCACACACCGAGATGGCCAGCCCGGTGAGCGCGATGCCGAACAGAGCGAGACGCGCGTCCGAGGTTAAA
The DNA here is from genome assembly GCA_050693935.1 of Actinomycetota bacterium. Classification (GTDB taxonomy): domain Bacteria; phylum Actinomycetota; class CADDZG01; order CADDZG01; family WHSQ01; genus WHSV01. Next base: position 10,070 of record JBOGWU010000236.1, on the reverse strand, counting down.
GCGAAGGTGGTTGCGCCGATACTCCCCAGCACGCCGGCGGCACCGATCAGCTGCTTCTCGGTGTAGCGACGAGAGACCGTTTGAGTCAGCGCGCGGCCCGCAACCATCGCGCCCGCGAGCACGCCCGGGCCGAGTCCTCCAATGAGGGCGCTGGCGCCGAGCGTCTCCTCTAACTGAATCGCGCTCCACGACAACAGGCCGTCTTCGATGAGAAAGGCCAGCGCGCAAAGCGTGCCGAGTAGCAGGAGCTGTGGCGTCATCCGGATCGGAGCACGTCCCTCTAAATCGGGGGCGGGCAGGCGTAGCCCGGGCAGCGCGAGCCCGCTGATCACGACACAGACGGTCAGGACGGGCAGAATCTGCGCAGGTCCGGCGCCCGCCTCGCGAGCAGCGCCGACGAGGGGACTCGCCACGAGAACCCCGGCGGAGAACAGCGCGTGCATTCCACCCATGACCTTCGTGTCGTAGGTGGTCTCGTACACCGAGGCGGCGCCATTGATGAAGACGTCGTAGGCGCCGGAGGCGGCGCCCAACAGGGTCAGGGGCAGCAGCAGCGCAACGATGCTCGACGGCATGATCAGCAGCGGGATGGTGGCCGCGAAGATGAGCGCCCCAGGAAGCAGCGTCTTGGTCCCGAAGCGGTCGCCCAGCTTGCCTGCACCCAGCATCCCGGCGATTGCACCGAGCGCGATGAACAACAGGGCTCGTCCCAGCGTCGCGTCGGTGGCTCCAACCTGGTTCTTGACGTCCGGGAGCAACGCACCCCAGCCACCCCAGAACACTCCGAACACGCCGAAGGCAGCCCACAGCCGGGCGACGATGCCCGCGCGCGCTCTCCGATCGGTCGTCTGCATGTCCTCAGTAGAACAGAGGGCCCATCCGGAGCATTTCTTACCGGCCGTTCAGCGCGGCCTCGTCGACGGTCAGTGTGCGCGCGTCGGCGTCAAGCGTCACCTCGACACCGAGCGGTGTGGACAACAGTTGCTTGCCGTGGCCCATCGGGAGCCCGTAGATGGTGGGGACTCCAAGAGGTTCGATGTAGAGCTCGAAGATGTCCTCGACGGACATCACTTGCGGCCAGTCGTGCCATTCCCGCCAGTCAACCGCCTCCATCTCGCCGATGACGAAGCCCGCGATGCCGTCGAGCATCCCGGCTTGCGCCATCTGTGTCAGCTGCGCGTCGATAAACCAGGGGGGCGAGGAGACGTCCTCGAAGAAGAAGATCTTGTCCCGGAGGTCGATCTGCCAGGGCGTGCCGATCAGGTGCGTCAGCAGCCACAGACAGCCGCCCACCAGTTCTCCCGTGACCCTGCCCGAGTTGAAGGAGCGAAGGTAGTTGTTCTCCGGATCGCGTGGCACCTCGCCAAGCGGAGCCTCCGACGTGAGCGCGCTGAGCATTGACTTCTCGGTGAACTCCTTGGTCTCAGGGTGATTCATGCTGGTGAGCAAGGGGCCGTAGAAGGTGACGAGGCCGGTCTCCTTGTAGATCGCGGCGTGCAGCGCGGTGACGTCTGAGTAGCCCATGAACGCCTTCGGATTGGCGGCGATCACGTCGAAATCGATATGCGGGAGCGTGTGCGCGGACCCAAAGCCGGCATCCGCGCACTGGACCACGTCCACCTCGGGATCGGCGAACATCTCGACGATGCCTCGGGCGCGCTCCTCGGGAGATCCGGCAACGTAGCCCCGGCGCGTGTAGACATTGTCCGCAAGCTTCACTTTGTAGCCGCGCGTCTCCCACCACTCCACTCCGCGCAGGATCTCGGAGCGCCTGCCATACGACCACGCCGGCGAGGGTACGCCGATGGTGCCGCCGGGCTCGAGCGTCTTCCCCTTTATCGTCAATGGTGGTCCTTTCTGGCCGGGAGCGGGAGTGAGCGAAGCTCCGCAACGTAGGTGGCGATCTCATTCACCGCGGCTTCGAACAACACGCGTCCCTTCTCTGCGGTGGCCTTGGTCGCGTCACCTTGCACTCCGCTGTCGGAGAACGACGACCACCACGGCATGAGCTTTAGGGGGCCGTCCGACCAGTCCATCCGGGCATGCTCGGTCTCGGGATAGCCACGCTCGTCGACGGCCGAGTCCATGTCGACTGCCTCGGGGTGCAGGTGAAGATAAATCGAGGTTTCGAGTTCGCACGCGTGCGCCATGCCCCCGGCATCTGAATCGCGCACCTCGTTGATGATTGCGGCGCTGGTATCACTGGTGAGGTAGAAGCTCGACGCAACCAGCGACCCGGGCTCCTCGACCATCACCAGGCGCGCGGCCATGTCGACGAGGTTCTGATTGCTGCCGTGGCCGTTTACGAGCAGCACACGGCGAAATCCGTGGCGCACGAGCGACAGCCCAACGTCCGTGCAGTAGCGGCAGAACGTCTCCCAATTGATGGTGATGGTTCCGGGGAAGTCCATGTGATGTGGTGAGTAGCCGTGGACGATCGGCGGCAATAGAACCGTGTCGTCCGCCAGTTTCGTCACCGCGGCGCGACAGATCGCTTCGACCAGGGTGACATCGGTGTCGATCGGAAGATGGTGCCCATGGTCCTCGAGCGTGCCAACCGGCACCACCGGCACGCGCCCCTCGGAGGCCGCGCGCGCCACCTCACGCCAGGTGAGCTTGCCGAACTCGAGCGGGGTGGACCACATCACCGATCACCTTCGACCGTATGAAGCGGGCGAGCTTCGTGGAGAGCCATGCGGAGCAATCTCGCACTCCTGTGCCGTACCGACAAGCACAACATGCGATATGCCGCCGGCCAAGCGAGGAATATGGATTCATTTGAGGTGGAACGTGGGGAAGGCTCAGCTTGCGGCGAGGGTGTCGGCGGCGGGCCTGGCCCCCAGCTCTTGCGTCTCCGCCGCCGCTTCCGGGATGTACTTCTCAGCTCGTCTTAGTTCCGTGAAGGTGAAGAAGACCAGGGGGATCAGAAGCGAGAAGGCCCCCAAGATCACGTAGACGAGATCGGGCCGTCCCGTCGCTTCGATAACGAGCCCGCCCAAATAGGAGCCGAGCGGGATCACCGACCAGGCGACCACCGTGGCGATGGTCATGACGCGCCCCAGCATGTGGTCGGGGGCGATCAGTTGCCGCATGCTGGTGGCCTGGATCTGGAACAGGATTGCGTGGCCCTCGATCAGGGCGAACGCAACCATGCCCAACCACGGGTTCGTCATCATTCCGAGGGCGACGAACAGGAGGCTCTCCAGGATCAGCGCCCATTTGGCCACGTTGGTGAAACCGAATCGCTTCCGAATGCGGCCCGCCATCAACCCAAACACGGTCATGCCCGCCGCGCCCGCGGCGAAGATGAAAGCGGTTTGCGAGCGCGTCGCTCCGAGTTGAAGATCGGCGAACAACACGATCTGCGAGTAGATGGTCGCGGCGAGAAGGTTGGCGAAGCCGAGCATCAGCGAGAGGTTCCGCAGCACCGGATTCCGCATCACGTATCGCAGTCCGGTTGCCACGTCGCGGCGAATGGTGCTCGGGGTGCGCGGCTCGGCTTTTTCGTCGGCGGTATTGAAGCGCGTCGATATCAAGCTGAGGGTGATTGCGGAGACCACGAAGGTCGAAGCATCAACGAGGACGACCCCCGCGAGGGGAAGCAGCGACACGAGCAGGCCGGCCAGCAGAGGTCCGGCGACCTGCGCGGCGGAAAAGCTCGCCTGGATCCGGCCGTTCGCGCTCACCAGTTCTCTTCTCGGCACGAGGCTCGGAATCGCGGCGAACTGCGACGAGTCGAAGAAGATGGTCATCGTCGACATGACGAAGCCGGTCCCGTAGATCCACCACACGCTAAGCGCGTCGAAGGCGGCCAGCAGTGGAATGGTGGCGATGGCGCCGGCTCGCAAAAGGTCGACGACGATCATCAACCGCTTGCGATCGAGGCGGTCGACCCACGCGCCAATGAACAGCCCAAACAAGAGATGCGGCACGAACTGGGCGGCGGTCGTCAGAGCCAGATTGATCGCGGACCCCGTCAGCTCGTAGACGAGCAAGGGCAATGCGAAGAGTGTGATCGAGCTACCGAGGTTTGAGACCGTCTGTCCGGCCCAGAACCTCGCGAAGTCACCACTCAAAGAACCGTTAGTTGGAACCCTCAGTTGCACAGAAAAGCCCGTCTCCCGACGCCACGATCGCCGTCGTCCCCTCCGTCCCACGAGGTCGAATCGGATTCACCACCACATCGCACTCATCAGGACAAAAGCCCCCCGGCCCGAAGGTGATCATGTCACAGAGTGCGCTTCCGCGTTAAGCCCCACTCCCCACATTTTCTGACTATCGTGGCCTTTTCGGGCGCCCTCCCACACCGGTTTGGAGGAGCGGCAGGCAGGGGTCGGATGATGGCAGACTGAGGCGGAGCATGGACATCGACACGATCCGGACCGAGGCGTTGAGCTGTACGAAATGCCGCCTTGCCAAGGGGCGCACCCAGGTCGTTTGGGCAGACGGGAACCTCGACTCGGACGTCTGCATCATCGGCGAGGCCCCCGGCTTCAACGAGGACAAGCAGGGGCTGCCGTTCGTGGGGGCGGCCGGGCAACTGCTCGACAAGATGCTGGCCGATATCGGCCTCGATCGTTCGACGGTCGCCATCGTCAACGTCATCAAGTGCCGCCCACCGGGAAATCGCGATCCGCAACCGGACGAGATCGAGGCCTGCCGCCCTTACCTGAGCGCCCAGCTGAATCACATGCGCCCGGCGGTGATAGTCACCCTGGGCAACTTCGCCACGAAGTTCATTCTCGAAAGCCCCGTCGGTATCACCAAGGCCCGGGGCCAGGTCTACGCTCGTAAGGGCGCCTCGATCATCCCGACCTTTCACCCCGCAGCGGCCTTGAGGGGCGGGCGCTTCGGTGGCATGAGCACCACCGACGCGATGAGGCAGGACTTCGAGCTGGTGCGACGGGTGCTGGATGAGCGTAGGGCCGCCGCCCGGGCATCGACTCCGGATACCCAGCAGCTGGATCTCTTCGGATGAGCCCGCCGGGGCGCTCACGGTGTTCGTCCGCACGAGGAGCGTCGTGAGCGGGGGGCTGGCCGTCGTGTCGCGCTCCTCGGAGGAAACCCGGATACTCGGCGCGTCGCTGGCGCCTCTTTTGCTGCCCGGTGACGTGCTCAGCCTGAACGGCGACCTCGGTGCGGGGAAAACGTGCTTCGTGCAGGGAATTGCCAGCGCGTTGGGCGTCGCCCAGCGCGTTACGAGCCCGACCTTCACCCTGGTGCACGAGTACTCGGGTCGGTTTCCCGTCGTCCACCTCGACGTCTACCGGCTGAACTACTTCCAGGAGGTGCTCGACCTCGGCTTCGAGGAGCTACTCGACCCCGGTGCAATCCTCGTTGTGGAGTGGGGCGAGGCGGTGGGGCCCCTGCTCCCGGCACGTTTTCTCGAGATCGAGTTGCTGCGCGTCGAGGCGGAGGCGAATCACCGTTCGGTGTCGTTTCTCCCGCGGGGGCCGGGGTGGGAAGTCAAGCTCGACACCATGCGCGTTACCGCCGAGGCTCTCCTCGACGCGGCCTCGTCGGATGATTCCACGGGCGAGCGATTTGCCCGCGTTTCCGATCAGCGGGCGCGCCACCGTAGGCTTGACGGGTCGCATGACTCGAGCGAACAGGACGGTTGAGTGCTGGTTCTCGGAATCGAGACGTCAACGCCACAAACGAGCGTGGCTATCGCCTCCGAACAGGGGGTCATTGCCAGCGCGCTGGTGTCGCGCGGGATGACCTCCGGTGGACCGCTCAAGAGGACCGGAGCGAGCTACAACGAGTTCCTGCTGCCCGGAATCCGCTTCTGTCTCGAGGAGGCAGGACTCGGTTTTCGGAACATCGGAGGCGTCGCGGTATCGCTTGGCCCCGGCCTCTACACGGGGATGCGTGTGGGGATTGCGACTGCGAAGGCCATCGCCCAGGCCCTGTCCGTTCCCATCGTGGGGCTGGCGAGTCTCGATCTCCTCGCCTACGACGTGCGTTATTCGCCGCGGCCCATTTGCGCCGTCCTCGACGGCCGCCGCAAGGAGGTCTTCCACGCCTTCTATCGCCCGTCCCCCGGTGGGATCCAGCGCATGACGGACTACAAGGTCGAGCGCCCCGAACAGCTTGCCTACGGGATCACGTCGAAGCCGGACGAGGTCCTGCTGGTGGGCAACGGAGCTCTCCTTTACAGGGAGATTTTCGAGGAGCTCGGTAACAGCGTCGAGATCGGCACCATGGGACACGCGTTCCCCGATGCGATGGCGCTGGTCGAGCTGGCTCTCCCTCGGCTGTTCCGCGAGGACTTCGATTCGCTCGACGATCTGAGGCCGCTGTACCTCCGGCAGAGCGCCAAACGCATCCAGTGGGATCGCATACGCGAACGGAGGTCCGCGTAGTGGCGATAGCGAGGGAGCCCCAGGCGCGTCGGCCACTCGACGACGTCGACCTCGCGCGCATGAGGCGGCGTCATCTGAAGCGAGTCATGGCGATCGAATCGACGGTCTATCCGCGTCCGTGGAGCCTCACCCTGTTTCTCTCCGAGATCGCGCAGCGCAACACTCGGACCTATCTGGTCGCGCGCCTCCAGGGATACGTCATCGGCTACGCGGGGATGATGTTCACCGGGCGCGAGGCTCACGTAACCAATATCGCGGTCGATCCCGACTACCACGGCAGACGAGTGGGGACTCGCCTTCTGCTCGCACTCGTGACCGAAGCGGTGGCAAGAGGGACCCGGACTCTGTCACTCGAGGTGCGCGTGTCGAATGCAGACGCTCAAGCCATGTACTCGAAATTCGGCTTTGAGATCAGCGGGGTGCGAAAGGGTTATTACGTCGAGACGAACGAGGACGCTTACGTGATGGTCGCGAACGATGCCCTGTCGAACGCTTACCGGCTTCGGCTGAAGCACATCCGGGACCAACTCGCCGAGCCCCCTTCGCATGGATAGCGGCGGAGCGCGTTTCGGCCAGTCGTGGGAGGCCGATCCGGGCGAACCCACGTGGACCGGAACCGAGACCGCGGTCAAGGAACAACGCGTCGAGGAGTGGGACGACGACACCCTGGTTCTCGGCATCGAAACGTCGTGTGACGAGACCTCTGCGGCGGTCGTGCGGGGAGGCAGAGATATCCTCTCGAACGTCATCGCCTCGCAGACCGAGCTTCACGGCGAGTACGGCGGCATCGTTCCCGAGATCGCGGCGCGCGCTCACGTCGAGGCGCTCACTCCTGCGATTCGCGAGGCCCTGCTCCAGGCGGACGCGACCTTTTGGGACCTCGACGCGGTTGCGGTGACCCTCGGCCCCGGTCTGATCGGTTCGCTCCTGGTGGGCGTCGCGGAGGCGAAGTCGATCGCCGCGGTGTTAGACATCCCGTTCGTCGGCGTCAATCATCTCGAGGCCCACATCTATTCGAACTTCCTGGGCGATCACTCTGTCAAGTGGCCGGCGGTCGTCCTTCTCATCTCGGGCGGCCACACCATGTTGGTTCACGCGCGCGGCCACGGCGACTACGAGTTCCTCGGAGGAACGCTGGACGATGCTGCGGGCGAGGCGTTCGACAAGGTCGCGCGCTTTCTCGGTCTCGACTATCCGGGTGGCCCCGAGATCGACAGGCTCTCGCTGCTCGGAAACCCCGACGCCGTTCGTTTTCCTCGCAGCATGGTCGGTGAAGCGGGCTTCGACGTGAGCTACTCGGGGCTGAAGACCGCGGTCATCAACCACGTGCGCAAGTCCGAGGCCGCAGGAGAACAGATCAACGTCGCCGACATCGCCGCGTCGTTCCAGCAGGCGGTGGTTGACATCGAAGTTGACAAGACGATGTCCGCCGTCGATCAAACGATGGTGGACTCGGTGTTCCTTTGCGGAGGCGTCGCCGCGAACTCCGGGCTGCGCACGGGGCTCGAGAAGTCCTGCTTGGATCGCTCGGTCACTCTGCACTGCCCGGCGATCGAACTGTGTACCGACAACGCCGCGATGGTGGCGGCGTGTGGGACCGTTCTGCTGAGGCGCGGAATCTATACGAGCCTCGAGGCAACCCCCGACCCCAACCTGCCCCTGCTCTAGCCGGGTGCCCCCATTCTGGGCAGGGCGGTGGGTTGCGTACTATCCTGTCGCACCTATGGCGGATTCCCTCTCACGGCGCCGATGACTCGCGCCCTCATGGGCCTTGCCTTGGTAGGGGCTCTTCTGGCCCCCGCGATCGCCTCGGCCGGCGGCTCTCAAACGCGCGGCACGGGCGCACGTGTTCGTGCCGATCGCCCGAACGTTCTCATCATCGTTACCGACGATCAGCGACCCGACACGATGAAGTTCATGCCGGCCACGAACAGGCTGTTCAGACGCAGAGGTGTCCGGTTCTCTCGCGCCTTCGCGACCACACCTCTGTGCTGCCCCTTCCGCGCCTCGCTGATGACCGGTCAGTACGCGCACAACTCCGGAATTCGTCGTCAGGCCGATGCGAAGAAGCTGCGACATCAAGACACCATGCAGAGGTACCTCCAGGACGCGGGTTACACCACGGCCTTGTTCGGCAAGTACCTCAACCACTGGCCGATTGAATCCCCACCTCCGTACTTCTCCCACTTCGCAATGGGAACGGGATACAGAAACAAACGGCTTAACGTAGAGGGAAAGCTAAGGACGATCTCCAGCTACATTCCGAGCTACCTCGGAAGGCGAGCTACCACTCTGCTCGATGAGCTAGAACAAGACGACGATCGGCCCTGGTTCATGATGCTGACTCCCTCGTCTCCCCATCACCCGTCGACTCCGCCCAGTCGCTATGCGGACTTACGCATTCCTCGATGGGAGGGGAATCCCGCCACCTCCGAGAAGGACCTCACCGACAAGCCGCCGATGCTCTACCCGGACAACACCTGGGTAGGAGTGGAGGCGACTCCACGCCAGCGGATCTACGCTCGCTTTGCGCGCGCTTTGTTTGGGGCCGACGATCTCGTCGCCGACGTAATGGGGACCTTGAGGCGACTGGACGAGAACTCTGACACCCTCGCTTTCTTCATGTCGGACAACGGCTTTTTGATGGGCGAGCACGGCCTACGATTGAAGCGGCTTGCCTATCCCATCTCGATGGAGGTGCCGCTTTACATGCGGGGGCCGAGGCGCTTTGTCGACGGTGTGACCCGCGACAAGCTGGTCGCCAATATCGATGTGCTGCCCACGGTTCTGGCGGCCACCAATTTGGAGCCCGCCGAAGACCACGTCGTCGATGGCCGGCCACTGCTGGGTGGGTCGCGGCGTGACCGCCTTCTGATCGAGCATTTCGCAGACAACCGACGAGCGGTGCCCACCTGGGCGTCTCTCGTCACCGAACAGGAGCAGTATACGGAGTACTACGGCGCGGACGAGCAGACAGTCGCCTTTCGCGAGTTCTACGACCTCGTCACCGATCCCTGGCGACTGACGAACTCCCTCGGCGACAGTGATGCCCTCAACGACCCGGATCCATTGACGATCACGGAGCTTTCGCAGCAGTTGAAGGCCGATCGCACGTGCGCCGGTGCGGCCTGCCCCTGAGCCCGGTTTGACCGTTGTCCGGTAGCCACGCTACTCTTAGCACTCAGGCATCACGAGTGCTAAACCCACAGGTCGGACCCTTCAGGAGGTTACGCATGGCCACTGCCACCAAGACGCTGAAGCCGCTCGAGGATCGCATCCTCGTTCGCCCCGAAGAGGGCGAGGAGACCACGGCATCAGGCATCGTCATTCCCGACACCGCGAAGGAGAAGCCCCAGGAGGGCACCGTCCTGGCCGTCGGGCCCGGCAAGCGCAGCGACACCGGCGATCTCATCCCCATGGACGTCTCAGACGGCGACCGGGTCATCTACTCGAAGTACGGCGGCACCGAGATCAAGATCGGCGGCGAGGAGCTACTGATCCTCTCGGCGCGCGACGTGCTCGCCATTGTCGGCTAACAGGACAAACACCTAGGAGGACTGACAGCCAGATGTCAAAGCTGCTCAAATTTGAAGGCGAGGCTCGTAAGGGTCTCGAGAACGGAGTCAACCGGCTCGCCAACGCGGTGCGCGTGACGCTCGGCCCCAAGGGTCGCAACGTCGTGCTCGACAAGAAGTGGGGCGCGCC